>JBEHYF010000016.1:0-52637 GCA_048498315.1 Actinomycetota bacterium
GCCGGCTGACCCGGACGGGAGGGGCGGCGTACGCGGCCCCGCATGCGCCTCGCGGGCGACGTCGCCCAGGGAGACGTTCGGTCGCGACTCGATCACACTCGTGCGGGCGCCGCCGGTCGCGCGGCGGCGCCCGGGGGTGTGCAACCGCCGGCGAGCGGCCCGCGCGCAGCCGGCCCGCCGACGGTGCCGACCCACGGCCGCCGGCCCTCGGCGGTCTCCTCCATGGCGTCGTGGCCGAGACGGCGCACGAGCGGCCGCAGCGCGGCCCTCCGCAGCCCCGGCCTGGCCGTCGGCGGCCGGGACGGGCCGGCTGTACGCGGCGCGGGTCCGTGCTCGATGATGATCTACGGTCAGGCGGCGAGCAGGCGGACCCGAGGAGTACGACGATGGCTTCCATACCCGCCCCACGCGTCCTCGTGGTACGGAACACGGAACGGAGCGGGCTCGGGCGGTTCCGCTCCTGGTGGCGGGAGACGGGGCTGCGGGTGAACGAGGTAACGGGTGCCGCAGTACCCGCCACGCCCGACGGTTTCGACGCGGTCGCCCTGCTCGGCGGCGGCTTCCTGCCGGACGACGACCGGGACGCGCCCTGGCTGCCGGCCGAGCGCGAGCTCGCCCGGCGTGCGGTCGCCGACGGCGTGCCGCTGCTGGGCATCTGCCTGGGGGCGCAGGTGCTGGCCGCGGCGACCGGGGGCAGAGTACGCGGCGCGCACGGCCGGCCGGAGCGCGGGTCGTGCCGTGTGTCGTTGCTCCCCGACGCCCGGACCGACCCGCTGTTCGCCGGGCTTCCACGCGAGTTCCGCGCCATCCAGAACCACCGTGATCAGGTCACCGAGCTGCCGCCCGGAGCGGTGCGGCTGGCCAAGAGCGACGCCTGCCCGGTGCAGGCCTTCCGTGTCGGCGAGCGTGCCTGGGGGGTGCAGTTCCACCCGGAGGCCGGAGCCGACCGCCTCGATCGGTGGAACGAGGCGGCGCTCGCCGAGGACGGGCTGGACCTGCGGACGCTGCGCGCCGCGGCTCAGAAGGCCGAGCCGGAATGGGCGCGCCACGCCCGGCGCCTCGCCGCCAACTTCGCCGCGGTGGTACGGGCGGTCCGGGCCGGATCCGCGAACGGGGCTCCGCGCGGCGCTTCGGGCAGGGTTTCGGGCGACGCCGCGTGACACGGGTCCCGCGGAAGGGGGCCGGGCGGTTCAGGTCCTGCGGAAGGAGGCCCGGTGGTTCAGGTCCTGCGGAAGGAGGCCCGGTGGTTCAGGCGCCGTCGTTCAGTAGACGGTGTGGTCGGTGCACAGGTGCGACGACGGCACCCCATCCGCGAGCACGACCTCGCCGCACCCGCCGCACGCCCACACGCCGTCCGGCACGACGACCTTGTGGGTCGCCAGGTCGTCACGCACGCAGAGGAGGTGGTACGCGCGGACGGAGCGGCGTACCAGCGCTCTGCAGAAACCGGCCAAACGAGACACCCGACACCTCCGCCCGGCGAACTACGCAAAACGGATAATCGCGCCGAGCATAGCGCACGTGATGAAGTCATGGGCGCCTCAGGGGGGTTTGGCGGCCCGGCCGGCGGGCACAATGTTCTGCCGCCGTAGCCGGGCGGCCGGATGTCACTGCCCGATCTTCACCCCCGGCTGGCCGTACCTGTACTCGAGCGGTCGGGTCATCCTGCGGCCCGGGATGTTCGCGGCGGCACGGTACTTGCCCATCGGCAGGACGGCTCGCCCGAACGTGCTTTCGAGCAACATCGCGCCGGCGGTGTACACGGCCACGACGGCGGAGATCACGAACATCCACCCGGCCACCCGCAGCGGCCAGACCGAGCCCGCGAAGAAGCCCGCAGCGGTGAAGCCGGAGCCCAGGGTCAGGATCACCAGCACCAGCGCCATTCCCATGTTCTCGGCGAGCGCGGCCAGCGCGCACACGCCCGTGATCACGCACAGCGCGATGAACCAGAACCCGAACCCAGGGCTGCCCGCCCCGATCACCGGGGCCAGCACGACCGGCAGGGCCCCCGCACCGAGCATCAGGAAGAACAGGCCGAACCCGATCCAGAACGCCCCCCATATCCCGTGTACCGCTGTGGCCAGGCCGTCCCGCGCCCGGTAGGACCACATGCCGGCCAGGAACTGCGCCAGCCCGCCCGCGGTCAGTACGAACGGGTAGAGGATGATCGGTGTCGCCCTGGTGCCGTACCAGCCCGCCATCCACGCGCCGACCATCAGCAGCGCCGTCGCGAGCCCGAAGAGTCCCAGGATCGATGGTGGGGCGATGGGCTGCAGGAACACCCGGCTGCGGTCCTGCCAGAACGCGAACTCGCGCTCGTCGGCCTCGACGTCGCGCGTCGTGCCGGCCGTCCGAGCGGTCTCGTGCCCCCGCGGCTCGGCCTCGGACGGTCTGTTGAAGGGGCCTCGTCCCCGTGATTCCGCCATGGCATCCTCCCCCGTAGTTCCACGGACGGACATTTGGCCCCATACCGCAATACCGGAGGTCAAAACGTCATGACAAGTGCGGGCGACGCAAAAGGATCGCCTCACCGGCACCATGAGCCCCAGTGCCCGTGCCACGACACGCGGAGAACCGGGCCGGCGCCGGCCCCGATCCACCGGCCCCGGCCGTCGAACGGGGGTCCCCGGGCACGGCACGGCGGCGTGACCGGCGGCATCCCGCATCGCATTTCGCGCGACGCGCGATTCCTCATGCTGCGCCGTCGCGCCGCCCCGGCCCTGGCGCGGCCGAGCACCCGATGCGCCACCGCCCCGGTGCCCGCTGCGGTGGCACGCCCCTCTGGTCCAGGCGGTCCGAAGCGGGCGGTTCGGAGCGGGCGGGTTCGGCCGACCGCGTCGCCTGGTGGCCCGGCGAGGACCCGGACGTGCTCGTCCGGCGGGCGTGCGCTCCTCGCCCACGCCGGGGACCGCTGGACGACGACACCGCCATGATCGTGATCCGGCGCGAGGCGGCCCTGACCGGCGCCCGTCCTGCGGGCCGCCGCCTCACATCCGCCAGATCCTGATCTCGCGTCTGAGCACAGGGAACTCATGCACCGCGACGGCGACGAGACCGGCGACGGTGGCTACGATCAGAATCTTCCTCATCATGACGGCTCCTCCAGCGGGTAGGCGCCGCCGGGCACGCCCGGCGGCGGTGGGTGCGGCGGTGAATACGGTCACCGGGTCAGCCCGGCGGCAGGTTGGGCATGATCTTGAAGATCGCGTTGTGCTTCTTCGGCCTGATTCCGGTCGAACGGCGCGCGTCGGCGGTCCCGTCCTTGTGGTGGCCGACATCCCTGCGGTAGCCGCGCCGCGCGTTGCCCTCGCGGATTCCCTTCACGTGGGAAGGGGCGTCGGGCCTCGTGTGCGGCTTACCGATCCGGATCCGTCCCATGACACCTCCTCAGCTCGTCGAAGAACCGTTCGATCGCCCGCCAGACGGCGTCGCCGCCGGACACGCCCGACCAGTGCCGGCGTACCAGCGCGACCAGACGGTGGCAGTCGTCGACGGGAACCAGCCACGCCTCGGCACGGCCGCGTGCCGTGTTGACGAGCAGCGCCTCCACGTCCGCGGCAAGCCCGGCGAGCGGGGCGCACCGCCGGGCCGCCGCCTCCCAGGCCTCCGGGGCGATCTCCCAGCGCGTCGCGCCCGCCGGGCTCGGGTAGTGCGCGGCCACCCGGCCGTCCGCACGCTTCACGAAGAACGCCAGGCCCACCGGCACGCCGAGGTCCGCCGGCGACAGCCCCGAGAGCCGTATCCTGCGGTCCGGCACCAGCCGGTAGCGTCCCGCTCCCGCCTCGTCCCGCTGGAACAGCACCGAGCAGGCGTAGCAGGCGCACAGCGGCAGGTTCTCCCGCACGTCCAGCACGTGCCGGTGATCCTCCGGGATGCGGTTCCCGCACAGGTCGCACGGGTGCGCGGGACGCGGCCCGCCGGCCGTTCGGCGGATCAGCCGGGACAGCGCGCCGGTGCTCACGGCGCTCCGCCCCGCGACCCGGTCGCCGTTCCGCCTGGTGAGGCCGGCCCCGCCGGCGTTGCCGCGGGTGCGCCGGCCGTGGGCGGCCGCGGGCGGCGCAGCAGCGACTCGACCGGGATCACCGCGGGGGCCGGCCGCCCGCCCGGTACGGGCACGAACTCCACCCCGCGCAGCTCGGGCGCGGCCGCCAGAACGGCTTCGCCGATCGCGCGCTGCACCGCCCCGGCCGAGCGGCCGCAGCCGCCCGCGCCTCCGCTGCCGGACCGCCGCAGCCGGGCGATGCCGTCCTCCACGCCGGCCAGCTCGACCTCCTCACCGCGCAGGTGCGGGCGCAGGTCGTCCAGCGCCTGGCGGATCCGCTCCCCGGCGGGCCGCGGATGGACGCCGTGCAGGGCCAGCAGGTGGTGCAGAAGCTCGTCGTCGGCCAGCGCCGCCAGTACGCCGGGCGCCGAACCCGCCAGCGCGGTCACGCGGGCGAGCGCTGTGCCGTACACCAGGGCGAGCGCCTCCACCGCCTCGGCGGCGAGCTCCGCGACGGGCCCGGTCGCCTGCTCGATCCCGGCGAGCAGCGTGTCGAGACGCTGCACGAGATCGCGGACGTCGCCGTCCGGCAGGCCGCGGGTGCCGGGGCCCGGCAGGCCGGGGTCCGGCGAGCCGGCGTCCGGGCGGCCGGGGACGGCGGCGGCCCGGAGGCGCGGGCGGTCAGCCATGGGCGGCTCCGAAGGTCGGCGAGTGCAGCTTCTTGAGGACCGTGCCGTTCCCCAGGTACATGTGCACTCCGCAGGGCAGGCACGGGTCGAAGCTGCGGACGGCGCGCATGATGTCGACGCCCTTGAAGTCTTCCGGGCCGTTCTCCTCGAAGATCGGCATGTCCTGCACCGCGTCCTCGTACGGGCCGGGCACGCCGTTGCTGTCGCGCGGGCCGGCGTTCCACGGCGTCGGCGGGTACGGGTGGTAGTTCGCGATCTTCTTGTCCTTGATGACGAGGTGGTGGGACAGCACGCCGCGCACGGCCTCGTGGAAGCCGCAGCCGATGCCCTCATCCGGGACTGTGAAGTCCTGGAACACCTTGGTGTCGCCGGCCCGGACCAGACCCATCGCCCTTTCCAGAAAATACAGCGACATCGCCGCCGAGTACGCGATGAAGTACGCACGGGCGCGGTCCCGCTCGATCGCGTTCGACCATTTCGGGATGCGCCACTCCAGCGTCATCTCCGGCAGCTTCTCGCTCTTCGGCAGGAAGATGCGCACGCCCGAGCCGGTCGACTTGACGTACGGCGTGTCGACCAGGCCGGCGAGGGCGGTCGTGTAGAGCCGCGCGAACGGCCCGCCGCCGGTGTCGAGGGCCAGCAGCTCCCCGGTGCGCCTGTCGTGCCAGCGAGGGCTCATCACCCAGCTGTACTTGCCGTCGAAGTCGCGCTTCTGCGGTGCCGGGAGCGTCGTCTGGTTCCACGGGTGCCGGATGTCGACGGGGTTGCCGAGCGGGTCATGGGTGACGAACGGTTCCTCGTTCACCCAGTCGTCGTAGAAGGAGCTGCCGAGCAGGATGCGGATGCCGAGGTTGATGTCGACGAGGTCGGTCGTGACCAGCTCGCCGTCCACGACGACGCCGGGCGTGACGTGCATCGCCCGGCCCCACTCCGACATGTGCTCGTACCGGTAGTCGCAGACGTCGGGGTCCTGGAACGCGCCCCAGCAGCCGAGCAGGACGCGGCGGCGGCCGACCTCCTCGTAGCCGGGCAGCGCCTCGTAGAAGAAGTCGAAGACGTCGTCGTTCATCGCGACGGCCTGCTTGACGAAGTCGAGGATCGACACCAGCCGCGTCAGGTAGTCGGTGAACGTCGTCGGATCCGGCATGGTGCCGACCCCGCCGGGATAGACGGTCGACGGGTGGACGTGCCGACCCTCCATCTTGCAGAACATCTCGCGCGTGGTGCGGCTGACCTGCAGCGCCTGCTTGTACACCGCGCCCTCGAACGGGTTGAACGCCTCCATGATCTCGCCGATCGTCCGGTACCCGTGGACGGCCGCGTTCGGCGCCTCGGTGTTATTCGCCCGCCGTAGCACGCTCGGGTTGGTCGCCTTGACCATCGCCTCGCAGAAGTCGACGAACACCAGGTTGTCCTGGAAGAGCGTGTGGTCGAACATGTACTCGGCGGCCTCGCCCAGGTTGATGATGTGCTCGCCGAGCGGCGGCGTCTTGATGCCGTAGGCCATGTTCTGCGCGTACACCGAGCAGGTCGTGTGGTTGTCGCCGCAGATGCCGCAGATCCGGCTGGTGATGAACCCGGCGTCCCGCGGGTCCTTGCCCTTCATGAACACCGAGTAGCCGCGGAACAGCGACGACGTCGCGTGGCACTCGGCCACCTGCTGGTTCTGGAAATCGATCTTCGTGTAGATGCCGAGGTTCCCGATGATGCGGGTGATCGGGTCCCATGCCATCTCGACGAGCTGCTCGGTGCCGCCCCTTCGCGACGGCGCCCGCTCCGTCACTGCCATGTGTCCGCCTCCTTCGCCGCCGGCCGACCGGTCACGGCCGCCAGTGCGGGTCGTATCCGCTGGTCAGCGCGGCCCTGTTGTGGTGCCACTTGGGTTCGGTGTTCACGGTCTGGTTGGTGAAGCCGCGCATCCGGCGGATGAACGCCCCGTACGGTTTGACGATCACTGAGGAGAGCGAGCCGCCCGGCGGCTCGTCCATGAACGGCATGAACTTGTCCGGGAAGCCGGGCATCGTGCAGCCGATGCAGATGCCGCCGACGTTCGGGCAGCCGCCGATGCCTCCCATCCAGCCGCGCTTGGGCACGTCGCAGTTGACGACCGGGCCCCAGCAGCCGACCTTCACCTGGCACTTGGGCGAGTTGTAGTCGTGCGCGAAGTCGCCCTGCTCGTAGTAGCCGGCCCGGTCGCAGCCCTCGTGCACGGTCTTGCCGAACAGCCACTGCGGGCGCAGCATCCGGTCCAGCGGGGGCGGCGGCGCGTCGCCCGCCGCGTGCTGAAGCACCCACGTCAGCGTCTCCATGAAGTTGTCCGGCTGGATCGGGCAGCCCGGCACGTTCACGATCGGCAGCCCGCCGGTGGACAGGAAGTCCCGGCCGAGGTAGTCGGCCAGGCCCATGCAGCCGGTCGGGTTGCCGGCCATGGCGTGGATCCCGCCGTACGTGGCGCAGGTGCCGGCCGCGATCACCGCCCAGGCCTTCGGAGCCAGGCGGTCGATCCACCAGTTGAGCGTCAGCGGCTCGCCGGTCTGCGGGTCGTTGCCGAACGACGTCCAGTACCCGTCGCCCTCGATGATGTTCTGGTTGGGGATCGACCCCTCGATGACGAGGATGAACGGGGACAGCTCCCCGGCCGCCGCGGCGCGGAACGGCGCCAGGAACTCCTCACCGCCGAGGGACGGTGACAGCACCTTGTTGTGCAGCCGGACCTCCGGCAACCCCGGGATGAGGCCGAGCACGACGTCCTCGATCGACGGCTGCGACGCGGCGGTCATCGAGACGCTGTCGCCGTCGCAGCTCATGCCCTCGGAGATCCACAGGATGTCGATGCGGTCGAAGCCCCTGCCCTCCTTCCGGCTGGGCATCTCGGCGACGTTCTCCATGGTGCTTTCAGAGTTCATGTCCGGGGCCTCCCTCGCAGCCGGTCACGGATCCGGTCGTAGATCGCGGCGATCGGGGCCGCCAGCGCCGGCCGCGGCGGCCGGTCGGGCGCGTGCGGGTGCGGCCGGGTGGGCGCCTTGCGCTTGGCCTGTCGAGCCGGAGGCCGAGCTCCTCCAGCGCGGGCGGGTCGACCGCCTCCCGCAGGGCCGGCAGGAACCGGGCCTCCTCGTCGCGGATGTGGTGCTCGACCTCCCGCCGCAGCCGCGCGACCAGGCCGGCCGCCCGGTCGTCACCGGCGCACAGGCCGTCCAGCGCGGCGAGCAGGTTCTTCAGGTCCATGCGCTCGTCCAGGTGCTCGCCGACCTCGGCCGCCGTGCCCGGGATCAGCCGCCGTGCGAACGGGTGGACGGTCAGCTCCCCGAGCGCGGCGTGCTTGGACGGCTCGCGGATGAGGATCTCCACCACGCCGCGCCGCTGCGCGTCATTGGTCTCGTAGTCGAACAGCTGCTCGGCCATCCGATGATCGTGTTCGAGCAGTTCGATCGCGCCCATCAGGTCCTCCCGTCCTCGGGCGCCGCGAAGTCGACCGACTCCACGACGACCTCCTCGCGGCCCGTGGCCTCCACGTCCACGCCCCCGCACCGGGGACAGGCGACGAGCGACAGCGCGTCGGCGGCGTCCGTGCGGCCGCCGCAGTCGCGGCACCGGACCTCCGGCGGTCGCACGACGAGCTCGACGCTCGCCCCTTCCACGGCCGTGCCCGCCGCGGCGATCCGGAAGCCCTGGTCGATCACGTCCGGGTCGACCGGGTGCCCGGTCAGCCGGACCCGCACCCCGGCCACCCGGCGCCCGCCGGCACGACGTACCGCCGCGTCGACGATGGCGTCGCACACCCCCATCTCATGCACCGGTCGGCTCCCTTCCCGTCGCCACGGCGCCGGCGGTGTGCCCGCCGGCCGCCTCGTTCCGCGCCAGCGCCGTCACGATCCGCACCGCCTCGTCCAATACGGCCCGCACCGGGCCGGACAGGCCCATCCGCTCGCCGACGTCCTCCGGGCGGCAGCCCACGACGAGGACCCGGTCGATCCGGCCGCCGAGGGCGTGCAGCAGGGCCAGCACCGCCTGCGGATGGAGACCGTGGCCGTCCATGGACGGAGGTACGGGCGCCGCCGCGGCCGGCACCCGTCCACCGGCGTGCTTCCCGGCGGGCGCGTCCCCCGCCGGGTCCGCGGTGGCGGCCGGGGCGGCGTGGTCCGTGGCGGGTGCGGCCACGGGCTGCCTGGCGTCGAGGACGGCGAGCGTTCCGGGCGGCCCGTCGAGGGGAACGGCGTCGACCATGATCAGCGTGTCGTGGCGGCCGTCGAGCAGGTCGTAGGCCAGGTGAATGCCGCGGATCCCGTAGTCGGCCACGTCCACGGATGGCGGCAGCGCCGCGGCGTCGATCCGCCGGACGACCTCGACACCGAAGCCGTCGTCGCCCAGGAAGATGTTGCCGATGCCCGCGACGAGCACCCGGCGGGCCGCCGCGCTCATCCGGCGCTCCCGGACCCGGCCGCCGGCCCGGCTCCCTGGCCGGCGGGCGGATCGGCCAGGGGTTCGACCTCGGCGGGGGAGAAGTAGCGGAACCGCCCGTACCAGCGGTCGAGTTCCGCGCCGGGGTCGCCCTCCAGGGTGACGGCCAGGTGAGCGGAACCGTCGACGTCGCGCAGGACCGCCTCGACCCGGGCGGTCCTGCCGTCGACGAACATGTCCTGCGGGTCGGTGCCGCGCCGGCGGGGACGAAGGCGGACCCGGTCTCCTGCCAAGACGCGCCGGCCGGCGACCACGATGGCGCCGTCACCGCCCGGATCGCGGGGCGGCACCCAGCGGGACGGGAGACCGGCGCCCGTGGCGCCAGCGTCGGCAGCGACGGTCGCCTCATCGGGACCCGGCGCGGGGCCGCGCGCCGCGTCACCGGCGCCGGGCCTTGCGGCGGTGGCGTACGCGGCCGTCGCGTCGGCGGCGCCCGGCGTGGCCGTTTCGTCGCCGGCAGCGGACCTGCGCCTGGTGGCGGTGGCGCATGCGGCCGTCGCGTCGGCGGCGGGCGCGGGCGTCGTGTCGGCGGCCGGCGGCGGCGTGGTGTGGGCGGTGCCGGCCGTGGCGGGGCCGAGGGAGCGGATCGCGCCGTGCAGCCGGGACATGACCTCGGGCGGCATCGTGTCGACGCGGTCGACGATCGCGGCGGTGCGCGGGTCGGTGGCGCGGGCCTCCCGCTTCTCCTCTTCGGTGAGCGTGAGCGTGCGCAGGGAAAGCAACTCGTCGATCTCGGTGGCGTCGTGCAGGTCGCCGGGGCTTTCCGGGGCGATGCGGGGGTGGTCGTACAGCAGGATCGGCGAGGAGAGGACCAGGTCGGCCCGGCCCGGCTCACCGGCCAGCACCGGGAACGTGTGCACGTTGGAACAGGCCCGCGCCTCCGCCGCAGCCCACTCCGGCGGGTCCAGGAGCGAGACGAAAGACGCGCCCTCGGCGGCCAGCAGCGAGTGGGTGGCGATCAGCGACCGGCGCAGGGCCTCCGGCCGCGGCGCGTCCGGCGGGGTCGTACGGTCCATGTTCTCGACCTGTACCGGGAGCCGGACGAGACCGGAGTCGCAGCGGGCCGCCGACACGGCGACCGCCGCGGCGATCGGCCACCGGCGCAGGAGCACGCGTCCGGCCGGGCGCCCGGCGTCGTCGGTGAGCGTCTCGACGTCCGCGCCGCCGGGCGCGCGCAGGTCGAACCGCCGTTCGCCGGCCAGGACGTCGCCGACCGGGACGTCCAGGTCGAAGTCGCGGGGGGACGCCTCGTCGAAGCTCAGCGCGAGCCGCGCGCCGATCTCCAGGCCGTCGGCCGGGCGGTGGGTACCGTCCGGAAGCCGCTCCTCGACCGCCCGGCTCAGCGTCTGCAGGAACCGGACGCGGCAGCGGACCACGACGTCCTCCACCGCCCCGGCCGGCTCCAGCAGGCACTCGGTCCGCTGCCACCAGCCCTCGGCCGAGCCCGCGACGCCGGTGTCGTCCAGGCCCCGCGCCTCCGCCCACGCGCGCGGCACGAGCACCCCGAACTGCCAGCGGAACCGGTTCTTGATGGCCGAACGACGGTAGGGGTAGAGCAGATATCCCTCGTAGACGATGGCGTCGGCGACCGCGAGGACGTGGTCGAATGCGGTGCCGCCGGCCGGATTCGCCCGCACGCTCGGATTCGCCCGCATGCTCCACGCCCTCTCTCCACCATCCGGTGACGCGCTCCGTGCGTCCCTGTCGCGGCCGTCCCCTTACCTCCGGGAAACGGCCACCTCGCCGGTCTAGCAAGCCGCCGACGACCGGCGTAAGTGCCGCCCGCCTCTAGGTGGCGATGGCATCTACCAGCGA
Source organism: Actinomycetota bacterium (assembly GCA_048498315.1). Taxonomy (GTDB): domain Bacteria; phylum Actinomycetota; class Actinomycetes; order Streptosporangiales; family Streptosporangiaceae; genus Actinoallomurus. Next base: position 10,948 of record JBEHYF010000016.1, read on the forward strand.
AAACGCAGGAATGTGCGGGTGTCGTGGCGCTCCGGCGGGTACGTAGAGTCATGAGTCGTCTCTCTTCGTGAGCAGTGCGATCGTCGCGCCGGAGGTGCAGCGTGGCCGAAGCCGACCGGCGGGCCGGACCCGTCGTCCGCGCGAGCGTGCGCGGTCGTCGCGGGACGGCTGCGCACCCCTCGGAGGTGCGGTCGTGATGCCGCGACCGCCGGCGGCGACCGTGCGGCGGGGCGCGTCCGAGGCCCCACCGCCGAGCACGCCCTCGGACCGGCAGCCCGGCTCGCCCGGGGCGGCACGCGCGGCCACGCCGCGGAGCGGATCCGAGGCCGCGTCGCGCGGTCCGGCACCGTCGAACCCGCCGGCGGTCAGACCGGCCGGCGCGCCAGAGCCGGTGCGGCCTGAGCCGGTGCCGTCTGAGGCCGCGTCGCGCGAACCGGTGCCGTCCGGGCCCGCGTCGTCCGGGCCGTCCGCGTCTGCGCCGTGCGAGCCCGCTTCGCGCGAGGACGGAATCTGGTGCGAAGACGGCACGCCGCGAGCGGGCGGCCGGCCGCGCGAGGGCGTCGTACCTCGGTCCGGCGGCGAGCCGGCCGAGGATGTCGTGCCGCGGTCCGGCAGCGGGCCGCGCAACTTCCTGCAGTGCTGCGTGCTCCTGCTCCTGCGGGAGCGCCCGGCGCACGGCTACGAGCTGCTCGAACGGCTGAAGCCGTTCGGCGTCGCGGACGGAGACCCGGGCAACCTCTACCGCCGCCTGCGGTCGCTGGAACGGCAGGGCATGGTGCGGTCGCAATGGGAGACGTCGGTCTCGGGGCCGAAGCGGCGTACCTACCACCTGACGGAGCGAGGTGCCGAACGGCTTCGGCGCTGGGCCGACTCGCTCGCCGAGACCCGCCGGCTCCTTGACTACTACCTGGGCCGGCACGCGCGGATCTCGGCGTCGCCGTGGCCCGGCACCGTGAGGAGGAGGCCGTGACGACGATCACGGAGGAGCAGGTCGCCGAGGCGTTCGGCCGCCGCGCCGGACCGGGACGGGCGCTCGCCGCCGAGGCCGAGCGGATCGCCCGCGCCTGCCGGGACATGGCCGCCCGCTTCCACCGGGGCGGCAAGCTGCTCGTCTTCGGCAACGGCGCGCAGGCCACCGACGCGGCGCACATCGCCGTCGAGTTCGTGCATCCGGTCATCGTGGGCAAGCGGGCGCTGCCCGCGCTGTCCCTGGCCGCCGACGGCAGCGCGCTCACCGGCACGGCCCGCGACGCGGGGTTCGAGGAGACGTACGCGGCCGGCGTCCGGCTCATGGCAAGCGCCGCCGACATCGTCGTCGGGCTGTCGGCGGACGGGCGATGCGCGAACGTCCGGCGCGGGCTGGCGGCCGCGCGCGAGATCGGCGCGCTGACGGTCGCGCTGGCCGGCGGCGACGGCGGGGAGATCGCGCGGTCGGCGGAGGCCGACCACGTGCTGGTGGTGCGCGATGGCGATCCGCGCGTGGTCAAGGAGATCGGGGTGACGATCTACCACATTCTCTGGGAGCTCGTGCACGTCTTCCTTGAACAGCCGCGCCTTCTCGAAGCAGAGGCGGACCGGTGAGCGCGATCGGCCGGCGTTCCGGACCGGGCGCCGAACGCTCCTCCGATGCGGCGGCGGAGCACGGTTCCGGGGCGGTGAAGAGCGCGCCGGAGGGGGTGGAACGTCCATCCGAGGGGCCCGGGTGCGCGTCCGGGGTGTGCGTCACCTGCTCCGACACGGCCGTGCCCGCGCGCGTCGTCGCGCTGCTCGACGGCGGTCTCGCGCTGGCCGACGCCGGCGCGGGCGCGGAGGAGATCGGCGTGGCCCTCGTCGACGCCCGGCCCGGCGACACCGTACTGGTCCACGCGGGAGAGGCCATCGCCGTCGTGCGCGACACGGGCCGGGAGACACCAGCGGGCCGGGAGGGCCGATGGTGAGCAGTCACATGACCACTGATCCCGGGGACGGTGTGCCGGTGAGCGCCGCACCGGGGGAGATGGGCGCGCTGTACCCGTTCCTGTACGACGGCGGCGCAGACCTCGACGGCGTGCGCGCGCAGGTCGAACGGTCGATCGCCGAGAAGGCGCACGAGATCGTCGCGTTGCGGGAGGAGATGTGCCGGGCGAACGCCGGCCGCATCGTGGCCTGCGCGCGGGATCTCGCCCGGTCGTTCGCGGCGGGCGGGCGGCTGTTCGCGTTCGGGAACGGCGGCAGCAGCACCGACGGGCACGCGATCGCCGAGCTGTTCGCCAACCCCGGACCGGGCGCGTGCCCGCTCCCGGCGTTGGCGCTGACCAGCGAGGCCGCGGTGCTGACCGCACTCGGCAACGACGTCGCCTTCGAGGTGATCTTCGCCCGCCAGGTCGCGGCGTTCGGCCGGGCGGGCGACATCGCCGTCGGCCTGTCGACCAGCGGAGGGTCCGCCGACGTCGTCCTGGCGCTGGAGGAGGCGCGCCGGCGGGGCATGACGACCGTGGGCTTCGCCGGGTACGACGGCGGCCGGATGGCCGAGAGCGCGGCCGTCGACCACCTGTTCGTCGTTCCGTCATCGTCCGTGCACCGCATCCAGGAGACCCAGACGACGACGTACCACGTTCTGTGGGAGACGACCCTGCGCGCGCTGGAGGATCGGACGGGCTGAGCCCGGCCGGTGCGGAACCGGCCCGGTGCGGCGGCGTGAAACCGCCTCACATGGCCGGGACGATGCGGAGGCCGGGACGACGGCGTGGACCGGGCAGGGATCTCAGCAGATGCGGGGGAGCGGGTCGCCGACGAGCAGGTCGGCGATCCGCGTCCCGCCCAGCGCCGTGTTCAGCAGCACCAGGCCGGGCGGGTCGTCCTTCACCCGCCCGATCACGGCGGCGCCCGCGCCGAGCGGGTGCGCGCGCAGCGCGGCCACCGCCGCGTCGGCGTCCGCGCCGTCGACGACCGCGACGAACCGTCCCTCGCAGGCGACGTAGAGGGGATCGATGCCGAGCAGCTCGCAGGCGCCGGCGACCTCGCGCCGTACCGGCACGGCCGCCTCGTCGACCACGATGGCGACCTCCGCAGCCGCGGCCACCTCGCCCAGCACCGTCGCGACCCCGCCGCGGGTGGCGTCCCGCAGCATCCGGGTGCCCGGCGCGGCGGCCAACAGCGCCGCGCAGGCCTCGTGCAGCGGGGCGGTATCGGACACGAGCTCGGCGTCGATGTCCAGATCGCCGCGGGCGAGCAGCACCGTGACGCCGTGGTCGCCGATCGGGCCCGACACCAGCACGGCGTCGCCCGGCCGGACGGCGGCGGCGGACAAGCGCGGGCCGCCTTCGCGGACTCCGATGCCGGCCGTGGTGATGTAGCAGCCGTCGGCCTTGCCCCGCTGGACCACCTTCGTGTCGCCGGTGACGACCTGGACGCCGGCCCGTTCGGCGGCCCGCGCCATCGACGCCACCACACGCCGCAGGTCGCCGACGGGAAAGCCCTCCTCCAGGATGAAACCGGCGGACAGGCACAGCGGGCGCGCCCCGCACACGGCGAGGTCGTTGACCGTGCCGTTCACGGCCAGATCGCCGATGTCGCCGCCGGGAAAGAACAGCGGGGACACCACGAACGAGTCGGTCGTGAAGACCAGGTCCGCGCCGCCCGCGGTGACCGCCGCGCCGTCGTCCATCGCCTCCAGCGCCGGGTTGCGGAAGGACTCCAGGAACACCGCGTCGATCAGCGTGTGCGTCGCCTTGCCGCCCGCACCGTGCGCGAGGGTGATGCGCTCCTCCTTCAGGCGGGGGCGGCGCCGCCGCGCCCGCTCGATCCGGTCCAGCACCTGCCGTTCCCGGTGCGGGTGGCCCGCCGCGGGGAGTCCGGAGAGCCCCTCGTCCTCGGCCGCCTCGCGTACGGCCCGCTCGGCCCACTCGGCGTTGGTCTCGGTCATGACCCGCTCGTCTCCTTGACGCGGTCCCGGGTGAACCGGCCGAAGTTGTAGTACGCCGCGCAGGCGCCCTCGGAGGAGACCATGCACGTGCCGATCGGCGTCTCCGGGGTGCAGGCGGTGCCGAACACCTTGCACTCCCACGGCTTGAGCACGCCCTTGAGCACCTCGCCGCACTGGCAGGCCTTCGGGTCGGCGACCCGCACGCCCGGCAGCTCGAAGATCCGCTCGGCGTCGAACCGGGCGTAGGCGTCCTTCATCTTCAGCGCGGAGTGGGAGATGAACCCCAGGCCCCGCCACTCGAAGTACGGCCGGGGCTCCATCGTCTCGCCGATGGCGCGCAGCGCCCTGCGGTTGCCGTCCCACGGAACCGCACGGGTGTACTGGTTCTCCACCTCGGCGCGGCCCTCGGCGAGCTGGGTGAGCAGCATGTGCACCGACTGCAGGACGTCCAGCGGCTCGAATCCGGCGACGACGAGCGGCTTGCCGTGCTCGCGGGCGATGAACTCGTACGGCCGGCAGCCGATCACGGTGGACACGTGGCCGGGGCCGAGGAAGCCGTCGAGCCGCAGGTCGGGCGAGTCGAGAATCGCCTTGATCGCCGGAATGATCATGACGTGGTTGCAGAAGACCGCGAAGTTGTCCAGCCCCTCGGCGGCCGCGCGCAGCACGGTCATCGCGGTCGACGGCGCGGTCGTCTCGAACCCGATGGCCATGAAGACGACCCGCTTGCCGGGGTTCCTCCGGGCGATCTTCAGCGCGTCCAACGGCGAGTACACCATGCGGACGTCTGCGCCGGCCGCCTTGGCGTCGAAGAACGAGCCGCGCCCGCCGGGCACCCGCATCATGTCGCCGAACGACGTCATGATCACGTCGGGCTGCTCGGCGATCGCAATGGCGTCGTCGACGCGGCCCATCGGGATCACGCACACCGGGCACCCCGGACCGTGCACGAGCTGGATCGTCTCGGGCAGGAAGTCCTCCAGCCCGTGCTTGTAGATCGTGTGCGTGTGACCGCCGCACACCTCCATGAACCGGTAGCACCGCCCCGGCTCGCACAGCGCGGCGATCCGGGCCGCCAGCACGCGGGCCTTGTCAGCGTCGCGGAACTCGTCGACGAAGCGCATCCACCGACCCCCTTCCACAGGTCCGATCTTCTACAGGTCCGACTCGCGAAGGGCGGTCAGCTCGTCGTCGTAGGCCTGCCCCATGCCCGCGAGGTGATCCAGGACGGCCTGGGCCTCCGACGTGGAGATCTTCGACAGCGCGAACCCGACGTGGACGAGCACCCAGTCGCCGGCCCGCAGGTCCGCCCGGTCGAGCAGCCCGATGTTCACCCGCCGCCGGACGCCGCCCACGTCGACGGTGGCCAGGTCTCCGGGCGTGTCGTCGAACGCGACCAGCTCAGCGGGAATGCCGAGGCACATCGGCATCCTCCGTAGTCTGTCGGCGGCCGGTCCGCCGCTCGCTTCGGTGAGTCGGCGCGAGCGGTCGGGCCGGGAGTACGGCGTCTGGTGCGGGCATGGAAGGACTCTGACGATCAGGTGGCGGCCACGCCGCGACGAGCGGGTCGGTTGCGTTGAGGTCCCTACCCCGATCCCCAGAACGGCTTGGATGTGCGCTGCCTGGGAAATGGCAAAGTCGCAACCGCAATCCCTGACATTTCCGGGCGCCTGCGGTCTCCGTCGCGGGCCGACGCCGTGCTGGGGTACCGCCGGGCGGCTCAGGTGTCGGTACCGCGGCGCCGGTGGGCCCGTACGGGTCGCGCACGCCGCAGACCTCCGCCGCGCATCAGCGGCGCCGGCCGCCCGGGTCGGGGAACAGCATCCCGCACTCCGGGGCGGCGCAGTGGGCTAGCTGTCCTCGGCCTGCCTGGGGTCGACGGGGATCGTCGGGAGCTCGCCCAGCGCGCGCTGTTTCGCGGTGATCGACGAGGCGGCGGCGAGCTGGGCGTCGAAGTTGTTCAGGTAGGCCTGGTAGGTGGCCGAGCTGTAGACCTTCATGTCCGACTCGTCGTTGTGGTACAGGCCGTTCGCGGTGTAGTTCGCCGAGCCGGTCACGACGATCTTCCGGCCGCTCACGCCGTTGTAGCGGCCGTCGATCAGCAGGTACTTGTCGTGCGTGTAGTGCGCGGCGTAGCCGTTCGCGTCGGTGCCGTGCGTGCTGTCGCGGACGTCGACCTTGGAGTCCGCCAGCGTCGACCGCACGGACGGGTCGACCTCGCTCTTGGTGTAGAGCACGGTCACCTTGCAGCCCTTCCCGGCCATCGTGGCGAGCTGCCGGGCGAGGGCGATCCGGTTGCTGGTCCATTCGAACATGGCGACGCGGACCTGTGTCGGGTAGGTGCGCGAGCAGGTGACGAGCTTCAGCATGCCGAGCACGGTGTCGCTCCCGCTGCGAGCCTTGGGCCAGAAATACGCCTTCGGGTTCGAGCCGTACGTCCAGTAGTAATTCGGCTTATGGGTTCCCACGGCGCCCTTGGACATGTCGGTGAAGGTCTTGACGTAGGCGTTGTAGAGGCCGGTGTCGCCCACGTACGTGTAGCTGTTGTTCCAGGCGACCTCGGCCTGCGCTCGCGTCGGGTTGGCGCTGGACACCGTCACCGTCCGCGTTCCGCCGCCGGAGAAGAGGTAGAACTTGCTGTGCAGCGATCCCTCGGGCTTGCCGTCGACGTAATAGTGGGCCACACAGCCGCCGGAGCACAGGAGGGCGTAGCTGCTGGCGCTGCTGGTGCTCATCCGGCTGCCCAGCTCGGCTACGAGCTCGTTCCACAGGGAGTTCTTGCCGTGCGCGTCCATCAGCACCTTGACGTACACGCCGCGTTTGTGGGCCGCGATCAGTTTGTCGGCGAATTCGCTCAGGGTGATGCTGTAAATGGCGACACGGATCACCGAGCCGCGGGGTGCGGTGTCGATGTTCTTTTCGATCTGCCGCATTATGGCGTATTGCTGGTCGGTGGTGCCTTCCGGGTTGTTGAAAACCGGCCCGGCCTGCGGTGCGAACGCCGTGGCGGCCTCGGCGCTCCCCGCGGAACCCGTGCCGATGGCCGTGACGATGACCGTCAAACCGGCGATGCCCACCAAGTGCCGACGTTTCATGTGCTCCCCCGCCTAAACGCCAAATATTCGCCGTGACAGTACCAAGATCTGTCGACACTTGCAACGGATCTGTCTAGATTTCCGTCATGGTGGCCGAAAGCGGTTATTTCGCTGAGCGAAATAACGGGCGAGGGCCGCGGTCCGCCGGGTCCATTCGCCGCGGGTCCGGCGGGCGCGCGGCCGCGCCCCCGGATCGCCGGCCCGCCCTGCCCGTCACCCGGCGGGCATACCGGCCGGAGGGGTCGCCGGCGCCGGGCGTCCGGAGGCTCCGCCGTACAGTTCGGGGCAGGCCGTTGCGAGGGGGTGACGATGCGGGCGAACGAGAAGAGCACGCGTACCGGCGGCGAGGTGTTGGTGGCGCAGCTCGTCCGGCACGGCGTCCGGCGCGTCTTCTGCGTGCCGGGCGAGAGCTATCTCGCGGCGCTCGACGCGCTGCGGGACGCGCCCATCGAGCTCGTCGTGTGCCGTCAGGAGGGCGGCGCCGCGTTCATGGCCGAGGCGCACGGCAAGCTCACCTCACGCCCCGGCGTGGCCTTCGTGACCCGCGGACCCGGCGCGGCGAACGCGATGATCGGCGTGCACACGGCGTACCAGGACGCGACGCCGCTCGTGCTGCTCGTCGGCCTGGTGCCGCGCTCGCACCGCGACCGGCGCGCCTTCCAGGAGATCGACCTTCGCGGCCTGTTCGGCTCGACTGCCAAGCTCGTCGAGACCGCCGACGACGCCGCGCGCCTGCCCGAGCACGTCGCCCGCGCCTTCGCCGTCGCCGCCTCCGGCCGGCCCGGTCCGGTCGTGCTCGGCCTTCCGGAGGACATGCTGGCCGACCTCGTCACGGTGCCCGACGCGCACCCGATCCCGATTCCGGAGGGTGCGGTCGGCGCGGACGAGCTGGACCGGCTCGCGGAGCTGCTGTCGGCGGCACGCCGGCCGCTCGTGCTGCTCGGCGGCAACCGGTGGACCGCGGAAGCGGTGCGCGACGTGTCCGGCTGGGCCGAGCGGTGGCGCCTGCCGGTGGTCACCGACTTCCGCTGTCAGGACCACATCGACAACGACAGCCCGTCTTTCGTCGGGCGGCTCGGCTTCGGACGGGACGAGGGCCTCGCCCGCACCCTCGCCTCCGCGGACCTCCTGATCACCGTGGGCACGCAGCTCGGCGACGTCGCCACCGACGGATTCGCCACCGTCGACCCGGACGCCCCGCCGCCGATCGTGCAGGTGACCCCGTACGCCGACCTCACCGGCACGGCGTACCGGCCGCGGCAGGTCATCATGGCCGCGCCCGCGGCGTTCGGAGCCGCCGTCCGCGGTCTCGCCCCGGCCGCGCCGCCGCCGTGGCGGGACGTGACGGCGCGGGCCCGAGAGGAGTACCTGCGCCACCGCGAGCCGCTGATCGAGGGCGACGAGCTCGACCTGGGCGCGGTGTTCGCGACGCTCGCGGAGCGGCTCCCCCGCGACACGCTGGTGACCTGCGGCGCCGGCAACTACGCCATCTGGCCGCAGCGCTTCCTCGCCTACCGGGAGTTCCCCTCGCAGCTCGCGCCCCGGGGCGGCGCCATGGGCTACAGCGTGCCGTCCGGCGTGGCCGCCGCCCTGGAGTACCCCGACCGGCCCGTCCTCACCGTGGCCGGGGACGGCTGCTTCCTGATGAACGGGCAGGAACTGGCCACCGCCGTCGCCGCAGGCGCGCGGCTGGTCGTGCTCGTCGTCAACAACGCCATGTACGGGACGATCCGCATGCACCAGGAGCGGATGTATCCGGGCCGGGTCGCCGGCACGGACCTGGGCGAGGTCGACTTCGCCGCGTACGCGCGGTCGTTCGGCGCGAGCGGCGAGCGGGTGACCCGCACGGAGCAGTTCGCGCCCGCGCTGGAGCACGCGCTGGCGGCCGGGCGGCCCGCCCTGATCGAGCTCCGCGTCACCTCGGGCCGGCTCGCCCCCGGGCGTACGGTCGCCGACGTGCGCGAAGCCGCCCGGACCGTCCGCGCCGCCGGGGGCTGAGGACCCCTGCCCGCGGGCGGCCCGCCCAGTCGGGAGGCGTCCGCCGCCCACGCCGCGCGCATCGCCGGCGCCCGGCACCGCCCGTTCAGGCCGCGCGGCCCGGCCGTCGTCACCGGAGGCCCCCGTGGGGGGGTGGACTCAGCGTGCGACCTGTCGATGGGGCATCGCTTGGTCGCCGGGGGCCTGGAGAGGGTCCGGCGCGCCGGGACGCCGCGGCGGCAGCGCGCGGACGAGAAACGCGATCACGACCAGGGAGGTCGGCGCCCACCAGCGGTGTGCGTGGTCCCAGCCGTGCCCCGACAGGCGCGTCAGGTAGAGGTAGCCGGTGGCGGCCCAGGCGCTCGCGGCGGCGATGGCCGGCCAGGTGCCCCGGGTGGGCCGGGCGACCAGGTAGGGGAGCGGCCACATGAGGTACTGGGTGCCCAGCCGGTAGGTCACGATGATGAAGGCGAGCAGCAGCGCCACGGTCAGGTCGGCGGGCTCGGCCCGACGCCACAGCCACGCGGCGACCAGAACGCCCGCGGCCAGCACGGGCGTGCCTATGCGGGCGATGTGCGGCGAGACGACCTCCGCGCCGCCGGTCATGAGGGCGCTCCAGCCCCAGTCGCCGGTCACCGCGCGCGCCGACAGCGCGCCGGTCGCGGTGCGCCACAACCGGGGTACCGGCGTGTCCAGGAACACCGGGCTGCTGAGCAGGAACGCGGCCGGGACTGCGGCGGTCCAGCCCAGCACCGTCAGCCGGGACCGCAGGCCTCGCAAGGTGAGCAGCAACCCGGGCAGGAGCAGCACCGCCCAGCTCGCCGAGGTCACCGCCAGGCCGATGAGCAGGCCGGTGGCGTGGCGGCGCCCGCCGCGCGCGGTGAGCAGCGCGGCCACCCCGAGCAGCAGCATGAACGGCGGGAACTGGCCGTGGATGGCGCTGACCATGACGCCGAGCGGCGCGCAGGCGTACTGGAAGCTCCGCAGCTCGCGCTTGTCGCCGGCGAGCCGGCCGACCAGGGGGATCAGCGCCAGGTCGGCCAGGACCGGGACGACACGGGCGATAACGCTCCACGGCACGCCCAGCAGGAGCCCCAGCTCTCGCTGCCCGGCGAGCACGTAGGCCATGAACGGCAGGAAGTGCCAGCCGCCGGGGCGAACGTAGACGAGGGGGTCGTGGCCGCCGCGCACGGCGTTGGCGGTCGCGCGGAAGTCCTCCGCCAGGTCGTAGGGCTGCCAGGCGTCCACGGCCGCGATCGCCATGAGGGTGATCCGCAGCGCCGCGCCGAAGCCGAGCGCGACCCACAGCGGCGGCGCCCAGCCGCGGCGCGCCGCGACCAGGCCCAGGACGAGCCCGGCGGTAAGCGGCAGGCCCGCCACGACGACATGGAACACCCTTTATCCTCTCATCTGCGAAATCATCATGCCGGACGCCGGGGAGCGATCACCGCCCGCCCGGCGGCGCCCCGCCGGCGGCGCCCGGGACATGTGCCGCCTCGCGGGCGGCACGGGCGTTCCGTTAGGTTGGCGGCGGCCGGGGCCGGCGTGGACCGGTGAGCGTATGCGGTGAGGGAGTCGCCTGTGTCGGATGGGATCGAGCTTAACGGGGCGCGGGTGCTCGTCACCGGAGGGTCCGGGTTCATCGGGAGCCGCCTGGTGGCGGCCCTGCTGGCCGCCGGGGCCGAGGTGGTGGTGGCCGACAAGAAGCCCAATCCCGACCCGGCCGTGCGAACGATCGCCGGGGATCTGTGCGACCCCGAGGTCCGCCGGGCCGCGGTCGTGCCCGGCCTGGACGGGATCGTCCACCTGGCCGCGATGACGTCGGTGCTGCAGTCGGTGCAGGACCCCGAGGGGGTCTACCGGCTCAACGTCGACGCGTCCGCGGGCCTGCTGGAGCTGGCCCGGGAGGCCGGCGTACCGCGGTTCGTGTTCGCCTCCACCAACGCGGTCACCGGCGACGTCGGCGCCACGCCGATCACCGAGCAGGCGCCGCTGCGGCCGCTGACCCCGTACGGCGCGACCAAGGCGGCCGTGGAGATGCTGCTCAGCGCGTACGCCGCGGCGTACGGGATGCGGGCGTGCGCGCTGCGGTTTGCGAACGTCTACGGCCCCGGCATGCTGCACAAGGACAGTTTCGTCCCGCGCCTGATGCGGGCCGCCGCGGCCGGCGGCGGCGTCCAGGTGTACGGCGACGGCGAGCAGCTCCGCGACTACGTACACGTCGACGACGTCGTCCAGGCGATCCTGCTCGCCTGGCGGACCCGGCGCACCGGCCCGCTCATCATCGGGTCGGGCCGGTCGGTGACCGTCAACACGCTGATAACCGCCGCCCGCGAGGTCACCGGGGCGGCCATCCCCGTCCAGCACGTCCCGGCCAAGGCGGGGGAGATGCCCGCCGTCGTGCTCGACATCTCGGCCGCCCGCAAGCTCGGCTACGAGCCGCGCTACGACCTGCGCTCCGGCATGGCGACGGTGTGGCCCGACTTCGCGCCGCAGGAGGCCGCGACCGGGCGAAGCGAGGGCACCGCCGAGCACCGCGTTCCGGCCACGAGGCCGGCGAAGGAGGTCTCGTGAGCCGGCCGGCCATGAGCGGCATCGATGAGGCGGCCGGCGTCGACGAGGCCGCGCTCGCGGCCTTCACCGCCGAGTACGGCGCCGGGCTGCCGCCGGTCGCGGTCGTCATCGCCGCCTACAACGAGGAGGACGGCATCGGCGACGTCGTCGCGTCCATCCCGCAGACCGTCGCGGGGCTGGACACGGCGACGATCGTGGTCGTCGATGGGGCGGCCGACGATACGGCGGCCGTCGCTCGCAAGCACGGCGCGCTGGTGTGCGACGTGCCGGTCAACCGCGGGCAGGGTGCGGCGCTGCGGCTGGGCTACCGCATCGCGCGGGAGGGCGGCGCCGCCTACATCGTCACCACCGACGCCGACGGCCAGTACGACTCGGCGCAGATCGAGCGCGTGCTGGCGCCGATCCTGCGCGACGAGGCCGACTTCGTGACCGGCTCCCGCATCCTCGGACGGCAGGAGACCTATGACCGCGTCCGCCGCCTCGGCGTGCACGTGTTCGCGTGGCTGGTCAGCCGGCTGACCGGGCAGCGGATCACCGACACGTCGTTCGGGATGCGCGCGATGCGGGCGGAGGTCACCGCGGCCGTCACGCTGCGGCAGCCGCAGTACCAGGCGTCCGAACTGCTCATCAGCGTGATCGCGAAGGGTTACCGGGTCATGGAGGTGCCGGCCACGATGCGCGTGCGAGCGGCCGGCACCACCAAGAAGGGCGGCAACCTGGTGTACGGCTACCGCTACCTGCGGGTGGTGGTCGGCACGTGGTGGCGTGAGCGGTGTTCGGCCCGGTCGGCGCCGCCGGCGGCGTCCGCGCCGGCACCCGCGGGCGCACGGCCGGACCGGCCGCCGAAGACCACGTAGTGGTACAGCACGAACTTCAGGAAGAACATCACCCCGTAGACGGCGATGAAGGCCGCACCCACGAACGCCAGCCGCAGGCTCCCCGATGCGAACAGCCGGGGAGCCGTGCGGTCGGCCAGCCCGGTGGCCCACGCCGAGACGGCGAGGCTGGTCAGCGTGATCGCCCAGTAGGGCACCAGCTCGCGCCACAGGCTCGCGCGGCCGCGCCGGCCCCACGCCCACCATCGGTTCAGGACGTAGTTGACCACCGCGCCGGCGGCCCACCCGGCGACCGACGCCGCCCGCGGGCCGAGCATGCCGGTGCCGTATGTCACCAGCAGCGCGACCTCGCTGGTGATCGCGGCCAGCACCGACCCGGCGGCGTACCGGGTGAACACGGTGTACCGGGCGATCAGTGTGCGCAGGGTGTGCCGGATCCCGGGGGAAGGCCGGGCACGGTCGCCGGCCGTGCCCTTCCGCCGCACCGCTGTGCCCGCCATCACGCCTCCGGTACCCGGGCGACGGCCAGGACCGACTGGCCGAACGGGCTCGGCAGCAGCCGGTCGAGCACGCGGGTCGCGGGGACCACGAGCCGGTCGTACAGGCCGACCGCGCCGGAGTTCGGCGTCCGCGACCGGCCCATCCGCATGGCAGCCCACCAGGCGAGGCCGCCGAGCAGGTTCACCGGCCGCACCGACTCCGCGCGCAACCCGGCCCGCCGGATCGCGCTGGCCAGGGTGGCCGGCGTGTACCGGCGGACGTGCCCGACCCTGCGGTCGAAGTCGCTGTACAGGCTCTGGTACCCCGGCACCCACACGACGATCGTGCCACCGGGCACCACCGAACGGGCCGGCGACGCGAGCACCCCGGCGTCGTCGAAGTGCTCCAGCACGTTGATCGCCACCCCTGAGTCGACCGGCCGGTCGAGGCGGTCGCCCGCTGCGAGGTCGAACCGGCACGCCTCGGCCCCGTCCACGCCGTCGAACCGCTCCTTCAGCAGCGCGACCGCGTCCGGGTCGACGTCGGAGACGACCAGGCGCTCCCGGCCGGTGAACTGGGCCGCGAACTCGCCCAGGCCCGCGCCCACCTCCAGCACGCTGCACCCGCAGTGCGGGGCGATCAGGTCGTACTGGTAGCGCCGGTACCGCGGCTTGTCCGCACCCGCCTCCTCACCGCCGACCGTGCGTCCCGTGGCGCGCGCGAACGCGCCCACTTCGTGACCCATGAACGGATCCCGGCGGTCAGACCTGCTGGACCGGGCTGGCGTGGTGCCGCCAGTTCACCTTCGGCTGCAGCGCCTCGACGCGCACCCGGCTCGCGTACCGCTTCGTCACCTCGAACAGCGAACCGATCAGCGTGTCGGACAGCAGGTGCGGCTCCAGGCCCAGCTCCACCAGCCGGGTGTGGGTCACGTTGTAGTAGTGGTCCTCCAGCTCGACGCGCGGGTTGTCGAGGTAGGCGATCTCGGCCTTCCCGGGGAAGCACCGCACCACGGTCTCGGCGATCTCCTGCACGGACATCGCCTCGGTCATCTGGTTGAAGACGCGGAACTCCCCGGCCGCCGCCGGGTTCTCGCAGGCGAGCTGGATGCAGCGGACGGTGTCGCGGATGTCGATGATCCCGCGCCGCTGGCCGCCCTTGCCGTACACGGTCAGCGGCCGGCCCAGCACCGCCTGGATGACGAAGCGGTTCAGCACCGTGCCGAAGACCGCGTCGTAGTCGAAGCGGGTCGCCAGCCGGTCGTCCAGCGCCGTCTCCGGCGTCTGCTGCCCGTAGACCACACCCTGGTTCAGGTCGGTCGCCCGCAGGCCCCACGCCCGGCAGGTGAACTCGATGTTGTGGCTGTCGTGCACCTTCGACAGGTGGTAGAACGACCCGGGCCGCTTGGGGTACAGCACCCGGTCGGTGCGCCCCTTGTACTCGATGTCGAGCCAGCCCTCCTCGATGTCGATGTTGGGGGTGCCGTACTCGCCCATCGTCCCGAGCTTGACCAGGTGGATGTCGCGGTCCAGCTCCGCGATCGCGTACAGCAGGTTCAGCGTGCCGACGACGTTGTTGACCTGCGTGTACACCGCGTGCTTGCGGTCGATCATCGAGTACGGCGCGGCCCGCTGCTCGGCGAAGTGCACGACGGCCTCGGGCCGGAAAGCCCGCAGCATCCCGGAGGTGAAGTCGGCGTCGGTCAGGTCGCCGACGAACACGTCGATGGTCTTTCCGGCCAGCTCGCGCCACACCCTCACCCGGGTGTGCAGCGACTCGATCGGCACCAGGCTCTCGACCCCGAGCTCCAGGTCGTACTGACGCCGCACGAAGTTGTCGGCCACCGCGACGTCGTGGCCGCACTGCGACAGGTGCAGCGCCGTCGGCCAGCCGAGATAGCCGTCGCCGCCGAGGACGAGAATCCGCATGAAAGCTCCTGTGAATCGCGGGTACCGGTCCGGGGCTCAGGACCGGTTTCGGGCTCGTCGATCCGTCTCACACGGCCCGAAGGAGGATCGAGGGGCACGCCGGCTCTCCGGCGTGGCGGCCACGCGGGCGCGCCGGCCGGGAGCGGGCAGGCCGCACGTGCGTTATCGCGTCCGCCGATCGCGGATCGGCGGCCCGGGACGCCGCGAGAGCGGCCTGTCGAGGGAGAAAGAGGGCCGACATAGGTCCTTACCGTGGAAGCGTGCCGTCAGGTCCTTGCCGACCAGACTTCCCCACTTACCTGAGCGTTACCTTAGCGGCCGTGCGCCGCGCCGTACATCTCCCCGCCGGGGCGTGCGCTGCGGACCGGTGGCGGGAGGGCCGGACGCACCGCCGGGGCGGCATCGGCGTCACCTTCCGTGGAGAGTCACGACGCCACGTCATCGGGTGCGTGTCCACCAAGAGCCCGGGCGATCAGGGCGGGGCGCGCGGCCGAGGGGCAGTGTGCGGAGGGCAGGATGCGCGGCCCAGGGCGACGAGGGGTCCGGCACCGCCCGGAGTGCCGGCCCAGGCCGTGCTGCCGGATGCGCGCCGATCGGGCCTGCCGTGACCGGACACCGGATGGGGCGGGCACCGGATGGGGCGGGCACCGGCTCGCCGGAGCGCCTCGCGCGGACGCACGCCCGCATCCGGATCATCACATGCTTCCGACGCCGCCGGGGGTCCCGAGGTTGCCGGGCCCGAAGTCGTCGTCCGCGACCACATGGGCGGCGACGGTGTGATGCGGGGTGCCGAGGGCCGTTCCGGGAGCGGCGTGCAGGATGGCGTTCGAGAAGAACGCCATGCCTCCGGCGAGCCCCAGGCCGGATACGGCGACCGCCGCCTTGAGCGGAAGGTTCATGGAAGACACCTCCATCGGTCAGATCCGGGTCTTCCACCGCCGGTCGTCCGAAATGCGGGCGGCCGTATGGATGTCTCCAATGTCAAGCCCACACCTTCGCCGATTGATCCGAAACCCGAGGAGTCGAAAAATGACGGCAACGAACCCGTTCCGTGGGATCGGCTTGACACGTGGCCGCGGCGCGACCTGACTCGCGACCGCCCCGAGGCGTGCGGGCTGCGGCGAGCGTGACGCCGCCCTGGCGCGGCGCGGCTGCGGGCCGTGGCGCGGGGCACGATCATATGCGCCATGCGTCCTGTTTTGATCACGAGCATCGCGGCACTCGCGGTGACCTCGGCCTGCGGATCACCCGCGGGCCACGCGGCTTCGTCGGCCTCTCCCACGCGGACCGACCGGACCGGAGCGCCGTCGGCCGGCGCTCCCACGGCCAAGGCCGACATCCCCGGTTTCTCCGGGCCGGTCGATCCCGGCACCGGCCAGAACGCGCACGTCTTCGGGCGATGCCTGCACTCCTGGTACACCAGGTCGGGCTCTGGAACGCGCGTCCACGTCGGCTACCCCGGACCGGCGGACATCAGCGTCGACCTGACGATCACCGACCAGTCCGAGCCGCCGCCGGAGGCGCACCGGCAGTTCGTCATGCCCGCCGGCCGGCAGACCAGGGACGTGACGTTCCCGGCGGTCCCGCACGCCGGATATCCGCAGATCACCGTCACCTCCGGGCAGCGGACGCTGATCTGCGACGTGCCGAAGCGCTAGCCGTCACGCGGAGGGCGTGACCGGCCCGACGGCCGCGCCCTCCGCCGTCCGCAGTCCACGGCCCGCACCGGTCCCGCGGACCGGCCGCCGTCCGGCGCGACCCCTGCGCGGCCGCCGGCGGCCGGGGGCGGAGGTCAGGGCTTCCGGGCGACCGCGCCGTACTGGGGGACCAGGGGCGCCGGTGCGTCGATGTCGGCGAACTCCGGCCGCCAGCGCGAGCAGGAGACCAGGCCGGGGTCGAGGAGTTCCAGGCCGTCGAAGCAGCTCAGGATCTCCGTGCCGCTGCGGGCGGTGATCGGCGGGGTGGCGTGCCGGTTCCAGAACTCCATCGCCTCGACGTTCACCTCGCCGCCGAGCTCCAGCGTGGGGTGGGTGATCGCCAGGTAGCTGCCCGACGGCACGGCCTGCATCAGGTGGCGAACGATCTCGCGGGCGGTCCCGGTGTCCAGGACGAAGTTCAGGACACCCAGCATCATCACCGCGACCGGCCGGCCGAAGTCGAGGGTGTCGCCCGCGGCCCGCAGGATCGTCTCGGGGTGGTGGACGTCGGCGTCGATGTAGGCGGTGGCACCCTCGGGGCTGCTGGACAGCAGGGCCCGAGCGTGGGCGAGGACGAGCGGGTCGTTGTCGACGTAGACGACCCGGGACTCGGGGGCCACGCGCTGGGCGACCTCGTGGGTGTTGTCGACGGTCGGCACCCCGGTGCCGATGTCCAGGAACTGCCGGATGCCGGCCTCGCCGGCGAGGTGGCGCACGACCCGGCCCAGGAACGCCCGGTCGTGGCGTGCCACATCGGCGATGTGCGGGAACAGCCCGGCGATGTGGTCACCGACCTGGCGGTCGACGAGGTAGTGGTCCTTGCCGCCCAGCCAGTAGTTCCACACCCGCGCATTGTGCGCCACGGTCGGGTCGATCGCGGTGGCCGGTCGCTGCCGTGGTTCGCCGGCCGCCGGGGGAGTCTCGCCCACGACGCACCCCCTTCTCGCCGCTGTTCCGGACGACGCGAGCCTAATCGGCGCCCACCGCTCCCGCCACCGGTCCCGCCACGGGCCCGCGAGCGGCGGTCAGCGGAGACGTTCGCGCAGCGAGCGCAGCAGGGCCGACAGGTCGCCGAGCGCGCCGGGACCGAGGCGGGCGGCGATGGCCTGCTCGTGCGCGCGGGCCAGCGCCTCCAGGCGGTCCAGCTTGCGGCGGCCCAGCTCCGACACGTGCACCGACACGCGGCGCCGGTCCGCGCGGGAATGGGACCGGTAGAGGTAGGCCGAGTCGACGAGGGAGTCCACCAGCCGGGTCAGCGTCGGATGCGGGATCTCGACCGCGACCGCCAGCTCGCCCATCGAGGCGCCCCCGGCCGTGCCGAGCGCGCGGAGCACCCGCCACTGGTCGACGGACATGCCCTCCTCGTCGAACACGGCGCCCAGATCCCGGGCGAGCGCGCGCTGTGCACGGGTGAGCAGGTCGACCAGGCCGACGTCCGTGGCGGGCACCGCCGTGTCGTTCGGCTCGGCCACCGTGGTCCTCCCTCGCCCCGATCCCGGTGTGGCGAGCATACTGGCCGCGTCATGGACGCTTCGGCGGTCGTACGCGCGGTGGTACGGGACAGCGCCGAGCTGCTGGTGACCGGGCCGGACACCTCGGTGCTGCGCCTCGGGCTGCTGCTGCCCCTGTCCGGCCCGCTCGGCCTGACCGGTCCTTCCGGGCTGGCCGCCGCCTGCCTGGCCGCCATGGAGGTCAACGCGGCCGGCGGGGTCGCCGGTCGCCCCGTCGAGCTCGTGCTCGTGGACGCGGGCCGTGCTCCCGACCTGGTGGCGGCGGACGCCCGTCTCCTCGCCGGCGCCGGCCTGGCGGAGGCGTTCGTCGGCTTCCACACCAGCGACGTGCACCGGGCGCTGGAGGCGGCGCTCGCCGGCCGCGCGCCGTACGTGTTCACGCCCCCGCATGAGGGCGGCGCGCGGCGGCAGGGGGTGGTGCTGCTCGGCGACGCGCCGGGTCGGCAGCTCGGGCCCGCGCTGCGCTGGCTGAGCGAGCGGCGTCGCCTGCGGCGGTGGGCGCTGGTGGGCAGCGACTACATCTGGCCGCGTTCGGTGCACCGGTCCACCGCGCGGCTGATCCGGCTGCTCGGGGCCGAGGTGGTGCTGGAGCGGCTGGTGCCCTTCCGGCCGGCGGCGGGGCCGGATCCGGAGGCGGGCGCGGAGGAGATCGTGGCCGCGCTGGCCGGGTCCGGCGCGGACGCCGTCCTGCTCAGCCTGGTCGGCCGGGATCTCGCCGTTTTCAACCGGGTGTTCTCCGCCTCCCGGCTGTCGTCCCGGGTGGTGCGGCTGTCGGGTGCGCTGGAGGAGAACGGGCTGCTGGCCGCCGGCGGGGACGACACCGGTGAGCTGTACTCGGCGATGCGGTCGTTCGACGGGCAGGGCGACGAGCGGCGGATGGCGCTGGCCGAGCGCCACCGGACGGTGTTCGGGGCGGACGCGCCGGTCCTGGACGCCTACGCGGAGGGCTGCTACGACGGGGTGCACCTGCTCGCGGCGGTCGCGGCGTCGGGTGCGCTGACCGCGCGGCGCGCGTGCGCCGCCTCGGCGCGGCTGCTCACCGGGGCCGACGATCCGGTGTCCCGGTGGGCGTGGTCGGCGGCGCCGCTGGGGCCGCCGCCGATGGCACGCTACCTGGCCAGGGCCGACGGCCTGGACCTCACCGTGATCAAGCGCCTCTGACCGCTTCCGAGCCGGGCACCCGCGGGTCCGTCTGCATGCCGCAGGGCATCAGGTGTGCGCACCGGCCGGGGCGCCGCCGGGCGGATCATTCCGACCAAAACCTTTTCAAATGAAAAGAAATCCTCTAGGCTGCGCCGCAGCCGCGGGGCCGACCGTGCGCACCCCCGGCCGGGGAGGGACGATGGCGGACGAGGCGGTGCGGCCGGAGAGAATCGAGCGGTACGGGTACCGGCAGGAACTCCGGCGCTCTCTCGGCTTCCGTGACCTGGTGGTCTACGGGCTGATCTTCATGGTGCCGATCGCGCCGTTCGGCATCTTCGGCGGCGTGTTCCAGGGCTCCGGCGGCATGGTCGCGCTCGCGTACGTCATCGGCATGCTGGCCATGCTGTTCACCGCCGCCTCGTACGCGCAGATGTCGCGGGCGTTCCCGATGGCCGGATCCGTCTACACGTACGCGGGGCGGGGCATCGCCGCGCCGGTCGGCTTCCTGTCCGGCTGGATGATCCTGCTCGACTACGTGCTGGTGCCGAGCCTGCTGTACCTGATCGCGAGCGTGGCGATGAACTCGCTTGTGCCCGCCATCCCGGTGTGGCTGTGGCTCGTCGCCTTCGTCGTGCTCAACACCGTGATCAACTACCTCGGCATCGAGATGACCGCGCGGGTCAACCGGATCATGCTGGTGGCCGAGCTGGCCGTCCTGGCGATCTTCCTCGTGGCCGGCCTCGTCGCGCTCGGGCAGGGCAAGGGCCACGGCGGCGCGCTCACGCCGCTCTACAACCACGCGACGTTCTCCTGGGGCCTGGTGTTCGGCGCGGTGTCCATCGCGGTCCTGAGCTTCCTCGGATTCGACGGGATCTCGACGCTGGCCGAGGAGAACCGCGAGTCCGCGCGCGCCATCGGGCGGTCGATGGTGGCCGCGCTCGTGCTCGCCGGCCTGCTGTTCATCGCGCAGACCTGGGTCGCCTCGCTGCTCGTGCCCGACCCCGGCAGACTGATCGCGAAGGGCGATCCGGGCGGCACCGCGTTCTATGACGCCGCGCGGGTGGCCGGCGGTGCCTGGCTGTCCAAGCTCACCGCGCTGGCCACCGCGATCTCGTGGGGCTTCGCCAACTCCCTGGTCGCCCAGGCCGCGACGTCGCGGCTGCTGTACGCGATGGCGCGGGACCGGCAACTGCCGCGCTTCCTGGCCAGGGTGCACGCCAGGCGCCGGATCCCGGTCAACGCCACGCTGCTGGTCGCGGCGGCCTCCCTGGGCCTCGGCCTGTACATGGAGCAGCGCGCGGACGGCATCCCCCTGCTCAGCTCGCTGGTGAACTTCGGCGCCATGACGGCCTTCCTGATGCTGCACGTGTCGGTCGTCGTTCACTACGTCGTGCGCTCGGGCAGCCGGGACTGGTGGCGGCACCTGATCGCGCCGCTGCTCGGTTTCGTCATCCTCGGCTACGTGGTGATCAACGCGAAGGTCGCCGCGCAGAAGCTGGGCTTCATCTGGCTGGCCATCGGAGTGATCATTCTGGTCGGGCTGCTGGCCACGCATCGGCGGCCGGAACTGGCGGGCATCGCCGGAGAGGAGAGCGGGCAGTGACCATCGACGTGGTTTCCCTGAAGGCGGGGGAGGCCGAGTTCGGCTACGCCTTCGGGGGCCGGGAGGCGGCGATCACCGTGGCGCCCGGGACCGTGGTCGAGCTGTACACGGAGGACTGCTTCGGCGGTGCCGTCCGGGGCGTGGACGACCTGCCGAGCCAGGTCTGCACCTTCCCCTACCTCAACCCGGTCGCCGGCCCGATCGCCGTCGCCGGCGCGGAGCCCGGCGACGCGGTCGCGGTGCACTTCGTGGACATCCGGCCGGCCCGGGACTGGGCGATCTCGTCGACGTTCCCGCACTTCGGCGCGCTCACCGCGACGCACACGACGGCGATGCTGCATCCCGCCCTGGAGGAACGGGTCTGGGTGTACGACGTCGACGCCGAACGCGGAGTCTGCCGGTTCCGGGCCCGCGCGGCCGACCTGGCGGTCGAGCTGCCGCTGGACCCGATGCACGGCACGGTCGGCGTGGCACCGGCGGCGAACGAAGTGATCATGAGCATCACACCGGGGGCGCACGGCGGCAACATGGACACCCCGGAGATACGGGCGGGCACGACCGTCTACCTCCCGGTCAACGTGCCCGGCGGCCTGATCTCCATCGGGGACGGGCACTGCAGGCAGGGCGAGGGCGAGGTATGCGGGACCGGCGTCGAGGCGGCGATGAACACGGTCGTCGTCGTCGACCTCGTCAAGGGCACCGCCCCGGCGTGGCCGCGGCTGGAGAACGACGCGTACCTGATGTCGACCGGGTCGGCGCGTCCGCTGGAAGACGCCTTCCGGATCAGCCAGCACGACATGGTCACCTGGACGTCCGCGCTGCTCGGCCTGGACGAGCTGGACGCCTACCAGCTCGTCAGCCAGGCCGGCCTCGCCCCGGTCGGCAACGTGGTCGACACCAATTACACGATGGTCGCCAAGCTGCCCAAGGCGGTCCTGGGGGGCGCGTCCGCCTACGACGGCGTGCACGGGCGGCTGCGCGAGGTGGCGGCGCGCTACCTCGCCGAACGCTGATGCCGCGGGGCAGCGCGCTCAGGGCCGGCCCGGCGTCCACCTCGGCGCGTACGCGCGCGGCACGCCGGATTCCTCCGGCGAGGCGGAGATGAGGCGGGTTCTGGTGGCGGACGCGGAATCCGGATCGGGGCAGGCGCCGGCGGGCTCGGCGCCGTGGTCGAACGGGCGGCGGTCGGACGACCGCCCGCCGTCGCTCGATCTGCGCACCGACGTCCCTCACGCGGCCCGGATGTACGACTACTACCTCGGCGGCAAGGACAACTTCGCAGCCGACCGGGAGGCCGCGGACAGGGTGCTGGAGATCTTTCCCGGGGTCGCGGTCGGCGCCCGCGCCGACCGCCGTTTCCTTGGGCGGGCGGTGCGGTTCGCAGCCGGCCTGGGCATACGCCAGTACCTCGACATCGGCACCGGCATCCCGACGTCCGGCAACACCCACGAGGTCGCCCAGTCGGTGGCCGGCGACTCCCGTGTCGTCTACGTGAACAACGACCCGATCGTGCTGGCGCACGCGCGTGCCCTGCTGCACGGCACACCGGAGGGCCGCACCGCCTACCTCGACGCCGACTTCCGCGACCACCGGCGGGTGCTGTCCGCGCTGGAGACGGGGATCTTGGACCTCACCCGGCCGGTGGCCCTGCTCACCGTCGCGCTGCTGCACTTCATCCCCGACGAGGACGAGCCCGGCGAGGTCTGCGCCGCCGCACGCTGGTGTCACCCCGCCCGGTCCAGTGGCCGATCGCCGCGGGCCGGCTCGACGAGCGGCTGTCCGGCGTGACCGGGCCGGCGGCGCGGGACGGGTCGCGGTTCTCGCGGGGCCGTCGGCCGCTTCGTCACCCAGGGTGACCCTGTCCCATGGCCGGCGGCCGCCCGGCCCCGGTGCGGAGCGTCAGCTGCGGCGACCCCCGTGGGCCGGGCGGTGCCGGGCGACTCCGGCACGACGTAGGATCCGGCCTATGACCGGCACGCCCGACACCAGGCGGCACCTGCGCGACCTCGCGCTGCTGCGCCGTGTCCGCGACCGGATCGACCGGGAGTACGCGCGGCCGCTGGACGTCGAGGCGCTCGCTCGCGGCGTGAACATGTCGGCCGGGCACCTCAGTCGCCAGTTCAAGATCGCATACGGAGAGTCACCGTACTCCTATTTGATGACGCGGCGCATCGAACGCGCGATGGCGCTGCTGAGCCGGGGCGACCTCAGCGTCACCGAGGTCTGCTTCGCGGTCGGCTGCTCCTCGCTGGGCACCTTCAGCACCCGCTTCACCGAACTGGTCGGCATGCCGCCGAGCGCCTACCGGCGCGAAGCGGCGCGCGTCACGGCCGGGATGCCGTCGTGCGTGGCGAAACAGGTGACCAGACCGGTCAGGAATCGAGAAGCGCCGGTCGCCGAGCCGCGGCTAGCGTGACAGCCATGGATCTCACCATTCACAGCACGTTCCTCCCGCACGACGACCCCGACACCTCACTGGCCTTCTACCGCGACATCCTCGGCTTCGAAGTCCGGGGCGACGTCGGAACGGGCACGATGCGCTGGATCACGGTCGGCCATCCGGGCCAGCCCGACACGTCCATCGTGCTGCATCCGCCGGCCGTCGACCCCGGCATCACCGACGACGAGCGCCGCACCATCACCGAGATGATGGCCAAGGGCACCTACGCGATCATCATCCTGGCCACCAAGGACCTCGACGGCGCCTTCGAGCGGATCCAGGCGGCCGGCGCCGAAATCGTCCAGGAGCCGACCGAGCAGCCGTACGGCATCCGCGACTGTGCCATCCGCGATCCCGCCGGCAACCTGATCCGCATCAACCAGCTCCGCTGAAACCTCTGCCGATCGCAGCGACGACGTCCGCACGGCGGCGGCCGGCGTGCTGCCGCCGTGCGGGCGAGAGGCGGCCCGCACAACGGATGGAGAGACGATGAGCATGGCCACGAGGACGGACACGCGGTCGCCCGCGCCGCACGTCGCCGACAGCCACGACCTGATCCGCGTGCACGGGGCGCGCGTGAACAACCTCAAGGACGTCGACGTCGCGATCCCCAAGCGCCGGCTGACGGTGTTCACGGGCGTGTCCGGCTCGGGCAAGAGCTCCCTGGTGTTCGGCACCATCGCCGCGGAGTCGCAGCGGCTGATCAACGAGACCTACAGCGCCTTCGTGCAGAGTTTCATGGCGACGCCGGCGCGGCCCGAGGTCGACGTGCTGGAGGGCCTGACGACCGCCATCATCGTCGACCAGCAGCGGATGGGCGCCGACCCCCGTTCCACGGTCGGCACCGCCACCGACGCCAACGCCCTGCTGCGCATCCTCTTCAGCCGGCTCGGGCGGCCGCACATCGGCTCGCCCCAGGCGTTCTCCTTCAACGTCGCCTCGATCAGCGGAGCGGGCGCCGTCACCGTCGAACGCGCCGGACGGACCGTGAAGGAGCGTCGCAGCTTCAGCATCACCGGCGGCATGTGCCCGCGCTGCGAGGGCAGGGGCTCGGTCAACGACATCGACCTGACCCAGCTCTACGACGACGCCAAGTCGCTCAACGAGGGTGCGCTCACGATCCCCGGCTACAGCATGGACGGCTGGCACGGTCGCCTCCTCAGCGGCTGCGGCTTCTTCGACCCGGACAAGCCGATCCGCGAGTTCACGAAGAGGGAGCTGCACGACCTGCTCTACAAGGAGCCGACCAAGATCAAGGTCAACGGCGTCAACCTCACCTACGAAGGCCTGATCCCCAAGATCCGCAAGTCGATGCTGTCCAAGGACGTCGACTCGCTGCAGCCGCACGTCCGCGCCTTCGTGGAACGTGCGGTCACCTTCACCACCTGCCCCGAGTGCGACGGCACCCGGCTCAGCGAGACGGCGCGGTCGTCCAAGATCGACGGGATCAGCATCGCCGACGCCTGCGCCATGCAGATCAGCGACCTGGCCGAGTGGGTGAAGGGCCTGGACGAACCGTCCGTCGGGCCGCTGCTGGCGGCGCTGCGGGAGACCCTCGATTCGTTCGTGGAGATCGGGCTGGGCTACCTCTCGCTCGACCGGCCCTCCGGCACGCTGTCGGGCGGCGAGGCGCAGCGCGTCAAGATGGTCCGCCACCTCGGCTCCTCGCTCACCGACGTCACCTACGTCTTCGACGAGCCGACGGTCGGGCTGCACCCCCATGACATCCAGCGGATGAACGACCTGCTGCTGCGTCTGCGAGACAAGGGCAACACCGTGCTCGTCGTGGAGCACAAGCCGGAGGTGATCGCGATCGCCGACCACGTCGTCGACCTCGGCCCCGGCGCCGGCGCGGCGGGCGGCATCGTCTGCTTCGAGGGCACCGTCGAGGGGCTGCGGGCGAGCGCGACGGTCACCGGCCGCCACCTCGACGATCGGGCCGCCCTCAAGGAGACGGTGCGGACGCCCACCGGCGTGCTGGAGATCCGCGGCGCGACGACGCACAACCTCCGCAACGTCGACGTCGACATCCCGCTCGGCGTGCTGGTCGTGGTGACCGGCGTCGCCGGGTCGGGCAAGAGCTCGCTGATCCACGGCTCGGTTGCGGGACGCGACGGGGTGGTGCCGGTCGACCAGACCCCGATCCGCGGCTCGCGGCGGAGCAACCCGGCGACCTACACCGGGCTGCTCGACCCGATCCGCAAGGCGTTCGCGAAGGCCAACGGCGTGAAGCCGGCGCTGTTCAGCACCAACTCGGAGGGCGCCTGCCCCGCCTGCAACGGCGCCGGCGTCATCTACACCGACCTGGCGATGATGGCCGGCGTCGCCATCACCTGCGAGGAGTGCGAGGGCAAACGCTTCCAGGCGTCGGTGCTGGAGTACCGGCTCGGCGGCCGCGACATCAGCGAGGTGCTCGCGATGACGGTGACCGAGGCCGAGGAGTTCTTCGGCACCGGCGAGGCGCGCACGCCCGCCGCGCACACCATCCTCACCCGGCTCGCCGACGTCGGCCTCGGCTACCTCAGCCTCGGCCAGCCGCTCACGACGCTGTCCGGCGGCGAGCGGCAGCGGTTGAAGCTGGCCACCCACATGGCCGGCGACGGCGGCGTCTTCATCCTCGACGAGCCCACCTCCGGCCTGCACCTCGCCGACGTCGAACAACTGCTCGGCCTGCTCGACCGGCTCGTCGACTCCGGCAGGTCGGTCATCGTCATCGAGCACCACCAGGCGGTCATGGCGCACGCCGACTGGATCATCGACCTCGGCCCCGGCGCGGGCCACGACGGCGGCCGGGTCGTCTTCGAGGGCACGCCCGCCGACCTCGTCGCCGCCTGCTCCACGCTGACCGGCGAGCACCTCGCGGCCTACGTCGGCACAGGCGATTGAGGCGGCACAGGCGATCGGGGCGAGAGGGGTGAACGCCCGCCGTCGCTCCCGAGCCGGCTGCGCCCGTGAGAGGGGCCGAAGGCCGAACGCCTGGGTCTCTCGCGGGACGTCGACGGCCACGATGACGCGGTGGCCTTCGAACGGCCCCGATCCTCCCGTGTTCGTCAAGCGGTGAGAAGAGGATCGCCCTCCACGGCGTGTGCGCTGGCGACCGAGCCGCGATGCGTCGAGGCTGGGCTGCCGTGCGACGCGGTCGATCCTCGCGGAACTCGTCCGGCACCGCTCGCGCGTGCCCCGGCGCGGCCTTGCCGGGTGCCGCGGGCTCGTGCTCCGGGCCATGCCACGGCGGGGCCCGAACGGCGGCTGACCGGTTCCGGCGAAAATGTGGATCTTCATCCCGTTGCGACGTAGCGTCGCGTGCGCGCACGTACCCGAGCACCGGGAGGTCCGTACCATGCCCAGCCGAGCCTCGGTCCTCGCGGCGAGCCTCCTCGCCGTCCTGGCTGTGGTCCCCGGTCCCGGCGCGACCGCGGCCGATGTGCGGATCTCCGGTTTCACCCCCCTTCACGCTAAATGGGAACACGAGTACGAGAAGGCCTTCAGCGCCATACCCTCCGCGAGCACGGCCCGCGAGCTGGATGCGTATTTGTCCCGCGAGCCCGGCCTGGTGGCGAGCACGGGCGACTGGCGGCGCGTGAAGTACGTCGTCGCGAAGCTGAAGTCGTACGGCCTGCGACCCGAGGTCAAGACGTATTACACCTATCTGTCCACGCCGCGGAGCATCCAGGTCCAGATGACCGCGCCGCAGCGGCTGGACCTTCCCGTCAAGGAGAAGAGACAGCCCTGGCAGCAGGACTTCGACAAGGTGGTCGTCGGGTACAACGCCCTGTCTCCCGCCGGCGAGGCCACCGCGCCGGTGGTGTACGCCAACTACGGGCGCGCCGAGGACTACGACGTGCTGGCGCAGAACGGCGTCTCCGTGAAGGGGAAGATCGTTCTCGCCCGGTACGGCCAGGTGTTCCGCGGCGTGAAGACCCGGCAGGCGTACCTGCACGGCGCCGCCGGGCTGATCATCTACTCCGACCCGGCCGATGACGGGTTCACTAAGGGCAAGGTCTACCCGGACGGGCCGTGGCGGGCGCCGGACGGCATCCAGCGCGGCAGCGTCGGCCAGATCCAGTACTACGGCGGCGACCCGCTGACGCCCGGCCGGCCGGCCACCAAGAACGCCAGGCGGCTCGAGCCGGCCGATGCCGCGGAGCTGCCCAAGGGACCGCCGACCACGCCGATCTCCTACGGCGCCGCCGAGCCGCTGCTGAAGAACCTCACCGGCAAGGCGGTGCCGGCGAGCTGGCAGGGCGGCCTGCCGTTCACCTACCACTTCGGCCCCGGCGGCACGCGGGCGCACATGAACCTCAAGATCGACTACTCGATCAAGCCGATCTGGGACGTCATCGCCAAGGTGCCGGGCAGCGAGCACCCGGAGCAGGAGGTCATCGTCGGCGGCCACCGCGACACCTGGACCTACGGCAGCCTCGACAACCTCTCCGGCGCCGAGAACGTACTGCAGATCGCCCGCGGCCTCGGCCGGCTGCTCAAGCAGGGCTGGCGGCCCAAGCGCACGATCGTGCTCGCCACGTGGGACGGCGAGGAGTACGGCCTGTACGGTTCCACCGAGTACGCCGAGGAGCGGGCCGGGGAGCTCCGCAACGCCGTCGCGTACATCAACATGGACATCGCGGCCGGCGAGTTCTTCAGCCCTTCCGCCACCCCGGCACTGGACGGCCTCATCGACGACGTCACCAAGGAGGTGCACTGGCCGGGCACGAACGGCAGCCTGTACGACGCCTGGAAACAGCAGAACCACGGCAGCACGCCGATCAGCCGGATCGGCGGCGGCTCGGACTTCCAGTCGTTCTTCCAGCGGTACGGCGTGCCCGCCATGGACCTCGGCGCGTCGTCCACCGGCGGCTCCGGCAACTATCACTGCTCGTGTGACGACTACTACTGGATGTCCCACTTCGGCGACCCGACCTGGCGGTATCACGTCGGCATGTCGCAGCTCGTCGGCATCACCGCGCTGCGGCTGGCCGACGCCGACGTGATCCCGATGCACTACGCGCCGTACGCGAGCGAGGTCACCGGCTACCTGAACGACTTCACCCGGCAGCAGAAGGACACGTTCGGGTCGGTGAAGGTGGACGTCTCACGCGACGTGACCCAGGCGGAGAGCTGGCGGCGGGCGGCGAGCGCGCTGGAGAGCGCGGCTGCCACGGCGCTGGCCGAGGGCGACACCAAGGCGTCCGGCCGCCTGAACGCCAAGCTCATGCGGGCCGAGCGCGACCTGCTGACGAGCGCGGGTCTGCCGGACCGGCCGTGGTACCGGCACCAGATCTACGCGCCGGGGATGGACACCGGGTACGCCACCCAGCGGCTACCCGCCCTGCACGACGCCCTTTTCCTCGACCACGATGTCGCTACGGCGAAGACGTACGAGGCCCGCCTGTACGCGAGCCTGCAGGCCGTCACCCGTACCCTCACCCCGTGACCCCGAAGGCTCCCCAGGGGCGATCGATCAGCCGGTCAAGGCCGGTCCCGTATCGGAGCCCGGGGTGGCCGGCCGGCGCTTCGAGCCGGGGACGTGCTGCTCGCGGGCGGCGTTTCCGCGGAGACCCCGTGACCGAAAGCGTGGACCCGGACGGTGTGTTCGCGATCCGCTCACCACGTGCGCTCACGGGGCGGCGGTGACCGTGGACCGTTCCGGCGACTCGTCGCACCATCAGCGCCGTGAGCGGCGTGGAGAGGCCTTCGCCTGGGCAGGGCGCGCATCTGCAGCATGCCGTGGGCCGGGTTCTGCGGTGGGGTCGAGAAGAGGCGTACGTCGTGGTATCCGCGCGCCCGGCGAAGGCGCAGGACGATGCCGCAGCGGTCCGGTCGCAGCGGGTCGACGCGGGTCACGCCGAGCAGAGACCGGCGGTCGACCAACTGGGCCAGAAGCTCGATGGCGTTCCCGTGGGCGTCGGCGAGGTGGATGAGCAGTTCCGCCTCGGTCGCCGCGAGCGGATCGGGCTCGGCGGCCAGTTCGTCCATCTCCAGCTCGATCCGCCGCCCGCGGTGCTCGAGCTCGGCGGCGCCACCGTCGTGAAGCACAGGAGCATACCGTTCGCGCCCTGATGGTCGAAGCTCAGCCGGCCGCCCAGCAGGACACGGGCGTGGACCCGGTCCGGCACCGCCGCCGGAGCGATGTCGGTGAACTCCAGCGAGGCCGCGAGGTCACCGCCCGGCGCCCAGGCCACCGCCGCGCCCGGATGGCTGTCGCCCGGGCCGGACGGCATCACCGTCGCCGACCTGGTCGCGCGGGGGCGCTACCCACATCAGCGCCTGCTCCGCGAGTGGTCCCGCGAGGACGAGCGGGTGGTGGGCGAGGCCGTGGCCGTCACCGGCATCACCGACCCGGCCCGGGCCTACGTCGACGATTGTCCGGCGGCCAGCGGCAGCGGGTGTGGATCGCGGTGGCGCATGCCCGCTCCAGCACCTGCCCCGCCCGGTGGGTTATTGGGGCGGGCCGATCGGGCTGTCGTGGGCGGTCACGCACCCTGAGCGCCTGTCGGGCCTGTTCATCCTCAACACCTTCGCCGGGCCGCGGCAGAACCTTCCCGTGCCGCTGCGGCTGTTCCGCACACCGGGTGTCGGCGAGGTACTCGTCAAGGGCCTCAACATGTTCGTCCGGGGCTTCCTGTTCCGCGCCGGTGTCGTGCACCGCGAACGACTCACGGCCGATGTGCGCCGCGCGTACCCGGCGCCGCACCCGACGTGGTCCACCCGCACAGGCGCGCTCGTCTTTCCGCGCGAGATCCCTGCCGGCGACACCGGACCGGTCGCCGAACTGATCAGCCGGGTGCAGCGCGGACTCGAGCGGCATTTCCGCGCCGAGCCCACACGGATCATGTGGGCGATGCGCGACCCGGCGTTCACGCTCGCGGTTCTGGAGGAGTGGCGCAGGACTCTGCCCGACGCGCCCGTGACCCGGCTCGACGACGCCAGCCACTACCTCCAGGAGGACGCCCACGAGCGGATCGTGCCCCAGCTGCTCGACTTCCTCGCCGCCTCTGAAGCCTGACCCGGCCGAGATGTCAAGATCACGGCATCGGCGCTCGACGAGCCCGTGCCGAAGACGCTCAGTGGAGCCCGGAAGGCCGTCGCCGTGAGCCATCGGCCGCCCGTCAGGGCGACTCGAATCCGGCTTGGGTCAGCATGGCCTTGCCCTGGGGAGAGAGCACCAGTTCGATGAACTGGTCGGCGAGGGCGGGCTGGGGGGCTTTGGCGAGCCTGACGATGGGGTAGTCGTTGATGGCGTTGGCGGCTTCGGGGAAGTCGATGCCGGTCACCTTTCCGCCGGTGGCCTTGACGTCGGTGCGGTAGACGAGTGCGGCGTCGGCTTCGTTGAGTTCCACCTTGGTGAGGGCGCCTTTGACGTCCTGTTCCTGGGAGACGGGCTTGACGGTCAGGTGCGCGGAGGCCAGCGCCTTGAGGGCCGCGGCGCCGCAGGGCACCTGGAGTGCGCACTCGACGACCTTGAGCTTGGGATTCGTCAGGTCCTTGAGCGTCTTGACCTTGCCGGGGTTGCTGGGTGGTACGGCGATCTCCAGGCGGTTACGGACGAAGACCTGGGGGCTGCCGGCGGCGTCCTTGGCGTCGGTCACCGTCTTCATGGTCGCGGGGTTGGCGGCGGCGAACACGTCGGCGGGGGCGCCCTGGGTGATCTGCTGGGCGAGGGCGGAACTGCCACCGAAGTTGAACTTGACGCTCACTCCGGGATGCGCGGCCTCGAAGGTCTTGCCGAGTTGGGTGAAGGTCTCGGTCAGCGAGGCCGCGGCGAAAACGACCAGCGTCTTGGTCTTGCCGGCCGATGAGGACCCCCTGGTGCCCTTGCCGGTATCGCCGCAGCCGCCCGCCGCGATCAGTGTCACCGCGAGCGCGGCGGCGGGCAGCACGTGAGTGGGGCGGAACGGGTGATGGATCACCTGGTTCTCCTCGTGCTCGTGACCTCCGACGGTGGTGCCGGGGGCCGAGGGTCTGAAAGGACACGGGGGACGGGGCTGTCTCGCAGGTCGGGGCCGGTAGCCGACGGTCGTCTGCCGGGCGCCGGCCCGCCGGCCACGACCGCTGCGGCCGGCGACCGTCGCGCGCGTGACCCGGGCTTCCGGATACCTCGCCACACGGCGGCCACCGTACTATCGCACCTGCAAGGGCGGAAGGGTCTATAGAGCCGCGAATAAGGCAATTATCGGCGCACTCACATCGCATCCGCGATGCGAGTGACTCGCGTCGCATCCGCGATGGGTATGGTGCGGCCACCGCCTTCCGGTCCTCGCGGCCCCTCGCCGACCCCGGCCCTCGGGCCAGGGTCCACTCTGATGCCCGCGACGGCACCGAAGGCGGGCCCTTGCGTGCTGTCGCTTCCGGCGCTCCCGCCTCTGCGGTGGCATCGTGCTCGTCAGGAATCACCACAGTCCGCTAACTGTTTGTGTCAGTTTCTGCACAATCTGCAAAAATGGGTAGGCAAATGGGTCAAATTGGACCAAAATTCCAGCGACGTGGCAGGAGGTCCCTGTTGTGCCGCCAGCGGATCCAGCACTGGTAGAACGCGACGGCGACCTGGCATTGCTGGTGAAGGCACTTGCCCACCCACCCGCTGCCGTGGTGGTGGAGGGCGAACCCGGTATCGGAAAGACCCGTCTTGTGCGCGAGGCCCTCGCCGACCGGGCGCTCGCGAACCGGCGACTGCTGCTGGGGACGGCTCGCCCGACACTGGCGTCCTGCCCGCTGGGGCCGGTGATCGAGGCCCTCGCCACGGTGAACCGGCCGCCCGAGCAGCGCCTCAGCGCCCTTTCGGGGGTGTTGCGGACGGTGCTTCCCGATCTGGCCGGCATCCTGCCGCCGGCACCGCCGCCGTTGGCGGACCGGCAACTGGCCCGCCACCGCCTGGTGCGCGCCACCGCCGAGTTGTTCTCCAAGCTCGGTTCCACGATCTTGGTGCTCGAGGATCTGCAATGGGCCGACGAGGCCACGATCGAGCTCCTCCGGATGATCAGCGCCCGGCCGCCGCCGGAGCTGTCGGTCGTGGTCACCTGTAGGTCCTCGGCCGGCCTTCCGTACCCAGGATCGATCACCGCCCATGTCCGCCTCTCGCCGCTGTCGGCGTCGGCCGCCGGCCGGTTGGCCAGGGCGGTTCTGGGCGACCCGGAGACGGACGTCCCCCGCGACCTCGCGGACATGCTGCATCGGCGCAACGGCGGCGTGCCGTTCGTGGTACGCGAGGATGTGCGGTTGCTCCGGCACCGTGGCCTGCTGCGCCCGGTCAAGGGTGAATGGGTGCTCGGGTCGGCGGGGGAGGCCACCGAGGCCGACCTGTCGGCGCTGGTCCCGCCCGCCGTCGGCGCTGAGACCATCGCCCGTGCCCGTGGTCTCGGCGTCGCCGGGAGCGCCGCGCTGGAGGCCGCGGCCGTGCTGGCCGAGTCGGCCGAACCCGAACTGGTGGCCAGGATCGCCGGGATGGACGCCGAGCAGACGAGTGTCGTCCTCGGGGATGCGATCCGCTGCGGGCTCCTCTGTGACCACGGGGCGGACAGCACCACCGTGAGATTCCGCCACGAACTTGCCCGACTTGCCATCTACCACGCCATACCCGGCCATCGTCGGCGAAGGTTGCACGCGATCGTCGCTCAGGAGCTGTCCGGCACCGGCCGCAGCACCATGGTCGTGCGGGCGGTCGAGCATTACAAGCGCGCCGGCGACATCCGGGGATGGGCGACGGCCGCCGAGGCCGCCGCCGACATCGCCACCGCCGAGGGCTCCTTCGAAGCCGCTCACGCCTACCTGCGGGACATCCTCCAGGCGGGCGCGGTCGCGGGGGAGAGGCGGGCCGAGGTCGCGATCAAGCTGGGCTGGGCCGCACTGGGCGGCGTCGATCGGACCGGAACGACCGCCGCCCTGCTGGCCGCGGCGGAGAAGAGCGACACCGCGTCGCCGGCGCAGCAGGCCGAAATACGCCTGCTTCGCGTCTGGTCATCCCTGGAGTCCGCCGGAGCGAGGCGGCGAGCGGACGTCGCGGTGGATGAGATGTGCGCCGCCGTCGGTGACCTCACCGTGCGGCCGGACCTCCATGCGATCGCCCTCGCCATCCTCGCCGTGCCGACAAGGCTGCCGGATCGCGACGTGCCGACGCAGATGGAGTACCTGAGCCAGGCCCGCGCGGCGCTCGCCCGGACCACAGATCCGATGGCGCACGCGGTCGTCCGCATCAGCGCCGCGCACCTGCTGCTCGCCACCGGTAGCCCCGAGGGCCGGGCCGCGGCCGACGCTCTGCCCACCGACGGTGATCGGCCGGATGTCGATCGGCAGATCATCCGGGGTCTGCTCGACCTGGCCGACGCGGCCCTGCACCTGGGCCATTATTCGCACAGCCTGGAGCTGGTCGACAGAGCGCGGCGGCTGGCGGACGACGCCCGGTCGAACATGTACGACCCACAGCTTCGGGTCACGTCGCTGCGGGTCCGCTGGGCGACGGGAGACGCCGGCGTCGAGGACCAGGTGAGCGGGCTCGCCGATGACGCGCACGTGCACGGCCGGCTGGACTGTCGGCTGCTGTCGGCTCAGATCCACGCCGGGCGAGGGCGGCTGGAAGCCGCACGCCGCATGCTGCGCGTGGTGGCCGAGGACGCGTGCGGGATCGGGGAACTCGCCGTCGCGGCCCATGCCGTCGCCGAGTTCAACCGGGTGGCGCTCGCCAAGGCTCATCGGCACCTGGGGCACGCCCTCGCTCGCCGGGTACTGGACGCGCTGGCCCGCAAGCAGATCTGGGTCTGGGCTGCGCCGCTGCTGCCGTTCGCCCCGCTCGATCTGGTACGCGCGGTCCTTCCTCAGTATCGCGGCGCTCTGGCGGGCCGGGACGCCCCGCTCGCCCGCGCCGCGCTCAGCTTCGCGGAGGCACGGGTGAGCGAGCGGGACGGCGACGCGGGCCGCGCGTCGGCCCGCTACCGCCGCGCCCGCCACGGGTACGCGGCGCTGCCGGACCCCCGGCTGGTGGCCCATGCGTGCGCCGCGGAGGTACGCTCCCAGATCTCCGCCGGACAGGTGCCAGAAGCCGACCTGCTGCGCCACGCGTGGAGCACGTTCACCGGCCTCGGCGCCGTGTGGGACGCCAACCGGCTGAAGCCACTGATGCGGGCGGCCGGCCTGCCGGTACCCCACCGGCGCGGCCGGCCCGGCTACGGCAACCAGCTGTCCCCGCGGGAACGAGAGATCGCCGGCCTGGCGGCGGCGGGCCACACGAACCGGGACATCGCCGCGAGCCTGTACCTGTCGGATCGCACGGTCAAATATCACCTGGCCAACGCCATGCGAAAGCTCGAGGTGCGCAGCCGGCGACAACTACGCGACGCTCTCGAACCGGGGGGCTCCGCCGGCGGGCCCGCCCGAGCACCGTGGGATCACACCTGTCGTTGCATGTGGTGCGGCCGGGAACTAAACCCGTCCTAATTGGACGGGTTATCCGATAAGGCGCGCGCCGATTATGAAAACGACTCACGTTCGTCGGGTCGGTGTGACGCCGCGCGGTCCTCGCAGCACCCCGGGGAGAGGATGCCGCACGGATGAAGCACCATCGCGCCGGACGGCGGCGCAAGGGCCGCCGCACGTATCGAGGAGGAGGACAACATGAGACCCGCCAGCTTGCTTGTCGGCCTCTCCGTCATCGCCGTCGGCTTCGCCGGAACGCCGGCCCACGCGGCCGGTGGCCTGCTCGACGGTTCCATCACCGTGGGAAGCTCGACCTGCTCGTGGACCAATGCGAGCACCAGCGACGTTCCCCCGAACACCCTGACGGTCGACCACACCACGGTCCACCCGAGCTGCAACGGCAGCATCACGGCGAACCTGGCCAACGACCCGACCGTCACCTTCGACGACGCGGCCGGCACCGCATCGTCCCCAGAGATCGACGTCACCGGTACGGTGCTCGGCGTCAATTGCGGGTACAAGGTGACGAACGTCTCGATCGCCCGCCAGGGGACGACGAGGACCTACTCCGGCGGTCCCTACACCGCAACGAAGACCTCGGGCAGCTTCCTGTGCCCGAGCACCGAGACCGTCAACTCGGCCACCTTCACCTTCCACTGATCACCTGACGACTGATCAGCTGACGGCCTGATCCGGGGCTCCCAGGCGCGGCCCCGGATCAGGCGTCGCGGCATGCCAACCGGCACGTCGTCGCGTCTGGGAGAGGGGCTGTGCGCCGCCCTCGTTCAGCGCCGCGACGAACCCCGCGTGACCGTCGATGTACGCTCCGCCGCACTGCGGCGAGAACCGAAGCGCCTCACCCGGACCGCGGCCGGTGACGACCCTCGACGGATCATGGATACCGCCGGTGACCGGGCAGTTGTTCGAGCCTGGGCGTAGCCACACCGCCGAGGACGAGGCGTCTTGCCGGTGATACGCGAGGCCGCGCCGCCCGGCACCGAGCAAAGGCCATCGCCCTCTCATCGAGGCGACCGACGCCGTGCGGCCGACCCGGAACCCGGGTATGGAGGCAGGCCGGACCACTCCGGCCCGCGAAGATCACCACCCCGCGACTGCAACGCGGATCCGATCGGTTACCCAACGGTTTCTTGGTCGTGGGGTCTTGACGTCCTCCGAGGCGACATGCATAGTGTGAGCCCACGATGCGGTGACGATTCCCGCAATGTGGGAATTGGAGGGATCCGTGGGTGATCGTGTGAGCTCCGAGGGGGGGTCGGTCCAGGTCGTTCGCAAGTCGGCTCAGATCCTGGACTGCTTTTCGGCGGCGACTCCTCGGCTGCGGGCCTCAGAGATCGCGCAGATGACCGGGATGCCCACCTCGACGGTGGCGCGGATCCTGCGCACGCTGGTCGACGGGAACCTGCTGCAACGCCAGGGGAACGTCTACAGCATCGGACTTCGGGTGATGGCCTGGTCGGCCGCCGCCAATGCCGGATCGGACCTGATCGCGACGGCCCGGCCGCTCGTGGAGGCCCTGCGCGACCAATGCGGCGAGAGCTGCGGAATCTACATTCGGCAAGGCGGCAGCCGGGTCGCGGTGCTCCAAGCCGAATCGAAGGCCTCGGTCATCTACCGCGGCTACATCGGCCAGGTCATGCCCCTGCACGCGGGTGCCGCGGGCAAGGTCTTCATGGCCTACGATCCTGAAGCCCTCAAGGCCGTTCTTGAGGAGGGGCTGGTGGCCTACACCCCGAAGACCGTGGTCGACCCGGTGGTGCTGGGTGAGCATCTTAAGCGGGTGCGTCAGCAGGGGTGGGCATTCTCCGAGGAGGAGCGGGAACTCGGCCTGAACTCCCTGGCCGCCCCGATCTTCGGTGCGGGGGACGTTCTGGTCGCCGCACTGGCCATCGGCGGGCCGTCGTTCCGGCTCACCGCCTCCGCCGCGGAAAAGTTCGCCGACCAGGTGACCGGCTGCGCCGCAACGATCTCCAACAGGCTGCTGTGGAACGGGGACGGCGGCGGCCCGCCTCGAATCTGACATGACCGCAGGCGGTAACCATGCACCCCTGCCTCACCGCACCCATTCACTTCCAGCTCAAAGCGAGGTTTTGCCATGTCTGACGTCCGCGTCCGATTGCGCGAGCTCATCTCGGAGCGCGCGGCGATACCGGCCCCCGGCGTTTTCGACGGCCTGTCGGCATCGCTGACGGCGAGCACGGGGTTCCGGGTGGCATATATGTCCGGTGCGGCCGTTGCCGCGTCGGCGACCGGGCTGCCTGATATCGGTCTGGCGACCCAGACCGAGTTGGCTCGTCAGGCGGCGCTCATCACGGGGCTGATTGACATTCCGCTGGTGGCCGATGCCGACACCGGATTCGGCGACGTCATGCACACCTATCGGACCGTGCGGCTCTACGAGCAGGCAGGGGTCGCGGCGATCCAGCTCGAAGACCAGGAGTTCCCCAAGCGGTGCGGGCATCTCGATGACAAGCGGGTGGTGGATGCCGACGTATTCGCGGCGAAGGTCGAGGCCGCGGTGGCAGCGCGCCGGGATTCCGACACGATGATCATCGCCCGTACTGACAGCCGCGCCACGCACGGGTTCGACGAGGCGATCCGCCGGCTCAACCTCTACGTCGAGGCCGGGGCCGACATGGTCTTTTTTGAGGCGCCGCAGACTCTGGAGGAGATTCGCCGGATTCCACGCGAGGTCACGGTACCGGCGGTGTTCAACCTGGTACCGCGCGGCAAGTCACCCGCGGTGGAGTTCCGGGAACTGGCCGAACTGGGGTACGCGCTGGTCATCCTGCCCGGACTCAATATCGGTGCCGCCGCCGCGGCGATGCGGTCCGCCCTGTCGCGGGTGGCCCGCGGCGACGCCGGCACCAGTGGTCAAGATTCGCCCCGCGAGCTGTTCGACTCGCTCGGCCTGAAGTTCTGGGAGGAGCTTGATGGCCGGTTCAGCGATAGGACGGTGAACCGTGGCTGACACATTGATCGAGAAGGTGCTGAGGCGTGCCTCCGGGAGCGCCTCGGTCGCCGTCGGCGACATCGTCGTGTGCGACGTGGACATGGCGGTACTGATCGATATTCAGTTCGCCCATGACCGGCTGGCCGACGTGGTGTCCGTGCACGACCCCGACAAGGTCGCCATCGTGCTGGACCATGCGGTTCCGGCACCGTCCGTCCGCGACGCCGAATCCGGTCGCGCCGCCCGGGCCTTCGCCGCTGCACACGGCATCAAGCGGTTGTACGACGTCGGTCGGCACGGGATCGTCCACCAGGTTCTCGCCGAACAGGGACTGGCCTTGCCCGGCACCGTGATCGCATGCACCGATTCGCACACCTGCGCCGCCGGCGCGGTGGGGGCGGCGGCGCGCGGACTGGGGCCGGCCGAGCTGTTGTCGATCGTGTGCACCGGCCGTACCTGGTACCAGGTCCCGCCGACGATCCGCTACGACCTGCACGGCCGCAAGCACCCGTGGGTGAACGGGAAGGACATCTTCCTGCACATCGCCGACCGCTATGGCGACGCCACCGGCCAGGCGATTGAATTCGGCGGTCCCGGCCTGGCCGACCTCCCGATGTCCGACCGCAGGACGATCGCCACCCAGGGCGCCGAGATCGGCGCCGACTTCACCATCTTCCCCTCCGATCGGGTGTGCCGCGACCATGTGGCCGCGGTGGCACCGCACGCCGAGGTCATGGACGTGCAGCCGGACGAGGACGCCGAGTACGCGGCGCGGCGGACGGTGGATCTGGCGGCGGTACCCCCCATGGTGGCGCTCCCCGGAACCGTCATCAACAACGCCAGGCCGGTCCAAGACGTCGTCGGCACGCCCATCGACCAGGCGTTCATCGGGTCCTGTGCCAACGGGCAGCTCGCCGACCTGGAGATCGCCGCCCGTATCCTCAAGGGCAAGCGGGTGGCGCCCTCCACCAGACTGATCGTCACCCCCGCGAGCCAGCGCATCTACGCCGAGGCCGCCCGTCGAGGCTATCTCGCGGATCTGGTCGAGGCCGGCGCAACGGTCACCAACCCCACCTGCGGCGCCTGTTTCGGCTACCACATGGGGGTCCTCGGGCCGGGTGAGGTCTGCCTGACGGCGAGTACCCGCAACTTCAAGGGGCGGATGGGCAGCCCGGACGCATCGATCTACATGGCGTCCCCGGCGACGGTGGCCACCTCAGCGATCCGCGGCGTGATCAGTGATGTGCGGGAAATGGACGTGATCGACTCATGACCACGACAGAACCTGCCGGCGGCGAGCTGCGCGTCGAAGGCCGCGCCTGGGTCTTCGGTGATGGCATCAACACCGACGACATGTACCCGGGCTTCGCCATGCGGCTGCCGCTCGATGAGGCTGCGCGGCACATGTTCCATGCCACCCGGCCGGACTGGCCGAACCTGGTCAGCTCGGGTGACGTCGTGGTCGCGGGGCGAAATCTCGGGCTCGGCTCCAGCAGGCCGGTGCCCCTGCTGTTCAAACACCTGGGCGTCGGTGCGCTCGTCGCCGAACAGTTCAACAGCCTCTTTTACCGCAACTGCATCAACTATGGCCTGCCGGCTCTGGCCGTCCCCGGCATCACCGATGCCGTCAACGAGGGCGACCATCTGAGGATCGACGTCGCCGGGGGGCACGTCACCAACATCACCACCGGCAAGACCCTCTCCGTCACGCCGCTGCCGGAACTGCTGTTGTCGGTTCTTTCCGCAGGCGGACTGTTTCCACGACTCGAAGCCGCCGGATATCTCCGACCCGCCCCATCCTGAAAGGGGACAGGATCACGACCCTGCGAGTACTCGCGGTGTCATGCCTTGCGACCGTCGTCGCCGGCACCATCGCGGGACCGTCATCGGATCGAACGCCTTCTGGAGCGAGGGTGCTGCTGCCCCTCCTCTACTCGTTCAACAGCATTCCCCCGGTGGTGCTCTACCCGCTGTTCCTGCTGTTCCTGGGGATCGGTGAGCTGAGCCGCGGCGGTTTCGCGTTCCTCAGCGGGGTGCTGCTGATCGCGGTTCTCGCGCTCGTGCCCACCCTGCTGCTGTGGTGGATCGAGGGACGGGTGCGGAGGCGGTATGGCGGATGAATCCCCGTGCCGGCAGATCGAACGAGCCGATGCCGAAAGGAGAAATGCAATGACGCGATCGGCCACCGAGCCGGAATCTGCTCCCGGAGAGCCGACCGACCCCCAAGGCCCGACCGGCCGGCTCGCGGCCTGGCTGGCCGCCACCGGCACCGAGGACATCCCGCGGGCCGTGCGGGAGCGCGCCGCCCACCTGATCCTTGACGGCATCGGATGCGGCCTTGTCGGGGCGAAGCTGCCGTGGTCGCAGAGAGCCGTCGCCGCGATGACCTCCGTCGAGGACCCTGGTCGGCACACCCTCATCGGCTGGGACGAGCGGGTCAGTGGACAGGCCGCCACAGTCCTGAACGGGGCGTTCATTCAGGGGTTCGAGCTGGATGACTACCATCCGCTCGCCCCGCTGCACAGCGCGTCTCTGATCATCCCGGCCCTGCTGGCCACCGCCGAGGATCTCGGCGGGGTCACGGGCCGGGACTTCCTCACCGCCGCGGTCTTCGGGTTCGAGGTCGGGCCGAGGGTCGGACTGGCGTTGCACGGTGGGCAGATGATCAACCGCGGCTGGCACTCGGGCTCGGTCTTTGGAACGCATGCGGCTGCGGCGGCCTGCGGGCATCTGCGCGGGCTCAACGCCGCCCAGTTCGAAGATGCGCTCGGGCTGGCCGGTACCCAGTCATGTGGCCTGATGGCGGCCCAGTACGAGGCGATGAGCAAGCGCATGCACCACGGCTTCAGCTCCCGGGCCGGCTACTACGCCGCCGTCTTCGCCGACCACGGCTACACCGGCATCAAGCGCGTGTTCGAGCGCGAGTACGGCGGCTGGCTGGCCACGTTCGGCGAGGGCCACGACCCCGACCCCGACCAGGTCGTGGCCGATCTGGGCAGCCGCTGGGAGACCGAGCGCATCGCGATCAAGGCGTATGCGTCGATGGCGGGTCTGCACGCCGCCATCGACGGAACCCTTGACCTCCGTCGTGAGGGCCTGAAGGCCGATGACGTCGACCATATCCAGGTGACCGTGGGGCCCGGCGTGTACCACCACGGCTGGTGGGTGCCCGAACGCCCGCTCACCACCGTCGGCGCTCAGATGAACATCGGCTACGCCATTGCGGCGGCCCTGGTCGACGGCCAGGTCCTGGCGGCCCAGTTCGCCCCGGACAAGCTCGAGGACGACGCCATCTGGCGGCTGATCGAGCGGACCGAGGTACGCATGGACGAGAGCTTCGAAAAACCCGGCGGACCCGGCCGCTACACCACCGACCTGGTCTTCACCACCACCGACGGCAGGCGGGTCGAGCACCGGGTGCCGACTCCTCCCGGCGGGCTCGACCGCCCCCTGGACAACGCCGCGATCCGGGAGAAGTACCACGCGCTGACGGAGGGGATCGTCTCACCCGCGCGCCGCGATCGCATCGCATCCCTCGTGCTCGGCCTGGACGACGACATCGAGATCGACGAGCTGATCGACGTGCTCACCGGCGCCGTCGGCTCGGTGCTCGCATGACCGGTCCGCCCAGCCGACCCCGCGGCGGACCGAACACCAGGCGGGGCACGTGACGAAGACGGCGGTTCCGAGGATCTGACCGACGTGTGCCCGGAGGACCTGCCGCGGGACCGCCGTGCTCTCGCGGCAGGCCGGTTCCAGGACGGCGTGACCGCCGGCCGCCGGTCGCTTCGCTCGCCGGGCCGTCCGCGGGTGCCGCTCGGCCTGCCCGCGAGGCCTCAGGCGTTCCTGACAGGATTGGCCGGCGGGTCGGGGAAGATGGACT
Source organism: Actinomycetota bacterium (assembly GCA_048498315.1). Lineage (GTDB taxonomy): Bacteria > Actinomycetota > Actinomycetes > Streptosporangiales > Streptosporangiaceae > Actinoallomurus. Next base: position 52,396 of record JBEHYF010000016.1, read on the forward strand.
TCCGGTCGGCCTGACCGTAGCTCTGGCACGGGCTGCTCCATGCCCGCCAGAACCAGCCCCGACCGGCGCGGCAAGGTCCTCGAACGCCTGGCCGCCCAGACCTGGCGGGCATGGAAGGGCACCGACCTGGCCGCCATCCTCGGGATCGACAACGTCAACAGCTTCCGCGTCCAACTGTCCCAATGGCCACACCAAGGACACATCAACAAGATCGGCGCTGCCCTCTACGCACCCGCACTTAG
>JBEHYF010000017.1:0-50220 GCA_048498315.1 Actinomycetota bacterium
ACCGGACGGCACAGGGCGCCGATGCGGCTGCCATCGGGCGAATGGACGGGCTGCGCGGCATAAAAGGCAATGTGCGGATCGCCGGTGACCAGCGGATTGTTCCGGAAGCGCGCATCGGCGTGCGCGTTGGGGACGATCAGCGGGTCTTCCTGCAGGATGGCGTGGGCACAGAAGGAGACGTTGCGCGGGGTTTGTGCGATGTCCAGGCCGTGGATCGATTTGAACCATTGGCGATGGCCGTCGAGGAGCGTGACGGCCGCCACCGGTACGCCGAGGAGGCGGCAGGTGAGGCGCGTGATGCGCTCGAAGCGTTCTTCAAGCGGGCTATCGAGGAGACCGGTGCGCTCCAGTGCTGCGAGCCGCGTGGGTTCATCTGCTGGGATGGCCGCTTGCATAGTTGTTCCATCGATGGTTGACGCTGATGTTTCTCGGTCAGCCGGGGGGGCAACTTCACCGATGCCCCATGTGGGTGAGGCGGCGGCGGGGAAGCGGGGTGCAGGGACCGCACGCTTGCCCGCGCCGGGGCCATCGTGATGATGAAGGCGGGGCGGATGCGGAGGAGATGGGCACAAATGATGAGGCCGCGCGTGTCGAGCAATCGGATCTCTTTCACCGCCACCCGGTTAGCGCCGAGTCCCACGGGAGCACTGCATCTGGGGCATGCGCGGACGTTTCTGGTGACGTGGTGGCTGGCGCGGCAGACGGGGGCGCGGATTTTCATGCGGATGGAGGATCTCGATGCGGGCCGGGCGAGGGCGGAATCGGTGCAGCAGGCGTACGACGATTTGCGCTGGCTGGGCATGACGTGGGACCCCTATCCGGGGGAGGCGGAGGGCATCGTGGTGCAGTCGAAGCGGCGGGGGCTGTATGCGGCGGCGCTTGAGACGCTGTGGCAGCGGGGGGCGATTTATCCGTGCATCTGCAGCCGGGCGGACATCGCGGCGGTGCGCCAAGGTCACAGTCCGCCCCCGCATGGTCTACACCGGGGCACGGCATACCGGCGGCGAACCGGAGAGCGGATACCAGCTCCTCGCAGAGATCCTCGCCGGCCATCTCGCCGCGACATCGCCCGCACCCGCTGCCGCCGCCACCGCAGCGGGCGAGGAATGGGGACGCCACCTGACCGAACGCCCCGCCCCGTTCTCACGTCCGACCCCCGAGCAGGCGACCGACCAGATCACGGCCATCCTCGACCGGCTCGGCTTCGATCCCGAACGACAAGACGGCGACCGCCGGATCCTGCTGCACACATGTCCGTTCGGGACGGTGGCCGACCGTCGCCCCGACATCGCGTGCTCGGTCCACCTGGGCCTGATGCGCGGCGCCCTCGCCGAGATGGGCGCGCCCCTGGAGGTCACCGAGCTGACGCGGTCCCGCGCCCCTCATCCTTGCGTCGCCTCTCTGGGCGAGCCTCCCGCCGGCAACGGACGACGCCGGCTCGGCACGGACGGCTGACGCGACGCGGCGAAGACCCGCCCCCTGTCGCGGTACCGCGCGCCGCCGTGCCCTCGCGCCGAACCGCGGGCCGGCATCGCCGCCCCCGGTTCGCGCCCGCGCCCTCCGATCACGGAGACACGGCATGCTTGCCGCCGGGGTGGATCCGGGCCGTGACCAGACGCCCCGCCAGGACGACCGGGTGTGACCGGTGTAACGGCAACGCGTCTTCTACATCGCGTAGTATGTACGACACAACGTAGTACTACGACGCGTAGTAGATAATGGAGGCCGCGGGATGAACCCGCTCGACATCGCCCGGTGGCAGTTCGGCATCACGACCGTCTACCACTTCTTCTTCGTGCCGCTGACGATCGGCCTGTCGGCGCTCGTCGCGGGCCTGCAGACGGCATGGGTGCGCACCGGCCGGACCCGTTATCTGCGGGCCACGAAGTTCTGGGGAAAGCTCTTCTTGATCAACTTCGCGATGGGCGTCGTCACCGGGATCGTGCAGGAGTTCCAGTTCGGCATGAACTGGTCGGCCTACTCCCGGTTCGTCGGCGACATCTTCGGCGCGCCGCTGGCGATCGAGGGGCTCCTGGCGTTCTTTCTGGAGTCGACCTTCCTCGGCCTGTGGATCTTCGGCTGGGACCGGCTGCCGAAGAAGGTGCACCTGGCCTGCATCTGGGTGGTCTCGATCGGCACGCTGCTGTCGGCGTACTTCATCCTCGCCGCGAACTCCTGGATGCAGCACCCGGTCGGCTATCGGCTCGACCAGGCCACCGGACGGGCCCGGCTCACCGACTTCTGGGCCGTGCTGACCAACTCGACCATGCTCGTGACCTTCCCGCACACGATCACGGCCGCGTTCGTCACCGCGGGGTTGTTCATGGTCGGCGTCAGCGCCTGGCACCTGGCCCGGCGCAGGAACGTCGAGGTCTTCCGTCCCTCGCTCCGGCTGGCGCTGGTCGTCACCCTGGTCGCCTCGCTCGCCGTCGCGGTCAGCGGCGACCTGCAGGGCAAGGTCATGACGAAGCAGCAGCCGATGAAGATGGCCGCGGCCGAGGCGCTGTACCACACCAAGCAGCCCGCGCCGTTCTCGCTGTTCACCATCGGCACGCTCGACGGCCGCCGGGAGGTGTTCAGCGTGAAGGTCCCCCGGGTGCTGTCCTTCCTCGCGACCGGCCACTTCGACGGGAAGGTCCAGGGCATCGACGACGTGCAGGCCGCAGAGGCGGCCGCGTACGGCCCCGGGGACTACCGTCCGGTCATCCCGGTGACCTACTGGAACTTCCGCGCCATGGTGGGCATCGGCATGCTCACCGCGCTCATCGCCCTGCTCGGCCTGTGGCTCCTGCGCCGACGGCGCCTGCCGGAGAACCGCTGGGTGTGGCGGATCGGCGTGCTGTCGCTGGCGCTGCCGTTCATCGCCAACTCCACCGGGTGGATCTTCACCGAGATGGGGCGCCAGCCGTGGGTGGTCTACGGCCTCATGAAGACCTCCGCCGGGGTCTCTCCCGGCGTCACCGCCACGTCGATGCTCATCTCCGTCCTGTCGCTCACCGTCCTCTACGGGATCCTCATGGTCATCGAGGCCGGCCTGATGGCGCGGTACGTCAAGGCCGGGCCGCCCTCGGAGGAGGAGGTCCTGCCACCGGCCGATGAGGATTCGGCGTCCGAGCGGCCGCTCACGTTCGCCTACTGATCCGGGGGTCGCCCGTCATGTCCACCACCACCGTCTGGTTCGTCATCATCGCCTTCCTCTGGACCGGCTACTTCTTCCTGGAAGGCTTCGACTTCGGCGTCGGCACGCTGTTCCCCGTGCTCGGCCGCGACGACACCGAGCGGCGCGTGCTGCTCAACGCCATCGGCCCGGTCTGGGACGGCAACGAGGTCTGGTTCATCGTCGCCGGGGCCGGCACCTTCGCCGCCTTCCCGGAGTGGTACGCCACCCTGTTCAGCGGCTTCTACCTGCCGTTGCTGGTGATCCTGCTCGCGCTCATCGTGCGCGGCGTGTCGTTCGAGTACCGCGGCAAGCGGGAGAGCGCCCGGTGGCGCCGCGGCTGGGACCGCGTGATCTTCTGGGGCAGCGTCATCCCCGCCTTCTTGTGGGGCGTCGCGTTCGCGAACCTCGTCCGCGGCGTTCCGCTGAACGCCCGGCACGAGTACGTCGGCTCCCTGATCGGCCTCCTGAACCCGTACGCGCTGCTCGGCGGTCTGACCACGCTGACGCTGTTCGTCCTGCACGGTGCCGTCTTCCTCACCCTTAAGACCGGCGGCGACGTGCGCGCCCGCGCGGCGCGGGTCGCGACCGTCGCCGCAGCCGCCGCGATCCTCGTCGGTGGAGTGTTCCTGCTCATCACGCAACTCCGGCACGGCAAGTCCGTGACCTGGGCGACGGCCGGGGTGGCCGCCGCCGGCCTCATCGTCGCCGCCGCCGCGAACGCCCGCGGCCGTGAGGGCTGGGCGTTCATCGGCACCGGCGCCGCGATCGTCAGTGCCGTCGCCACGCTGTTCATCGCGCTGTTCCCGGATGTCATGCCGTCGACCATCGCCGCCGCGAACAGCCTCACCACGACCAACGCCGCCGCGTCCCCCTACACGCTCAAGATCATGACGATCGTGGCGGTCGCCTTCACGCCGCTGGTGCTGCTCTACCAGGGCTGGACCTACTGGGTGTTCCGCCGGCGGATCGACGTGTCGGGGATCCCGGCGCCCGGCGGGACCTCCGGGACTGGATCACGGACCGGCCGGACGCCTGGGACGGGATCGCGGACCGGTCAGGCCCCGGAGCCGGCCACGTGAAACCACTCGACCCGCGGCTGCTGCGGTACGCCCGCGCCACCCGCGCCTACCTCGTGCTGTCCGTGGCGCTCGGCACCGCCGCCGCCGGGCTGATCACCGCCCAGGCGACGCTGCTGGCGGACCTGATCACCCGCGCGTTCCTCGGTGGCGCCTCGCTCGCCGACCTGCGGACGCCGATGCTGCTCCTCCTCGCCGTCGTCGCCGGCCGGGCGCTGGTCACCTGGTCGCAGGAGGTCGCCGCCCACCGCTCGTCGGCCGCCGTCAAGTCGCGGCTGCGCGAGCTGCTGCTCCGGCACGCCGTCCGGCTCGGTCCGTCCTGGCTCGCCGGCGAGCGCGGCGGGGAGCTGGCCACCGTGGCCACGCGGGGGATCGACGCGCTGGACGGCTACTTCTCGCGGTACCTCCCCCAGCTGGTGCTCGCGGTGATGGTGCCGGCCGCGGTCGGCGCGCGGATCCTGCTCGGCGACTGGATCTCGGCGCTGACCGTCGCGCTGACGCTCCCGCTGATCCCGGTCTTCGCGATCCTCGTGGGGCTCGCCGCGAAACGGGCCATGGACCGCCAGTGGCGCACCCTGTCCCGGCTGGCGGGGCACTTCCTCGACGTCGTCGTGGGCCTGCCGACGCTGAAGGTGTTCGGCCGGGCCAAGGCCCAGGCCGCCGTGATCCGCGAGGTGACCGACCGGTACCGCAGGGCCACCATGTCCACGCTGCGGGTGGCGTTCCTGTCCGCGCTCGTGCTGGAGCTGGTGTCCACCATCTCGGTGGCCCTGGTCGCCGTCTCCATCGGCCTGCGCCTGGTCGACGGGAAGATCGGGCTGCGGACGGCGCTGCTCGTGCTCATCCTCGCGCCGGAGGCCTACCTTCCGCTCCGCCAGGTCGGCGCGCAGTACCACGCGAGCGTCGAGGGCCTCACCGCGGCGGAACGGATCTTCGAGGTGATCGAGACGCCACTGCCGGCGTCCGGCACGCAGACCGGTGTGCCGGACCCGGCGGCGGCGACGATCCGCCTCGACGGGGTCACCGTGGCCTACGACGGCCGGGACGGGCCGACCCTCGACGGGTACTCGCTGGCCGTGCGCCCGGGCGAGACGGTCGCGCTCACCGGCCCGAGCGGCGCCGGCAAGTCCACCGTCCTGGCCGTGCTCCTCGGGTTCGTACGCCCGGACGCCGGGCGGATCACCGTCGGCGGGACCGACCTGGCCGACCTCGACCCGGACGCCTGGCGGGCAAAGATCGCCTGGATGCCGCAGCGGCCGTACCTGTTCGCCGGCACGGTCGCCGACAACATCCGGCTGGGCCACCCGGACGCCTCCGACGAGGAGATCCGCCGCGCCGCCCGGAGCGCCTTCGCCGAGGAGTTCGTCGACGCGCTGCCGCTGGGCTTCGCCACGCCGCTCGGCGAGCGCGGCACCGGGCTGTCCGCGGGGCAGCGGCAGCGGATCGCGCTCGCGCGGGTGTTCCTGCGCGACGCGCCGCTGGTGCTCCTCGACGAGCCGACGTCCGGTCTGGACGCCGAGAGCGAGGCGGCCGTCATCGAGGCCGTCCGCCGCCTGGCGGCCGGCCGCACCGTGGTCCTCGTCGCGCACCGGCCCGCGCTGGCCGCCTTCGCCGACCGGGTCGTTGAGGTCGGCGCGGTGGGGGTGGCGGCATGAGGCCCCTCCTGCGGCTCCTCGCGCTGGCCCGTCCGGTAGGCGTCCGGCTCGCGCTCGCCGCGCTGTGCGGGGCGCTCGCGCTCGGCAACGGCATCGGCCTGCTGGCGGCGGCCGCGTGGCTCATCTCCCGCGCCGCCCAGCACCCGCCGGTGCTCACGCTGATGGTCGCGATCGTGGCGGTGCGCGCGTTCGGGATCGGGAGGGGGGTGTTCCGCTACGCCGAGCGGCTGCTGGGCCACGACGCGACCTTCCGGATCCTCGCCGGCCTGCGAGCACGCGTGTACGAGCGGCTGGAGCGGCTCGTCCCGGCCGGCCTGCCGGTCGCGCGCGACGGCGACCTGCTCGGCCGCCTGGTCACCGACGTCGACGCCGTCCAGGACCTCTACCTGCGGGTGCTGCTGCCGGCCGCCGTCGCGGTCACCGTCGGCGGCGCCTCGGCCGGCCTCGCCTGGGCGCTGCTGCCCTCGGCCGGGGCCGTGCTGCTGGCCGGCCTGCTGGCCGCGGGCGTCGCGGCGCCGTGGCTGTCGGCCGCGGTCGCGCGGAGCGCGGAGCGCCGGACGGCCGACCTGCGCGGCGAGCTGACCGCCCAGGTCGTCGACACGCTCCGCGGGGCGCCGGAGCTGGTGGCCTACGGCGCGGCGCCGACCCGGCTGGCGGAGGCGGAGCGGCTGGACCGCGAGCTGACCCGGGCGTCCGCCCGGTCCGCCGCCACCGCCGGTGCTGGCGCCGCGGTCACGGCGCTGGCCGGCGGCCTCGCCGTCTGGGGGGCCCTGGTCGCCGGCGTCCCCGCCGTACGGTCCGGCCGTCTCGACGGCACGCTGCTCGCCGTGATCGTCCTGCTTCCCCTGGCGGCGTTCGAGGTGGTCGCGGGGCTCCCGCTCGCCGCCCAGTGCCTCGCGCGGGTCCGCCGCTCGGCCGCACGCGTGCTGTCAGTGCTGGACGGGGCGGAGCCGGTACGCGAGCCCGCCTTCCCGGCCGCACTCCCCCGGCCGCCGTATGCGCTCCGCGTCAGAGACCTGCGCGCGCGGTGGATGCCGGACGGACCGTACGCCCTCGACGGCGTCTCGCTGGACCTCCTGCCGGGCCGGCGGTGCGCGATCGTCGGGGCGAGCGGGTCGGGCAAGACGACGCTGACGGCCGTGCTGCTGCGCCTCCTGGAGCCGGCGTCGGGCTCGGTCACGCTGAACGGCGTGGACCTGCGCGACCTGTCCGGCGACGACGTGCGGCGCGTGGTCGGGCTGTGCGCCCAGGACGCGCACCTGTTCGACACGACGATCGGCGAGAACGTCCGGCTCGCCCGGCGCTCGGCCTCCGACGAGGAGGTGCGCGACGCGCTGCGCCGGGCCCGCCTGCTGGAGTGGGTGGACACGCTGCCGAACGGCCTGGACACCCTCGTCGGCGAGCACGGCGCCCGGCTCTCCGGCGGCCAGCGGCAGCGCGTCGCGCTGGCGCGGGCGCTGCTCGCCGACTTCCCGGTGCTGCTGCTGGACGAGCCCACCGAGCACCTGGACATCGCGACGGCCGACGACCTCACCGCGGACCTGCTGGCCGCCACCGAGGGCCGTACGACGCTGCTCGTCACCCACCGGCTCGCCGGACTGGAGGCCGTGGACGAGATCGTGGTCCTCGGCGCCGGCCGGGTGCTCCAGCGCGGCGACCACACCGGCCTGCTGGCCCGTCCGGGGCCGTACCGCTCGATGTGGCAGCGCGAGCGAGCCTTCGACCGCCCGCGCCCGCCGGCGCGGAGCGGCGTCTTGGCGGAGACGCACGCCGCTGCCGCACATGCCGGGACGGCCGACGCACGACAGGCGATGGGCGGCGCCGGGCTCTGGGCGCCGGATCCGCGGCCGGGTGATGCGGTCGCGTGAGGCATCCGCCCCCGCTCGCCGGATCCGGGCCTGGTCCGGGCATTCGGGCTTGTCGAATCCGGGCATCCGCCCCCCGCCCATCGGATCCGGGCCGGCCGAACCGGACCGGTTCCGGTCCCCGGCCCGCCTCCGCTTCGCCTCCCCGCCCGGGCGGCCGGCGGGCGCCCATTTTCAGCCCTCGATCAGCAGGACGCCGAGGGTGCGGCCGTCGGGGGCGTCGCTGAGCCACGTCAGCGGGCGGTACGGATCGAGCCGTTCCATCGCGTCGCGAACCGTACCGACGACCTGGTCGGCGTGCACGACGCACAGGTGGTGCGGCGGCGCGAGCGACAGCGCACGCCGGCCCTGCCCGCGACCGCCGTCGAGGACGACGGTGCCGGTCTCGGCGATGGCGAGCCGGCAGCCGGTGACCGCGGCGTCGGCCGCCTCCGGCGCGCCGCCCGCCGGATCGAGCAGCCGCACGCCGTCCAGCGTCTCCAGCCCGGCCAGCCAGGCCGGCGGCAGGTCGGCGGGCACCGCCACCGACCGGGCGTCCAGCGCCCACAGCATGGCGGCCATCGCGACCGCGACCTCGTCGGCGGTCACGTGCCGCAGCGGGCCCCGCCGGGCTGCGACCCGCTCGGCGAACCGGGCCACCACGTCGGCGTGGGTGCGGCGCGGCCGCGCGCGCAGCCCGTTCGGGCGGTGGTCACCGGGACGCGGCATCGAGGGCTCGGCGGCCGGGCCGGTGCCGGCGACGCCGGCCACCGCCGAGCCCGCCTGGCCGGCCCGCGCCGCCGCGCCCGTGACCGCGCCGGACGTCCCGGCCGCATCGCTCCGGGCGCGTAACCCCTGGGTCGCCGCCCGGACCTTCGCCAGGATCTCCGCGCGGGCGTTCACGAGCGCCGCCGCCACCAGGCACGGAACGTCTGCCGCGGCGGCACGGGCAGGTCGCGGGCCTCGGTCCACCGGCTCAGCGGCCCGGGCAGCCGGGCGATGCGGCCGTCGCGGGCGAACAGCCGCGCCCAGCGGGCCTGGCGGCCGAGCGTGCGCTCGTACCGCTGCTCGTCGGCCATGGCCCAGGCGATGCCGCGCATGAGCAATGCCTCGGGGGTCGGGACGGGACGCCGCCGCCGCGATTCGACGACCCGGCCGCGCAGTTCCACCAGCAGACTCGGAATGTCGATCTTGACGGGGCAGACGTCGGCGCACGCGCCGCACAGCGTCGAGGCGAACGGCAGCGACGCCTCCATCGCCCCCTCGACGCCGCGCCGCAGCGGCACCAGCACCGCGCCGATCGGCCCGGCCGGCCCCGGCCCGTACGGCCCGGGGCCGGCCCGCTCGTAGACCGGGCAGACGTCGCGGCAGGCCCCGCAGTGGATGCAGCGCAGCGCGGCACGGCCCGCCTCGTCGGCCAGGGCGCGGGTGCGGCCGTTGTCGACCAGGACGACGTGCAGGTCGCCGGTGCGGGTGGAGACGGCCGGCGGCAGCCGACCGGCCGCCGGCAGCAGCCGCAGCAGCACCTCCAGGTCGCTCCAGCGGGGTACGACGTCCTCGATGCCGGCCACCGCGACCACGGTCCGCGGGAAGGCCAGGCCCTCGTCCGCGGCCACGAGCGTGCCGGTCTCGGCGACGAGGAAGCCGGCGCCGACGACGGCGGTCTCGGTGCCGGGCCCGGGCGGCGGCCCGGCGAGGCCGATCTCGCGGGTGACGTCGGAGGCGATGACGGCGGGGGCGGCTCCGCCCGGCACGAGCCCGGAGACGGCGAGCCGGGCCTCGGCGGCGTCGCGGGCCCAGTGCACCGTGCCGCCCTCGTCGCGGACGGCCGTTTCGAGGGCGCGCAGATGGGTGCCGAGCTCGCGCAGGGTACGGTCACGGATCGCCGCGCCGGCCTGCCGCAGCAGCTCGCGGCCGGGCGGCCCGCCGCCGGGGTCGTCCTGCCCGGCCCGCGCCGCCGCGGCCCGGCGCCGGGCCCGCCGGGCGCCGGCGTCGGCGAGCGCGGCGCGGGCTGCGTCGGCGAATCTCATGGCGCTCCCTCCGCCGGGCGGCCCCGGCCGGTCGGCGTGCGGCTCGGCGGCTCCTCCTCGCCGGCGAGGATCTCCGCGAGGTGCACGGCGCGCACGCCGCCGCGCAGCCGGGACAGCGCCCCGCCCAGCTGGGCCAGGCAGGAGTCGTCGGTGGCACAGACGGTGTCGGCGCCGCTCTGGCGGATCGAGGCGATCTTGTCGGCGGCCATCGCGACCGAGATGTCGGCGTTCTTGATGGCGAAGGCGTCGCCGAAGCCGCAGCACTCACCGGCGGAGGGCAGGTCGGCCAGATCCAGGCCCTCGACCGCGCGCAGCAGGCGCAGCGGCCGGTCGCCGAGGCGGAGCGCGCGCAGCGAGTGGCAGGTCGGGTGGTAGACGACCCGGTGCGGGTAGCGCGCGCCGACGTCGATGACGCCGAGCACGTCGACGAGGAACTCGGTCAGCTCGTAGACGCGGACGGCGGGCGGCGGCGGGACCATCCGCGGATAGGCGGTGCGGACCATCGCGGCGCAGGCGGACGAGGGGGTGACGACCGTCTCGTGGTGGCGGAAGACCTCGGCGAAGCGGTGCGCCAGGCGGATCGCCTCGCGCTGGTAGCCGGAGGTCCAGTGCGCCCGCCCGCAGCAGGTCTGCCCGGGCTCGAAGACGACCGTGTGGCCGAGCCGCTCCAGCAGGCGGACCGTGGCCCGGCCGGTGCCCGGGAACAGCGCATCGCCCCAGCACGTGACGAACACGGCGATGCGCACCCGGGTCCCCTTCCCTCGACGCGATACCGCATCGTAGGGCCGGGCGTCACGGCCGATCAGAGAAACGGCAACAGATCGTTGTCTGTACCGAGAGTTGTTCTTTGGCCGATTTGGATGCGGGTGCCGTCCGATAACACCTAAAGTGATCTCTGTCACCGGGGCGTCTCAGGCGGCCATGGGGCCATCGGAAAACCGCCCGGCGGGGCTATGTCGCTCCGCGGTCGAACCGCACGACACTTGGAGACGTCTCAGTGACATGAAGCAACCGCACCTACGAGTAGTCGAGACCGGAGGCACGCAGATGTGCCCGCACGAGCCGCCATGCCCCTCGGCGACCGCGCCCGACCGTGAGGCCGCGCGCACCATCACCTGTCACCCCGAGCAGGGGTGGAGTCTCCTCTGCAACGGTGTCGTCCTCTTCGAGGACACCGGTGAGCTGCTTCCCGACGGGGGAATCATCGCACCGCATCGCCCGACCGACGTCCCGGCCCCGACGGCCGCCTGACCCTCTCCACGGGGACCTCTTCACGCGGGGACCTCTTCACGAGGACCGATCCCCTTCGCGGGGAATCCTCGGGGGCGCATTCCGGTGGGCGACCGGCACTCGGCCCGGTCTGAAGACCCACCGTCGCAGCCATTCGCCCGCCGCCGCTCCGACGGCGGAGGGCATCCTGGCCAGATCGTGCCGTTCCCCGGGCATGACGTGCACGCAGGTCGCGTCCGCCGGGTCCGGAACGCCGAACGGATCACGGTCGCCGTTCACGACCACGACCTCCACGCCGGCCGACCGCAGCTCGTCGGCGCGGGAACGTTCGGGCCGCCCGGGCGGATGCAGCGGAAAGGCCAGCGCGATCACCCCACGTGCCCCGGCGGCGCGCGCCGTGCGGCAGGCGACGCGGGCGCCGTTGCTGCGGCCGCACTGGACCAGCGGAAGATCGCCGAACCGCTCCCGCAGCGCGGCGACGACGGCCAGCCACGCCTCGTCCTGCCGTGCGGGCGGGCCCGGCGCGCGCCGTCCCGCCACGCGGAACGGCTGCAGCACCCGGGCGACCGCCGCGCCGAGACCCAGCGCCTCCTCGCGCACGGCCAGGAGGTCGGGCGCGTCCACGCCGCCGTTGGACCCGTGCGTCATCATCAGCAGGAACGCCGGGTCGGCGGGCACGTCCAGGGTGACCTCGGCCGGTCCGTACGGGGTGGCGATCTCCATGACCGGCAACCGTACCCACTCCCGGCCCGCCCGTGCTCACGGGGCCCACCGCCGGGAGCGCGGCCGCGGACGTCCGTGAGTGCGCCCTCCCCCAAAGGCGTCACTCGCGGACGTCCGCCTTCCAACGGCCACGGGCGGACGGAACCCACGCCCTCGAAGCCGCTGGGAGCGACCGGCATGCCGGAACGGTGAACCCCCCGATCTCGCTCCGACGCCGCCGGTCGCAATCTCTCTTCAATCGAAAACCTACGGACAACGGCGGCCCAAGGCTTCCATCCCGCGTTGACACTTCGGCGTACAGCCACGGGTGACGGGTTGCGCAGCCGTCGGCGACCGGGATCGGCGGCGGCCGTGTGCGGCGCGGTCAGCGCTCGCCCGGGCGGCCGGGCGGCGGAACGGCGGCCTGCGCGTCCGTGGCCCGGCGCAGCCGCTCGGCGAAGCCGTCGCGCAGCGCCGGCCCCCACGGGTAGCGCTCCGGCACGGCGACCGCCCGGTCGAGGACGTCGTACACATCGGCCGGCAGGCCGCGCGGCCCGTGGGCGTGCCGCGAGGCGATCAGCGCGTACATGTGGTCGAGCGCGCCAAAAGCCTCGCCCGCCAGCACCGGCAGCGTGTTCGCGCGGACCGCGGCCTCCACGTGCTCCTCCCACCACGGCTCTTCGCCGTCCGCGCCGTCGTCGCCGCCGAACGTGCGGCGCAGCCGGGCGCGGACGTGCTCCCCCAGCGCGGGGTCGTCCAGGCCACGGCGCCAGATCTCCTGGGCCGCGTCGTCCCGCCCGCGCAGCGGCAGCGTGCGGGCCAGCAGCTCGATCGCCAGCGGCACGACCTCTGGATCGGCGTCCTCGCCCGGCGTCACGCTGCCGAAGGCGCTGATCGCCTGCTCCAGGTGGGCGATGCCGAGGCCGACCGCGAGCCGGGCGTGCGCGTGCGGATCACGGTCGCGGTCGACCAGGCGCAGCGCCTCGGCCAGCACCTGCTGCGCCCGGCCCGCCTCGCCCCACTCGATGAGCCGCAGGGCGAGGTCGTGCGCTGCCACGGGCGCGTACCGCTCGTCGCCGGTGGCGACCGCGCGCTCCCACCACTCCCGCGCCTCGGCGTGCTCGCCCTCGTCGTCGGCGATCTGGGCCAGCGCGAGGTAGGCGGGCGGCAGGTAGGCCGGGTTGCCGAAGTCGGTCACCATGCGCCAGGCGTCGCGCGCGTGGTCGCGCTCGCCCGCGCGCTCCCACGACAGGGCCAGGTGGTAGGCGGCGCGCGCGCCGTACTCCGGATCGCCGGTCTCGATCGCGATGCGGTCGGCCTCGCGGGCGCCGCCGTGGTCGCCGCCGCCTTCGAGGACGACCGCGAGGCCCAGCGCGGCCTGAGCCCGGTGCGCGGTCTCGCCCGTCTCCATGACATGGCGGAACAGCTCGGCGGCCTGGTCGAGCCGGCCGCTCTCGGCATGATCGCGTGCCGCTTCGAGACGCGCCACCGGATCGGCGGTCGCCCCGTCCGGAGTGGCGCTCATGACCCGCTCCGGTGACCGCCCGTCGGCTCGGCTGCCGGGGTGCTCGGTGATACCTCGTCGCTCGCGCTCATCTGTGTGCCCTTGGGGGTAGGCGCCGTGTGGCACGAGCCTAACGGGGCCGGGGCCGGCTCGTCGCGCGACGGCGCACAGGTGTCGCAGCCCGTATATGTAAAGCTCGCTTGACAAACCTGGGATGTCACGGGCACATTCCAGGAGGAATGTCAAAGGAGTTTTACATGCGGAACGACGTACGGGAGCTGCGCACCGCCAAGGGACTGTCCCAGCAGGCCCTCGGGCGGGCGCTCGGCGTGTCCCGGCAGACGATCAACGCGATCGAGCAGGGACGCTACGACCCCTCCCTGCCGCTGGCGATCCGCATGGCCCGGTTCTTCGGCAGGACCGTCGAGGAGGTCTTCCATGTCGACCATGAATGAACGCGCCGGCACGCACCGCTGGCTGGGCCCAGGCCTGTGCGGCCTCGCGGCCGCCGGATACGCGGCGGTGTTCCCGGCCCGCGGCGAGCCGCCGGCCGCGCTGATCACCGCCGGCCTGATGGCCGCCTACGGCCTCGTGCTCGTGGTGTTCTCCCGGCGCAGCGAGACGGTGGCGCTGCTCCGCGACGAAGCGCCGGACGAGCGGCGCACCGCGATCACCATGAGGGCCGCGGCGACGACCGCGTACACCATGGTACTGGTCTCGATCGTGATGCTGTTCGTCCAGCTCGCCCGGAGCGGGGACGCGGGCGCGTGGGGCGTGGAGTGCGCGATCGGCGGCCCGACCTTCATCCTGGCGACCGCCTACCACTCGCGCCGGTCCTGACCGGCCGCATCCGGCCACGCTTCCGGCCGTCTGCTCATCGTCGGCCGGCCCTCCCCGATCGGCCGGCCCATCTCGGCGGGCTACCCCGCCCCGCCGGCCCCGCCGGCCCGCCGGGCCCGTCCGCCTCTCGGCCCTGTCGGGATCCGCCGGCCCGTCCGGCCCATCCGCCCCGTCGGCCGCCCGTCGCAGCCGGCATGGCCTTCCGGCTGGCCCGTTCCGGCCACGTGAACGCGTCCCGGTCCTCCTCGCGCCGCCGTGACGAGGACCGGCCCGCGTACTTGCCAAGGACGCCGCCGGTCCGTTGTAGAAGATTTGTTTTTACTGCTCTGTTGACTACGAAAGTTACTTTCTTCAGCATCGGAGTCACCCCGGGCAGGCCTGCCACCCCACCCCCCTTTCACGGAGGCAGCAATGGGTTGCTCTAACAGCGCCTCACCCGCCTACGGCGAGATGTCGTGGTTCTGCTGCGGCAGCTCCTGGGGCCCGTGCGGGAGCGCCGGCCACGGCGCCTGCGGCACCTGCAATTCCGGCTCCCACCAGTGCGCCTGGCCGAACGCGTCCGACGCGTGCTTCAACATCACCCGCCCCGACCAGTGCGGCGAGAATCTGGCCCAGCGCCCCTGCGGCCACGTCTTCTACGTGACCAGCCAGTGCAGCGGCAAGTGCGTCAGCGTCACCATCGCCGACTGCGGCCCCGACACCAACTCCTTCTGCGGCGAGCGGTCCTGCTGCGGCTCGACCTGCGCGACGAACCGCCTCATCGACCTGACGCCCTCCGCGTTCAGCGCCATCGCCGACCTTTCCAGCGGCCTTTCCCCCGCCCGCATCGACAGCTGACCGGAGGCCCCGCCATGTCCCTGCCAGACCGCCGCCGATTCCTCACCTCCGCCGTCCTCGGCGGCTCCGCCGTCGCCGGTGCCACCGCCCTCGGCTCGCTCGCCCCCGAGGCCGCGTTCGCCGCCGCCCCAAAGCTCGACCTGGAGCCCGGCGCCCGCGACCCCAACTTCGCCGAGGGTCGCATCACCGCCATCAGCGGCTCGCTGCTGAAGGTCTCCGGCTCCGACCGGACCCTGCACCGCATCTACGTCACCGACGGCACCAGCATCTGGAAGCTGCGCCCCACCACGTTCGACCAGATCAAGGTGGGCGACGGCCTGTACGCGCGCGGCGTGCGCATGGCGGACGGCTCCCTCGCCGCCGACGCCGTGTGGGTGAACATCGTCAACCTCGACGCGGCGATCGTCGCGATCGACGGCAAACGCCTGCACCTGCAGCACCATGGAAAGAAGGTGATCGGCCACGTCGTCGGCGGCGTCACGGCCGCGGTCTACAACCACGCGCCCGCCGTCTCCGACCTGACCCGCCTGCAGGTCGGCAAGCACGTGAAGGTGATCGGCGCGTGGCGTCCGGACACCAACGAGGTCGACATCGCGACCGTCTACTCCGGCGTGTGAGGAGGTTCCGGCGATGCTCGAGTGGCCGGCGTCGATCCAGCCGCTGTTCGTGGCCGGCATCCTGCTATGGTCCGGCGGGATCAAGTGCTTCGGCCGGTCCGCCCGCCGCTCCGCCGAGCGGTCCGCGCTGCCCTCGCTGGTCGGCGAAGGCAGGGCGGTCGCCGCGTACCGGGCGACCGGGGTGGTCGAGCTGGTGCTGGCCGCGGGCCTGCTGATGCCGTTCGCGCCGTCCGCCACCGCGGCCGCGGCGGCCGTGCTCGCGGTCGGTTTCCTCGGCTACCTCGCCTACGCGAAGGTGGCCGCGCCCGGCTCCTCGTGCGGTTGCCTGAGCAAGGCGCGCACCCCGGTGACGTGGCGCGCGTTCGCCCGTGCGGGGCTCATGCTGCTCGCCGCCGCCCTGGCGACGCAGGCGAGCCGCTGGTGGGGCGGGGGCCTGGCGGCCCGGCCGTGGGCAGCCGCCGGCCTGCTCATCGGCGAGGCCGCGGCGCTGGTCGCGCTCTCGCCGGAGGCCGACGGCGCGTGGCTGCTGCCGTTGCGGCGACTGCGGATCCGGCTGCGGCACCCGCTCGCGGACCGTTCCTTCGAGATGCCGCTGGCCTCCAGCGTCCAGCAGCTCCTGGCCAGCCCCGCCTACCGCCAGGTCGCCGGGATGCTGCGGTCCGGGCTGAAGGAAAGCTGGGACGAGGAGCACGTCCGGGTGCTCTGCTACACGGCCGAGTACGAGGGCCGGCGGGCCACGGCCGTGTTCGCCGTGCCGCTGCGGCACTACCGCCCCGACGAGATCCGCGTCGCCCTGGTCGATGAGGCGGCCGAGTCGACGCTGCTCGTGCTGGACGGCGCCTGACCCGGCGGGCGGTGCGCGGTCCGGCGCGCACCGCCCGCTGAAACCGGATCTCCCCCGGGCCGGGCCGCCCGGGGGAGATCCGGTCATCTCGTCCGGCCTGATGAACGGCACCGCGCCGGCCCGGCGTCCCCCGCGAAGCCGGGCCGCGGCCAGGCGGCCTACCCACCGGCCATGGCGCCGACGATCATCAACGGCTCGGCGCCGGCCGCGACGGCGTCCGGGAGCGGGGTGTCCGGCGGCTCGTGCGACAGGTCGAGCTCGCACGCGTAGAACCGGACGAACGCCCGGCGGCGCCGGGTGGCATGGTCGCGGACCGTGCCGCTCAGCACCGGGTAGCGGGCCTCCAGCGCGTCGAGCACCGACCGCAGCGTGGCCGGCCCGCCGACGTCGAGCTCCACCTCGCCGTCCACCCGCGCGAGCGCCTTCAGGTGGGCCGGCAGCACGACGCGAATCACGGCAGCGTCTGCACTTCGACGGACAGGACGGCCGGCAGGTCGCGGACGATCGGCATCCACGTGTCGCCCGCGTCCGCCGACGCGTACACCTGGCCTCCGGTCGTGCCGAAGTAGACGCCGCAGGAGTCGAGGGAGTCGACCGCCATGGCGTCCCGCAGCACGTTGACGTAGCAGTCGTGCTGCGGCAGGCCGTTCGTCAGCGGCTCCCAGTCGCCGCCGCCCGTGCGGCTCCGGTACACCCGCAGGCGGCCCTCCGGCGGGTAGTGCTCCGAGTCGCTCTTGATCGGCACGACGTACACCGTCTCGGGCTCGTGCGCGTGCACGGCGATCGGGAACCCGAAGTCGCTCGGCAGGTCGCCGCTGACCTCCTGCCATGACCCGCCCGCGTCGTCGCTGCGCATGACGTCCCAGTGCTTCTGCATGAACAGGACCTCCGGGCGGGACGGATGCATCGCGATGTGGTGCACGCAGTGCCCTACCTCGGCGTCCGGGTCTGGGATGCCGCCCGACCTGAGGCCGCGGTTGATCGGCCGCCACGTCCTGCCCCCGTCGTCGGTGCGGAAGGCGCCCGCCGCGGAGATCGCGACGTAGATGCGGTCGGTGTCGGCGGGGTCGAGGGTGATCGTGTGCAGGCACATCCCGCCCGCGCCCGGCTGCCACTTCGGCCCCGAGCCCTGCTCGCGCAGGCCGGGCAGCTCCGTCCAGGTGCCGCCGCCGTCGGTCGAGCGGAACAACGCGGCGTCCTCCACCCCCGCGTACACCGTGTCCGGGTCGGACGGGGACGGCTCCAGGTGCCAGACCCGCGCGAACTCCCACGGATGCGGCGTGCCGTCGTACCACTGGTGGGTGCCCGGATCGGTCGCGTAGGCGAACTCGTTGCCGACCGGGTGCCACGTCGCGCCGCCGTCGTCGGACCGCTGGATCAGCTGGCCGAACCAGCCGGTCGACTGGGAGGCGTACAGCCGCGACGGGTCGGCCGGCGACCCGGCGACGTGGTAGATCTCCCAGCCGCCGAAGTGCGGCCCGCTGACCTCCCACTTCTCGCGTGCCCCGTCGGAGGTCAGGATGAACGCGCCCTTGCGCGTGCCGACCAGTACCCGTACTCCGCTCATGTGCGTGCTCCTCGCTGGTCCGGCGACGCCCGTCATCGGCCGACGACCCGCCGCACGGGCCGCCGAAGGTACGACCGGCCTACGACATCGAACTCATCGCCGACGGGCGAGACGGAGGCCGGAGATCGGGAGAACGCCCGGTGACGCCCGCGCTGTTCGAAAGGTCCGGTCATGCCCGCACGAACGCGCCCGAGCATCCGTCTTCGCAGGCCGGTTCCATATCGGCGGGCATGGTCTCCCGCAGCAGGCCGCCGAGCCACCGGCCGAGGGCGGGAGCGCAAGTCCATCACGACCTGAGCTTACGGTGCGCCGGCACCCGGACGGCGGGGTTCCGGAGTCCGGCGACCTGGTACCGATCCCCGGCAGCGGCATCGGCCCGCCCGGCGGCGGCGCGGTGCGCGGCGTCGCGATTCAGCCTGGCCGTGCGGGCGGCACCCCGCCCCGCGGCCGGCCGCGGGCCTCCTCCGTGACGCCCGGCCGGCCGCGCCGTGCGGGCGGGCTCCGGGGGCGGGATCAGGACTCGAAGGCCTCCGGGGGCGGGCAGGAGCAGACCAGGTTGCGGTCGCCGTAGGCCTGGTCGATGCGGCGGACCGGCGGCCAGTACTTGTCCTGGCGGAGCGACGGCACCGGGTAGGCGGCGTCTTCGCGGGAGTAGGGGTGCTTCCAGTCGGCGACCAGCAGGGACGCGGCGGTGTGCGGGGCGTTCTTCAGCGGGTTGTCGCCGGCGTCGTACTCGCCGGCGGCGACCCGCTCGATCTCCCGGCGGATCTGGATCATGGCGTCGCAGAAGCGGTCGAGCTCGGCGAGGTCCTCGCTCTCGGTCGGCTCGACCATGAGCGTGCCCGCGACCGGGAAGGCCAGGGTCGGCGCGTGCAGCCCGTAGTCGATGAGCCGCTTCGCGACGTCCTCGGCAGTGATCTTCGTCTCCTTGGTGATCTTACGCAGGTCGATGATGCACTCGTGCGCGACCAGGCCGTTGCGGCCCGTGTACAGCACCGGGTAGTGCCCGGACAGGCGGCGGGCGACGTAGTTGGCGGCCAGCACCGCGGCCTCGGTCGCCTCGCGCAGCCCGTCGGGGCCCATCATCGCGATGTAGGCCCACGAGATCGGCAGGATGCCGGCCGAGCCCCACGGCGCGGCCGAGATCGGGCCGCTGCCGGTCTGCGGCCCGGCCTCGGGGCGCAGCGGGTGGTTCGGCAGGTACGGCGCGAGGTGCTCGCGCACGCCGACCGGGCCGACTCCCGGGCCGCCGCCGCCGTGCGGGATGCAGAAGGTCTTGTGCAGGTTCAGGTGCGACACGTCCGCGCCGAACTCGCCGAGCCGGGCGAGGCCGACGAGGGCGTTGAGGTTGGCGCCGTCGACGTAGACCTGGCCGCCCGCCTCGTGCACGCTGCGGCAGACGTCAGTGATGGTCTCCTCGTAGATGCCGTGCGTCGAGGGGTACGTCACCATGATCGCGGCGAGGTCGTCGCGGTGCTTTTCGATCTTGGCGTGCAGGTCGTCGAGGTCGATGTCGCCGGTGCCGGTGCTCTGCACGACGACCACCCGCATGCCCGCCATCACGGCGCTGGCGGCGTTGGTGCCGTGCGCTGAGGACGGGATGAGGCAGACGTTCCGGTGGCCCTCGCCGCGCGCCGCGTGGTAGCCGCGCACCGCGAGCAGGCCGGCCAGTTCGCCCTGCGAGCCGGCGTTCGGCTGCACCGACACCTTGGCGTACCCGGTGATCTCGGCCAGCCACGACTCCAGCTCGCCGATCAGCGTCAGGTAGCCGCGGGCCTGCTCAAGCGGCGCGAACGGGTGGATGTTCGCGAACTCCGGCCAGGTGATCGGCTCCATCTCGGCAGTGGCGTTCAGCTTCATGGTGCAGGAGCCGAGCGGGATCATCGACCGGTCGAGGGCGATGTCGCGGTCCTGAAGCCGCCGCAGGTAGCGCAGCATCGCGGTCTCCGAGCGGTGGGCGTGGAAGACCGGGTGGGTCAGGTAGCCGCTCTCCCGCCGCAGCCGCGGCGGCAGCGCGGAGCCGTCCGCCGCCACGTGCTCGTCCCCGGCCGCGCCGAAGGCGCGCAGCACCGTGGCGACGTGCTCTTCCGTGGTGGTCTCGTCGCACGTGACGCCGACGTGGTCGGCGTCGACCGGGCGCAGGTTGATGCCGCGCTCGCGGGCCGCGCGCAGGACCTCCTCGGCCCGGCCGGGCACGCGGGCCAGCACGGTGTCGAAGAAGGCGTCGTGGACGACCTGCACGCCGAGCCACCGCAGCCCGGCGGCAAGGCGCACGGCGTGCCCGTGCACCCGCTCGGCGATGCCGCGCAGCCCGTCGGGGCCGTGGTAGACGGCGTACATGCTCGCCACGACGGCCAGCAGCACCTGGGCCGTGCAGATGTTGCTGGTCGCCTTCTCCCGCCGGATGTGCTGCTCGCGGGTCTGCAGGGCGAGCCGGTACGCCGGGGCGCCGTCGGCGTCGACCGACACGCCGACGAGCCGGCCCGGGAGCCGGCGCTGCAGGCCCTCGCGCACCGACATGTAGCCGGCGTGCGGGCCGCCGAATCCGTACGGCACGCCGAAGCGCTGGGCCGTGCCGACCGCGATGTCGGCGCCGAACTCCCCCGGCGGCCGCAGCAGCGTCAGGGCCAGCAGGTCGGCCGCGACGACGACCTGCGCGCCGCGCTCGTGCACGGCCTCGGTCACCGCGGACAGGTCGCGCACCGCGCCGCTCGCGCCCGGGTACTGCAGCAGCACGCCGAAGAAGTCGCCGTCCGGCAGCCCCTCGGACAGGTCGGCGACGACGACCTCGATGCCGAGCGGCAGCGCGCGGGTGCGCACCACCGCGATCGTCTGCGGCAGCGCGTCGGCGTCGACGAGGAAGGCGTCGCCGTTCTTGGCGACGCGGTGCGCGAGGGTCATGGCCTCGGCCGCGGCGGTGCCCTCGTCGAGCAGGGAGGCGTTCGCGACCGGCAGGGCGGTCAGGTCGGCCACCACGGTCTGGAAGTTCAGCAGCGCCTCCAGGCGCCCCTGGGAGATCTCCGGCTGGTACGGCGTGTAGGCGGTGTACCAGCCGGGGTTCTCCAGCACGTTGCGGAGGATCACCCCGGGGGTGACCGTGCCGTGATAGCCCAGGCCGATCATGGAGGTCAGCACCTGGTTCTGGGCGGCCAGCTCGCGCAGCCGGGCGAACGCGCCGGCCTCACTTTGCGCGGGCGGCAGGTCCAGCGGCCGGCCGGTCCGGATGGCGGCGGGGACGGCGGCCTCGACCAGGGCCTCGGCGCTGGGGAAACCGACGAGCTTCGCCATCTCCGCGCGTTCGTCGCGGGACGGCCCGATGTGCCGGTCGGCGAAGGGGATCTCGGTCATTGGGGAGCCTCCTGGTCGCGACGCGTACGCAGCCACCACCGGCGGGCCGGTGGCCGGTCTCCCCCTCTGTCGCCTGAACCTGAGAGCTTCGCCTGGCGGCTTGCACCGTCGGTGAGACCCGGTGGTCGGCGGACCACCGGCCCTGCTTTCCAGAGGTGCCTCGCTCGTACGGTCCTTTTGCCTGAGAGGTTCCGGGGAGGTTTGCTCCTTCGGCGCCGCGCACCGTAAGGTGCGCGATCTCTCCCGTACGAGGTCGACGGCGTCATCACCTTACCGGACATACCCCGCGGACGCCGTCCTCGGCGCCGGGGCGGGCCGTGGCGGCGGCCTCATCGGCGCCCGCCGCCGAGGGGGACGGCCGCGATGCGCCGCGGCACCCGACGGGCCCCGGGTCCCGCCCGCGCGGACGGCGGGGGACGCGGGGCCGTAGGCGCGGGAGGCCGGGCACGCGGTCAGCGGTTCGCGGTGCGGAAGCGGTGCACCGTCGCCGGCACGAAGACGGCGAGCAGGAGCGCCGACCACAGCAGCATCGCGGCGACCGGATGCCGCAACGGCCACGGGACGCCGCCGGCCGGGTGCGCGCCGGGCGTGCCGAACAGGTCGCGGCAGGCGGCCACCGCGGCGCTGACCGGGTTCCAGTCGGCGACGGCGCGCAGCCAGGCGGGCATGCCGGCGGTCGGTACGAAGGCGTTCGACACCATCGTGACCGGGAAGATCAGCGGAAGCAGCTTGTCGAGGGTGCTCGGCGTGGTCGATCCGCGGCCGGGCCGCGGTCGCGCGGGCGAGCGCCTCGGCGGCCGCGCCGACGGCGGCGGCCTCCCGTACGACGACGTCGAGCCGGTCGCCGACGATCGCCTTCAGCTCGTCGGGCGTGCCGGAGGCGACGACGCGTCCCTGGTCGACCACGACGACGCGGTCGGCGAGGCGGTCGGCCCTCGGCGAGGTACCGGGTGGTCAGCAGCACGGTGGTGCCGCCACCGGCCAGCTCGCGGATCGTCTCCCAGATCTCGCCGCGGCTGCGCGGGTCGAGGCCGGTGGTCGGCTCGTCGAGGAAGAGCACCGGCGGCGCGACGATCAGGCTGGCGATCAGGTCGATGCGCCGGCGCATGCCCCCGGAATAGGTGCGTACGAGCCGGTCGGCGGCGCGCTACATCATCGAGGGCTCCAACACCGACGACCCCGAGTGGCAGTTCGAGTTCGGCCTGGCGTGCGTGCTGGACGGCATCGCCGCCCGGC
This sequence comes from Actinomycetota bacterium, assembly GCA_048498315.1. Taxonomy (GTDB): domain Bacteria; phylum Actinomycetota; class Actinomycetes; order Streptosporangiales; family Streptosporangiaceae; genus Actinoallomurus. The sequence continues at coordinate 22,491 of JBEHYF010000017.1, forward strand.
TCGGCATCTGACGAGCGGGCCCGCCGCGCCGCCACGGGACGGCGCACGACGCGTACCCTGTCACTCGGATACCGGACACCCTGGGCTGGGAAGATTCACTCTGTGCCAGCGATCGCAACCCTCCTTTACGTTCCGCGCGGTGACGCTCGCCCGCCACGGCCGGGCACCGCGGCCCGCGCCCGGTGACGACCATGCCGGGTGACGGGACGACCGCCGAGGCACCGCCCGGCGTCCTGGTCGACGAACCGTCGCTGCCGCGCCGCATCCGGCGCCCGGCCGACGCCGCGCGCTTCCTGGCGTGCGTCGCCGTCATGGGCGTGATCCTGCTGCTGGCGCAGGTCGCCCGGCAGACCACGAGCGGCCTGACCTCCGACATCACGCACGGCACCGAGCAGGCGCCGCACCTGCTGCTCACACTCGCCAACCTCGCCTCCGGGCTCGGCGTGCTCGCCGTGCCGGTGGCCTTCGGCCTCGATCGGGTGTTCCACCGCGACGCGCTGCGGGTGGTGATCGGGGTGCTGGCGGCGGTGGTCGCGCTCGGCGTCTCCATCGCCCTCGACTCGTGGATCACCGCCGCCGGTATGCGCGACCTCGCCTGGTACCTCACCTGGCGGCGGCACGGCGGCTGGTTCCCCGGTCCGGCGCACGTCGACATCACGCCGGTCATCGCGTACGTCACGGCGGTCGGGTTGCGCGGCCGCGCCCGCTGGCAGGCCGTCACCTGGACGGTCATCGGGCTGGACGCCGTCGCGTCCCTCGCGGCCGGGTCGATCACGCCGCTGGCGGTGGTGACGACCTACGTCATCGGCCGCGCCGTCGGCTACGGCACGCTGTACGCGGTCGGCTCGCCGAACATCCGGCCGCCCGGCGGCGAGGTCGTCGCGGCCCTGCGGCGGGTCGGGCTGGTGCCGGTGCGCGCCGTGCGCATCGCGGACGCGCCCGACGGCACCCGCCGCTACACGGCCGCGCTGGCCGGCGGGTCGAGCGTCGACGTCACCGTGCTGGACCGCGACCAGCAGACCGCCGGGCTGGCCTACCGGCTGTGGCAGCGGGCACGGCTGCGAGAGGGCATGCCGCGGCGGACGATCAGGTCGCTGCGCCGGTCGCTGGAGCAGGAGTCGCTGATGGCGTACGCGACCGCGGCGGCGGGCGCGCGGACGCCGCGGCTGCTGGCCACCTCGGAGGTGGGCAGTGAGGCGGCGCTGCTGGCGTACGAGCACGTGCCGGGGCGGCCGTTCGCCGAGCTGCCGGGCGACCGGATCACCGACGCGTTGCTCACCGAGATCTGGGAGCAGCTCAAGCTGCTCCAGGGCCACCGCCTCGCGCACCGGCGGCTGACCGGCGAGAGCATCCTCGTGGGCGACGACGGCCGCGTCCGGCTCGTCGACCTGCGGGCCGGTGAGACGGCGGCCGGCGACCTCGCGCTGCGCATCGACCTGGCGCAGATGCTGACCGAGCTCGCGCTGCTCGCCGGGCCGGAGCGGGCCGTGCGCACCGCCGCCCGTGTGCTCGGCACCGACGCGCTCGGCGGGGCCGTGCCGCTCCTGCAGAAGGTCGTGCTGGCCCGGTCGACCCGCGCCGCGCTGCGCCGGCACAAGGACCTGCTGAGCCGGGTCCGGGAGCAGATCCGGCTGCTGCTGCCGGAGATCGCCGAGTCCGCCGAGCCGGTGCACCTGGACCGCTTCCGGCCGCGCACGGTCCTGAGCGTGATCGCCGGCACCGTCGGCGCGTACGTTCTGCTGTCCCAGCTCGGCAACGTGGACATCACCGACGTGGTCGCCCGCGCCGACCTGCGGTGGTTCGCGATCGGTGCGGGCGCCTCGGCGGCCAGCTACCTGGCGGCGGCACTGATGATCAAGGGGTTCGTGCCGGAGCGGCTGCCGCTGGGGCGCACGATCCTCGTGCAGCTCGTCGCGTCGTTCGTCAAGCTCGTGGCCCCGGCGGCGGTCGGCGGCATCGCGGTCAACACCCACTACGTGCAGCGGGCCGGGGTGCCGGCCGGGCAGGCGGCGGCCAGCGTCGGCGCCTCACAGGCGGCCGGCATGGGGTTCCACGTGCTGATGCTGGTGCTGTTCGGCTACCTCACCGGCATCGACAACGGGCCGTCACTGCCGCCGTCCCGGACCATCATCATCGGCCTGCTGGCCGCTGCCGTCCTCGCGATCGCCGTGCTGTCGATCGGACCGCTGCGGCGGCCGGTCACCGCACGGCTCCGGTCGGTTTTCGCCGGGGCGATCCCGCGGCTGCTCGACGTCCTCCAGTCACCCCGGAAGGTCGCCACGGCCCTCACCGGCACCGTGCTGCTGACCGCGGCGTTCGTGGCCTGCCTCGACGCCTGCGTCCACGCGTTCGGCGGCTCGCTGAACTGGATGACGGTCGCCGTCGTCTTCCTGACCGGCAACGCGCTCGGCTCGGCCGCACCCACGCCGGGCGGTCTGGGCACCGTCGAGGGCGCGCTGTCCCTCGGGCTGACCCTCGCCGGCCTGCCCGCCGGCACCGCGACTTCGGCGGTGCTGCTGTTCCGCCTCCTGACGTTCTGGCTGCCGGTGCTGCCCGGCTGGGCCGCGCTGCACCACCTCCAGCGCAAAGAGGCCCTCTGACCGGGCCGGGCGGTCCCGCCGCTGAGGCGTCGCGGCGGATTGGTGGAAAACCTTTTCCGATCTAGCTTCACACCACATCGGAGGATCGCGGAGACGCCATGCGTGCAGCCCGGACCGCCCTGCTCACCGCCCTGATCGTGTCGGCCGCGACGCTGTGCGCGCCCGGCGCGGCCGGGCGGCCCGCCGCGGATCAGGGCAGGTCGGGAACGCGCTCCTCCGGGCGGACCGGGCCGGGCGGGGTTCCGTCGCCGAACGGGCGGCCGCCCAGCGCCTCGCGGCCGTGCGGTGTCTTCCAGCCGCTCAGGCCGGGCCCGGCGGGGACGATCCCGGTCGGGTTGATGTCGTGGTGCACGCAGTAGTAGTGCCGCTTGATGTGGTCGAAGTCGACGGTGTCCCCGAACCCGGGGGTCTGGAAGAGGTCCCGGGCGTAGGCCCACAGCACCGGCATCTCGGTCAGCTTGCTGCGGTTGCACTTGAAGTGGCCGTGGTACACGGCGTCGAAGCGGACCAGCGTCACGAACAGCCGGATGTCGGCCTCGGTGATCGTGTCCCCGACGAGGTAGCGGCGGCGCTCCAGCCGCTCGGACAGCGCGTCGAGGCGGTCGAAGACCCGGCGGTACCACTTCTCGTACGCCTTCTGGCTGCGCGCGAACCCGGCCATGTAGACGCCGTTGTTGAGGTCGCGGAAGACCTCCTCGTTCACCGCGTCGATCTCGTCCCGCACCGCCTCGGGATACAGCTCCGGCGCGCCGGGGCGATGGTATGCGGTCCATTCGGTGGACATGTCCAGCGTGATCTGCGGATAGTCGTTGCTGACCAGCCGGCCGCTGGGCACGTCGACGATGGCCGGCACGCTCACCCCGCCGTCGTACCCGGGCTCGGCGGCCTGGTAGGCCTCGGCGAGGAACGCGATGCCCAGCACCGGGTCGCGCCCGCCCGGGTCGAGAGTGAACCGCCAGCTCCGCTCGTCCTGGATCGGGTCCACGATCGCCAGGGAGATGGCGTCCTCCAGGCCGAGCAGGCGGCGCACGATGATGGCGCGGCTCGCCCACGGGCAGGCGCGGCTGGCCACGAGGCGGTACCGGCCGGGTTCGACCGGCCAGGGCGAGGAGCCGTCGGCGGTGATGCGGTCGGTGAAGTGGTTCGGGGACCGCGTGAACTCTTCGGTGCCGGTCTGCCCTATGTCGGTCATGCCTGGCCGCTCCTTCGCTCGGCGGACGTCGTGGGCCGGGTACCCGTCCGCCAGCTTAGGCGGGAACGGGAAGCGCGGCCGGGCGGAGCGGGCGTCGTACCGCGGGACGGGTCGCACCGCCGGACACCGGGCGGGCTTCGTGCCGCCGGGAGATCGGGGGTGTCGTGCCGCCGGTGGGCGGGTCCTGCGCGGTGGCCGAGCGTGATCGAGGAAGCAGACCTGGGAGAACGAGGAAGCAGGCCCGGGAAACGAATACGGAGCCGCGACGGGGAAAAGGGAGCGAGAGGGGGAGATCAACCGGTCTTGCGGACGCGACGGCGGCGGGCGAGCTCGTCATGGGGGTTCTCGCCGCCGTGCGCTCGTTCGGCGGGCATCTCGGCGAGGCTGCCCTCGACCTCCTGCCACACCCGGCCCAGGGCGATGCCGAACACCCCCTGGCCGCCCTGCACGAGATCCACGACCTCGTCCGGTGACGTGCACTCGTAGACGCTCACGCCGTCGCTCATCAACGTGATCTGCGCGAGGTCGTCGACGCCGCGATCCCGCAGGTGTTCCACGGCCGCCCGTATCTGCTGCAACGACACCCCGGTGTCCAGCAACCGTTTCACGACCTTCAGCACCAGGATGTCGCGAAAGCTGTAGAGCCGCTGCGAACCCGAGCCGTGTGCGGAGCGTACGCTCGGCACGACGAGCTCCGTGCGCGCCCAGTAGTCGAGCTGGCGGTAGCTGATGCCGGCCGCGGCGCACGCCGTAGGACCGCGAAACCCGACGTCATCGGGCAGGGGCGACACGCTCCCGCCGAACAGGAGCCCCTGCTCCCCAGCGCGTTGAGAAGCATCGTGCCTGTCGCGGGCCGCCTTGCCCTCGCCGCTGCCTGCCGCCACGCGGACCTCCGGCTCTGTCATCCCGCAGCGATCCACCAAGGGGGTTTGACGGAATTACACCGCGGGGGTTCAAGCAGCACGGTAGGTCGCGGCCACACCAGGGTCAACGTTCACGGTCGGCGCGTCGCAGGCAACACAAACCGTTACGGCCTCTACCAATCGCCCCCGATCGGCAGTATCAGCCGCACCTCCACACGTAGCGACGGTCGCCAGGCACGATCGGTCCCCCGTGACGCGCAAAGAAAGCTTTTAACCGGCATTACCGTTCTTTCACCGGGATCCGGACACGTCGGGCGGCCGCCGGGCCCGTCGCCATGGACGATGAGCCGGCGCTCCGCCGGAGCGGGCGCGGGGCGGCCGAACGGGGCGAGCGGGGACCGGCGTGCGGATCGGCGCGGACGCTGCGGCGCGGGCCGCCTCAGGTGGCGCGGCCGAAGTCCTCCGGGGAGATCGTGTCGAGGAACTCGCGGAACTTCTCCACCTCGTCCTCCTGCTCGTCGGGGATCGCCACCCCGGCCTCGTCGAGCACGTCGTCGCTCGCGAAGATCGACGCGCCGGTGCGCAGCGCCAGCGCGATCGAGTCGGAGGGACGGGCGCTGACCTCGACGCCGTTGGAGAAGATCAGGTCGGCGAAGAAGATGCCCTCGCGAAGGGCCGTGATGTTGACCGTGCGGAGCTGCACGTCGAACGCCTCGAGGACGTCGCGGAACAGATCATGGGTCAGCGGGCGGGCGGGCAGCACGCCCTGCTGCGCGAATGCGATCGCCGTCGCCTCGACCGCGCCGATCCAGATCGGAAGATAGCGGTCACCGTCCGTCTCTTTCAGCAGTACGATCGGCTGATTGGAGGGCATCTCGACCCTGACGCCGACGACCTCCATCTGCTTCACGGCGGCTCCCTGCCTGAGACGGTTCACCCGAAACCCTTGTAGCCAACGTACACCCCAGTCGCGCCGCCCCGGGGCGGGTGCACGGCGCCGAACGTGATCTCAGGGGTCGAGGCCTTCCCGCAGGCCCGTGGACATCAACGCGGCGTGCAGTTTCAGCGACAGCGCGGCGATCTCGCGGGCGGTCTCGGCGGCCCGCGCGCGGGCGCCGGGGCTGCGCTGGCGCATCGTCGGGGCAACGGCGGCCTCGATCAGTCCGATCTCACGCTCGGCCGCGGCCTTGACCGCCCGCAGGTGGCGGGCCTCAAGCCCGAAGGACCGTAGCGCCGCAGCCGTGCGGGCGATCGTGAGCGCGTCACGGTCGTAGTGTTTGCCGGCCCGGCGCACGAGACCGAACTCCTCCAGCTCGGCGAGCGCGGCCTCGTCGATGCCGGCCGCGACGATGAGCTGACGGCGGGTCAGCCGCACCTCGGCGGTGTCGTCGGCGACGCTGTCGGCCGCCACCAGCCCCCGGGGCTCCCGGCGGCGGCCGCCGAGCGGCGGGGGGTCCTGGCCTCGGTCGACCGCGTCCAGATGCTCCTTGATCACCCGCAGCGGGAGGTAGTGGTCACGCTGGGCTGCCAGGATGAACCGCAGGCGTTCGACGTCGGCCTGCGCGAACATCCGGTAGCCGGACGGGCTGCGCTCGGGTTCGATCAGACCCTCGGCCTCCAGAAAGCGGATCTTGGAGACGGTGATGTCGGGGAACTCCGGTGAAAGGAGCCCCAGCACCTCGCCGATCGTCATGTACGCGCGCGCGGCCGATGTGCTCACAGCCACCCCCCGTGCGGCGCCCCGCGGTCTCGTCCTCGTACGCCCGACGGCGCCGGGCCCGCGGCGCGCCCGCCCCGTACCCCGATCGCGGTGTCACCGGAGGGGCGGCCCTCCCGCGCCCCGCCTGGACGTCCCTTCGGCTTCGTCACGGCCCTCCCGTCGGCCGGCCATCGCCCCTTCCATCGGTGGCGTACTGCGGATTGGTGAGGAACACCAGCCGGAACTTGCCGATCTGGACCTCGTCGCCACCGGACAGCCCCGCCTCGTCGATCCGCTGGCGGTTGACGTAGGTGCCGTTGAGGCTGCCGACGTCGCGCACGGAGAACTGCGCGCCGCGGCGGTAGAACTCGGCATGACGGCGGGACACAGTCACATCGTCGAGGAAGATGTCGCTTTCCGGGTGGCGACCCGCCGTGATGCGGTCACTGTCGAGGAGAAATCTGCTCCCGGCGTTCGGCCCCCGCTTGACCACGAGGAGGGCGGTGCCCGGCGGGAGCGCCTCGATCGCCATCTGCTCGGGGGACAGCTCGTCGCCGGTCTCCGGCTCGTACGACTCGATCGACCCCAGCGAGATCGTCGACGTCGACTCGCCGGGCTCGCTCGGCGGCTGCGCGCCGCGGGTCAGCGGCGTTCCGCAGTTCGAGCAGAAGCGGGCGTCCTCCGGGCTGGCGTGACCACACCGCGTGCAGTAGACGCTCGGCATTTATCGGCTCGGCCTCCTACCTATGGCCTCGGGTGTGCCTCTGGCACCGTACGGCACGGACGTCGAGCACTGACGGCGCCATCGGCACCGTACCTCCGGTCTGCCCCAGCACACGATCCCCCTTCGCACCGTCGGTGATGACGCTCTCTTTCTCCCCTCGTCCGCCATCACGACGGTTGCCGCAAACTACGCGGCAATTGCCGAGGGGTCAACCATGACAAGAGTCCTGCAGTCTCACGCTACCTTCGACAGTGATCGCCGGTCCACGCCGCCGCGCGGTCGGCGGCCCTGGGCAAGGCCGGCACCACGCAGCGTAGCGGTCCACGGCGACCGTACCGCACGAACAATGATCTTCTGTCCTGTACGACGATCCCCTCGGCGCCGTTGTTCCGGAGCGTCCGCAGGGGACATTCCGGCAAGCCGCGGTCACCGCGCCGTCCCGCACCGTCCCCGGCGCCGCATCGCGCGTTCCGCCGCACCGGCGACGGGCCGCACGACCCGCTCACCACGACGCACTCACAGGGAATTCCGAGGAACCGTGTACCCCCCTCGCAGGAACGGGCGGTGGACTTGACCCACGCACGCAGGGGACCTGGGGGTCATGAGAGAACAGGCGGACGCGGCCCCGCTGATGCGGCTGCCGATCAGCGGGTGGACGGTACGGGTGGGGCGCGGCGCCGCGGACCGGGCGGCGCTGGAGGTCTACGAGGGAAACCGGCTGGCGGACGTCTGCGTGACCACGGCCGTGTCGGTGTCGGTGCTGCGCGGGGCGTGGCGCGGACCGCGCGGCGCCCGCTCCTGGGCGCTGGCATGGGGACAGCTTCCGGCGGGCGTCCTGGCGGCCACGGTGGAGTTCACCGGAACCCGGCGCGAGCCCGTGATCACGCCGGTCGCCGCCCTGGTGATCGAGGGCGCCTACTGGGTGGCGGAGGCGGCCGGCGACTTCACCGGGGTGACCGTGCACGCGGGGCCGGCGCTCATCTCCGGGCGGCTGCGCCGGACGCGCGGCCGCTGAGACGCGATCCCACTCTCCCAGGCGCCGTTCGTCAGGCGCCGGCGTCCTCCACGACGCGGGCCCAGTCCTCCAGGAGCGCCTGCGCGGAGTCGCGGTCGGCGCCCTCGGCCCACAGGTGGGTGACGGCCTCCGACGGGTCGGGCAGGACGAGGATCCAGCCCGTGCCGTCCTCGATGACGCGGACACCGTCGGTCGTGTCGATGACACGTTCGCCGGCGGCCTCGACGACGTGCCGCATGACGCTGCCCTTGGCCGCCCAGGGCGTCGGCACCGAGCGCTTGAGCAGGTGCGCCTCGGGGATCCGCTGGTCGATCTGAGAGAGCGTGAGACGGGTGCGCGCGACCAGGCCGAGCAGGCGGATGAACGCGGCGATGCCGTCGACGGTGGGGCTGAACTCGGGGATGATGAAACCCCCGCGCCCGTCGCCGGCGAAGATGATGTCGTCGGCGGTCGCCGCCTTGGTCAGCACGTCCTGCGACGTCGAGGTCCATTCGACCTGCACGCCGTGGAAGCGGCAGACCTGCTCGGCCACCCGCGTGGTCGTGACGGGCAGGGCGACGCGGCCGCCGCGCCGCTCGGCCGCGACCAGGTCGAGCACCACGAGCAGCCCGCGGTCGTCGCTGATCAACTCGCCGTTCTCGTTGACGAGCGTGATGCGTTCGCCCACGGTGTCGAACCGCACGCCGAACGCCGCGCGGGACGACGACACCAGCTCGCCGAGGCGCTGCAGGTCGCGCATGCGCTCGGCGAGTGTCTCGGTGGGCGACACCTCGTCGAGACGGTTGTTGACGGTGAGCACCTCGACGCCGAGCCGGCCGAGCAGCTGCGGCAGCACGAGCGAGGCGGTGCCGCCCGCGCAGTCGATGACGATCTTGAGCTCGGCCTCGCGGACGCCGCTCAGGTCGACGCAGCGCTGCAGGTCGCGGGCGTAGGACTCGAAGACCCGCGGCGGATAGGACAGCTCGGCTATCTCGCCGGGGAACGCGCGGCGGTACTCCTGCCGGCCGAAGACGCGGTCGAGCTTGCGCTGCGCCGCCTGGGACAGGTCGGCGCCGTTCTCGTCGAGGAAGAGGATGTCCACGCCCTGCGGGTCGCCCGGGGTGGTGCGGATCACGATGCCGCCCGCGCAGTGCTCGCGCGCGGTCTCGTACCGGGCGACCGGGATCGGGCAGGCCTCCAGGTCCTGCACGTTGATGGCGCTGGCGGTCAGCGCGCTCTGCACGGCCCGCTTGAGGGTGCGGGCGGCCCGGGACGCGTCGCGCGAGGCGGTGACGCGCGCCCCCTTCTTCAGGGTGGTGGCGTACGCGCTGGCCAGCCGCACCGCGAGCTCAGGCGTGATCTCGACGTTGATCAGGCCGGACACGCCGCGCGGCCCGAAGAGCGTGCGCTGGCCGCGCGACTCCCAGATCACGCTGGTGTTGACGACGGCGCCGGCCTCGATCGTCTTGAACGGGTAGACCTTGACGTCGCTGGAGATGTACGCCTCCGACTCGATCACGCACTCGTCGCCGACGACCGCGCCCTCCTCGATGCGGGCTCCGGCCATGATGTCGGTGTTCTTGCCGATCACGCAGCCGCGCAGGTTGGTCGAGGGGCCGACAAAGACGTTGTCGTGGACGACGGCGCGGTGCAGGAAGGCGTTCTCCTTGACGACGACGTTGCTGCCGAGCACGGTGTACTCGCGCAGCTCGGCGCCGGCCTCGACCTTGGCGTAGTCGCCGATGAAGAGCGGGCCCTTGAGGATGGCCTCGGGGTCGACCTCGGCGCCCTCGGCCACCCATACGCCCGGCGACATCTCGAATCCGTCGAGCTCGACGTCGATCTTGCCGGAGAGCATGTCGGCCTGGGCCTTGAGGTAGCTCTCGTGGGTGCCGACGTCCTCCCAGTAGCCCTCGGCGACGTACCCGTACAGCGGGGCGCCCTCGGCGAGCAGCTTGGGGAACACGTCGCCGGACCAGTCGACGGACTCGCCGGCCGCGACGTGGTCGAGCACCTCCGGCTCCATGACGTAGATGCCGGTGTTGACGGTGTCGGAGAACACCTGGCCCCAGGTCGGCTTCTCCAGGAACCGCTGGATACGGCCGTCGTCGTCCACGATGATGATCCCGAACTCCAGCGGGTTCGGCACCCGCTTGAGGCCGATCGTGACGAGGGCGCCGTTCTCGCGGTGGAAACGCACCATGTCGGTCAGGTCGATGTCGGTGAGCGCGTCGCCGGAGATCACGAGGAAGCGATCGTCGCGCAGGGCGTCCTGGGCGTTCTTGACGCTGCCGGCGGTGCCGAGCGGCATCTCCTCGGTGGCGTAGCTCAGCGCCATGCCGATCTCCTCGCCGTCGCCGAAGTAGTTGCGCACGAGCGCGGCGAGGAACTGGACGGTGACGACGGTCTCGGTGAAGCCGTGCCGTTTGAGCAGCCGCAGGACGTGTTCCATGATCGGCTTGTTGACCACCGGCAGAAGCGGCTTGGGCTGGTTGGCGGTCATCGGGCGAAGGCGCGTCCCCTCCCCGCCCGCCATCACGACGGCCTTCATCGGAGCCACTCCTTTGCGACGGATACGCCGATCATGGTCGAGGTTCCGCTCCCTTCAGCTCACCGGGCCCGCTGTCCGCGAGTGTCAGCCGGCGGGCCTGCACCGTGTAAAGAGCGGCGGCCCACCAATACAGACCCGTTCCCCAGATGGTGAACGCCCAGCCGAGAATCTTCGCGAAAGTCGCGTATGCCCCGGAATGGGCCCCCAGGAAAAGCAACGGGAAGGCGTACAGCAGGCACAGCGTCGCCGTCTTGCCGACGAAGTGCACCGGCGGCGGCCCGTAGCCGTGCCGCCGCAACACGTACAGCGGCAGGCCCATGTAGACCTCGCGACCGACCAGGACGAGCATCAGCCACCACGGGACGACGCCGCGGACGACCAGGCCGATCAGGGTCGCCAGGATGTAGAGGCGGTCGGCGGCCGGGTCGAGGAGCGTGCCGATCTCGCTGGTCTGGTCGAGCATCCGGGCCAGCTTGCCGTCGAGCCAGTCGGACAGCCCGGCGAATACGAGGATGCCGAGCGCCCACCAGTCCTCCTTGACGAGCACCAGCCACAGGAAGACGGGAACGCCGATCAGACGGGCGAAGCTCAACGCATTCGGCCACGTCCACAGACGGTCGTTCAAACGCCACCTCCGCTCCCCCATGCTGAGGATGACCTTACCTGCCGGTTGCGCCGCGGCACGTGGCCGGTACGAGGCCATCCGTAGAACGCATCCGGCGGCGATGCAGGCCGGCCCCTGATCGGCGGGCGGGCGGAGCCGCCGCCGCGGTGCGTTACGCGCGCGTGCACGGCCGGGACCGGCCACCTGCGCACGGCGTTTTTCACGGCGTCGCAGATCTCCGTCCGCCGGCGCGGCCGGCCCGCCGCGGCGCATCCGCCGCCGCTACCGCTCGCCGGTGGCCGCCGGATCCCCGCCTGCCACTGCACCGTCGCGGACGGCCGGGCGTCGCCGGCCGTCCGCGATCCGCTCGCCCTGGATCGGCACGGCCCGAGCCGGTCCGCTTCCGGCGGAGCCGCCCAGGGCGCATTCGCCGGGAACCACCGCCGGCGCCGCGCCCGCATCCGGTGACCCCGGGCCGGGGCGCCCGCGGGGCCGGGGCACGGCCGAGGGCGCGCCACCGGCCCGCGCGGCCCCGTGCGTGCCCGGCAGCCGCGTCACCTCGACGCAGGCTCCGCTCGGATTGCTGTGGCTGCTCTTGCGCCAGACCGTGCGCGGGGATGACACGGCCGACTCTTCGCGTTGCACGCGACCCCCTTCACGACGCCACCCCGGTAGGGGAGTCCCCCTGCGGGGTGCGGATCAGCGTTGATCCGCCGGAGGCCACGGCCGACGACTTCGATGTGCACGCATGATAAATCGGGCATATGCATATTGCACGTACTTATTCTCCGGACCCGCGTCGCCCCGGAGCATCCCGTCGCGGCCGCGTCGCCACGGCCGTCACCAGCGGTGATGCACCTGCGGGCGGATCCGCCGGTCGTACAGGTCACGGATGGCGGCGAGCGTCGCCTCCGGCAGAGGGGGCAGGCCGGCCGCGGCGGCGTTCGCGCGGGCCTGCCCGGCGTTCCGCGCCCCGGGGATCACGGTCGTGACGCCGGGCTGCTGGGTGATCCAGCGCAGCGCCGCCTGGGCGGGCGTCGCGCCCTCAGGGGCGAGCGCGGCGAACTCCCGCACCGCGGCCAAACGTCACCCCCAACTCGGCGGCCGCCCCGAGGACGGCGAGCGCGTCCTTCTCCTCCACCCGCCCCCAGTCCGCGCCGAGCTGCCACGTGCCGAGCCCGACGACCGACACGCGCCGGTCCAGCCTCCCGATGAGCCGTTCGTCCATGGGGGCATTATCGGGCGGTCCGGTATCGCCCGGTCACCGCGAGGCGCCGAGGCGCCGAAGGCCGTGGGGCTGGGCGCCGCATCGCGTCGGCACGGCGCCCAGCGCCCGTACGCCGGCCCCGGATGCGCGAGAGGCCGGATGCGGAGAGGCCGGATCTACTGGGGCGGATCGGTGGGCTCCCTCCGCCGTTCCGGCCGGCGGGCTGGGCGGTGCGATTCATTTGGGAAGATCCTCACAGGATCGGCACACCCGCGTGATGACCGGAACACCTCGAACGTAACTCCGCAGGTCAGCACGCGGAAGGAGCCCGGGCCTTACGCAAGTTCACAACGCGTGTAGCACCTCGCCGTCAATCGATCACGTGCTCAGAGGCTCGCGAGGGCGATGGCCGTCCAGTGTTCGAAGCGCGAGTACTGGTCGGCCATGTCCTGCGTCGTGGGAACCGGCAGGTCGAGGATGAGGTCGGCGGCGTCCAGCAGCTCCCAGTACGGGTGCCGGACGTCGCGGCCGCACAGTGCGCCATACCGTTGTGCGAACTCCTCCGCCACCTCCACGCCGTAGTCCATCGCCAGGTTGATCCCGGCCCGCGCCAGGTCGACCGCGTACGGGCCGGCGCACCCGGTGAGCCAGTCGACGATCCCGGTGAGCCGGTCGCTCGTCCACAGCGTCTGCCCCGGGTGGAAGTCGCGGTGGATGAAGCCCGCGGCGGTCTCCGGCGGCGGCCCCGCGATCACCTCGAACACCCGCTCCCACAGCTCGGAGCTGCCCGACCAGACGGGCGGCGTGCGCTCACCGTGCACCGCCGGGTCGTAGTAGGGCGCGTAGGCGGGCAGGGCGGCGTCCACCGGCACCTCGTGGATCCGGACCAGCGCGTCGGCCAGGGCGGCGAGGAAGGCGTCCATGTCCCAGGGCCGCGCGGCCGGGCGGCCCGGTACCCGCGTGATCAGGAGCGCCGGCACGTCGCAGATGCGCCCGTACGGGTCGGCGGCCAGCAGCCGCGGCGCGGGCACCTCGGTGTCGTCGAGCAGGTCGAGCACGGCCGCCTCGTTGGCCGGGACGTACCAGGGGTCGCACCGCAGCCGGGCGGCGTCGTGGAAGCGGCGCACCACGAGCCGGCGCACGGGGTCGGTGCCGGCGTCGATGGCGTGCAGGGTGGTCGATCCGACGCCCATGGAGCGGATCGAGGTGATCCGGCCGACGACGTCGCGTACCCAGCCCAGCACCGCCTCCGGCGGATGCGGAGACGCCATCTACCGGTCGGCGGCGAGCTTCACGATGACAGCCACCTCGCGCTCACCTTCTTCTCCGTCGATCACCCCTGCGTCACCTGGCCGACACCGCTCGTTCGCCGGGCGCGGCTAGGGTCTTCGCGCCACTCCCGACGACAAGAGGCTCAATGGCTGACTCCGATCGCATCTCCGAGGTCTACAAGGGCGAAATCTGGGCGACAAGCACGCAACAGGTCGCTCGTGATCGTATCCACTGGCTCGTCGGGCAGGCCACCGGAGAGGTGCTCGACATCGGCTGCTCGCAGGGCATCGCCTCGATCCTCGCGGCCCGGCGCGGGCTGACCGTCCTCGGCGTCGACGTCCAGGCCGACCAGATCGCGTACGCGATGAGGGAGCGGGAGGCCGAGCCCCCGGACGTGCGGGCGCGGCTCGACTTCCGCGTCGCCGACGCGAGCGCGCTGGACCTGCCGGACGACTCGTTCGACACCGTGCTGATGGGCGAGGTCGTCGAGCACACCGCCGACGCCTCGCCGCTGCTGAAGGAGGCGGCGCGGGTCCTGCGCCCGGGCGGGGTGCTGGCGCTGACCACGCCGTTCGGCCTGAGCCGGCACCACGACCACCACGCGACCTTCTACGTCGACTCGCTGGTGCGGCTGCTGGCACCGTACGTCACGATCGACGACCTGGACATCGTCGACAGGTACCTGCGGGTGCGGGCGCGGCCCGGCGCGATGGCCGACCCGGACCGGCTCGTGCTGACGTGCCAGCCACTGCAGGAGCGGGCGTTCCTGGGGATCCAGGAGGCCGCGGCGGACAGCAAGGACCGGATGCGCCGCTACGACATCGCGATCGCCCGGTACGAGCAGGTGAACGCGCGGATGAAGAACCTGGAGGCGCGGCTGGCGCACCAGTCGTACCGCACCGAGTACGTCACCTGGCAGCTCAGGTCGGCCAAGAACCGCAGGTGGTGGCGGCTGGGCGAGGCGCTGTGGAGCGCCAAGCGGCCCGCCGGCGCGCTGAAGCTGCCGAAGAACCTGGCGAGCGCGCTGAAGACCCCGCCGCGCCTGGAGGAGCCCAAGCCGGTCACGACCGCCGGCTCGCCCGACCTGTCCGGGCACTACTCGTCCGTGACGATCCCGGAGATCGCGGTCCCGGACGGCCCGGTCGCCCGGGATCTGAAGGTCGCGGTCATCCTCGACGTGTTCTCCACACTGGCTTTCCGCTTCGAGTGGCGGCAGATCCGGTTCGGCCCGGACGACTGGCGGGAGGTGCTGGAGCGCGAGCGCCCGGCACTGCTGTTCGTCGAGTCGGCCTGGCACGGCAACGACGGGCGCTGGGCCACGACGATGAGCGCGGCCGGTGCGCCGAAGCAGCCGGTGCGCGACCTGGTCGCCTGGTGCCGCGCGCAGCGCATCCCGACGGTCTTCTGGAACAAGGAGGACCCGCCGAACTTCGACCGGTTCATCGAGACCGCCAAACTGTTCGACCACGTCTTCACCGTCGACGCCGACTGCATACCGCGCTACGTCGAGGCGCTCGGGCACGACCGGGTCGCGCTGCTGCCGTTCGGCGCGCAGCCGCGCATCCACAACCCGGTCGCGGTGCCGTGCGGGCGCAGGTACGAGGTGGCGTTCGCCGGGACCTACCACGCCAGGAAGTACCCCGAGCGGGCCGCGCAGATGGACACGGTCCTCGGCCCGGCGCGGGAGTTCGACCTGCACATCTACACCCGCATCTCCGATGATCCGGACTTCGCCTTCCCGTCGCAGTACGCCGACCACATCGTCGGGTCGCTGCCGTACGAGCGGATGCTCGCCGCCTACAAGGCCTACAAGATCTTCCTCAACGTGAACTCGGTGACGAAGTCGCCGACGATGTGCGCGCGGCGGGTGTTCGAGCTGTCCGCGTGCGGCACGCCGGTCGTCTCCGGCCACTCGCGGGCGCTGGAGGAGGTCTTCGGCGACCTCGTGCGGCTGTCGACGTCGCCGGAGCAGACCACCGAGGCGCTGGTCGAGCTGATGAAGGACGCCGGCCTGCGCGACCGGCTCGGGCACCTGGCGATGCGCGAGGTGTACGCGAAGCACCTGTACGGGCACCGGGTCGAGACGGTCCTGGCGGCGGCCGGCGTGCCGTGGACACGGCGGGAACGGTCGATCTCGGTGATCCTGCCGACCAACCGGCCCGAGCAGGTCGACCACGCCATCGCGCAGGTCGCCCGCCAGCTCCACCGCCCGCTGCAGCTCGTGCTGGTCACGCACGGGTTCACCGCCGAGCACGCCGAGGCGAAGGCGCGGGCCGCCGGGCTGGACGACGTCGTGGTGCTGACGGCGGACGCGGGCCTGACGCTCGGCGCCGTGCTGAACCTCGGCATCGACGCCGCCGACGGCGCGTACCTGGCGAAGATGGACGACGACAACGTCTACGGGCCGCACTACCTGAGCGACCTGGCGTACGCGTTCGACTACACGACCGCCGGCCTCGTCGGGAAGGGCGCGCACTACTGCGAGATGCGCACGCACGGGATCACCCTGCTGCGCTTCCCGCACCTGGAGCACGCCGAGGCGGAGCTGGTGCAGGGCGGCACGATCCTCGCCGACGGCGACCTGCTGCGGACGCTGCGCTTCGCCGACCTGCCCCGCGCCGTCGACAGCGACCTGCTGCGCCGCGTCAAGGCCGAGGGCGCGGGCATCTACTCGGCCGACCGTTTCAACTTCATCTCCGTACGCGGCGACCGCGAGGCGCACACCTGGAAGGCCGGCGACGAAGAGCTGATGCGGCACGGGCGGGTCGCCTTCCACGGGCCGGCCGAGGAGCACGTGCTGTTCTGATGCCGGCCACCGCTCCGCCGGCCGCCGTCTCGCCGGCCCCTTCCCGCTCCCGCCGGGTCGAGCTGCTGCTGCCCGCCGTCCTCCTCACGGCGTACGCCGTGCTGCTGCTGACGAACCTGTCGGTGCCGCAGCCGGTCGACCACAGCCGCTACATGGACGCCGCCAAGACCTTCCCGCACCGTCCGAAGGACCCGATCTTCGACCACCAGTACCTGCGGATCGGGCTGACCGCGCCGACCGCGCTGGTCATGCGGGTCTTCGGCTACTCAGAGGTCACCTACCACGCGTTCCCGATCGCGACCGCGCTGCTGCTGTTCGCCGCGGTGTACACGATCGGGCGGATGATGTTCGGCCACGTCGTCGGCGCGCTGTCGGCCGCCGTGCTCGCCTGCGCCGGCGTCGTCGTGGTCGCCGGCACCGAGCTGCTGCCCGACCTACCGGCCACCGCGCTGTTCACCGCCGCCGTCGCTATCGCGGTCGCGATCCGGCAGCGGCTGCTCGTGCGCGGCCGCCGGTTCTGGCTCGTCGTGATCGGGCTGCTGCTCGCCTGGAGCTACCTGGTCCGGGAGTTCATCCCGTTCGTCTGGCCGGTCGTGGCGGTGCTGCTGTGGCGGCGGATCGGCCAGTGGGAGTGGCTGTGGGCGCTGGTGCCGATGGCGCTGGTCGAGGCGGGTGAGATCGCCCTGGACGCTCGCGAGTACGGCGACCCGCTCGCCCGCTTCCACGCCGGGTCGGGGCTGGGTGACCTGCCGTCCCGGCCGGAGGTCGCGGCGACCTTCCACGACCTGCCGCTGTGGGTGTACCTGTGGCGGCTGCCGCAGCAGCTCGCCCGGCTGCCCGAGGGGCCGGCCCTGCTGCTCCTGCTCGTGCTGACGCTTGCCGCGGGCGCCGTCGCGGTCGTGCGCGACCGCGCGGCCGTCATCGACGCCGTCCGGGGCGCCGCCGCCGGCGCCGTCCGCGGGGCCGTGCGGCTCCGGCGGCCGCGATCCGCCGCTCCCCCGGGACACAGACCGGCGGACGGGCCGGGGCGTTCCGGCACGGTGGCGGGCCGGCGGGCGGGGCTGTTCGCGCTGTGGGTGCTGACGCTGTGGGTGCCGCTCACTCTGCTCGGCGGCGTGCTGAACCCCGACCATCCGAAGCTGCGCCTGCAACTCCTGCGCTACTGGTATCCCGTCTTCCCGGCGTTCGTGCTCGGCGGGATCGCGGCGCTCTGGTCGGCCGCGCGAGCGGTGCGCCGGCCGGGCCGCCGACGGTCCGCGGCGGCCGCGGTCGTGCCGGTCGCCGTCGCCTGCTGCGTCGCGCTGGGCGCCGGCGCGCTCGCCGCGTTCGGCCGTCCGGGCGCGCCCGGATGGGCCGGGTCGCCGCGCGTGTCGTCGCGGGCGCTGCCGGAGTTCCGCTCGTGGCTGGCCCGGAACCGGCCGGGGGTCGTCTGGGCGGACACGAAACTGTTCCGCATCCTCCCGATCTACGAGGTGACGCGGACCGGCCACCGGATCTGGCGCGGCCGCCTGCGCCCGCTCACGAACGCGGGACAGCCGTCCGCCGGCGACTACGTCGTCGTCTACAGCATCGGCAGCGACGCCTGCCCTCGCTGCGGCGACGCCGCCCAGGCCGTGCTGCCCGGCATCCCGTCGACCTGGCGGCCGGTCCTGACCAGCCGCGACCGCCTCCTGCGGGTCTGGCGGGTCGGCTGAGCCCGGCCGGCCCGGCCCCTCCGCACGACCGCCGCACGGACGCGATCTCCCCGGACGGGCGCGCCGAGCAGGCGGCGCACCCGGCGGACCGCCGGGACGCGGGCGCGCACCGACCGGCGTGGGCGGCGGGCGGCGCGGGTCAGGGGGACGGGGGGCGCGGGCGCATGGAGGCGCGCCGCGCGACGCGCTCGGCGAACTCCGGGCGCTTGAGGCTCTCGTACAGCAGCTCCCGGGACCGGGCGAAGGCCTCCGGCCAGGTCTGCCCCCACGCGCCGTACACCTGCTCGCGCATCACCGCCATCGAGTGCGCCGAGCTTCCCTCGGCCAGCGCACCGGCGTACTCGCGAACCCGGGCGAGCAGCTCACCGGCCGGCACGATCCACTGCACGAGCCCGATGCGCAGCGCCTCCTCGCCGTCCACCGTCCGCGCGGACAGGAGCAGGTCGAGGGCGCGGGCGGTGCCCACGGTCCGGGCGAGGAGCCAGGCGACGCCGTCCTCCGCGGGCAGGCCCAGCCGGGCGAAGGCGGTGGTGAACCGGGCCTCGGGCGTCGCGAACCGCAGGTCCGCCATCAGCATATGCGCGAAGCCGATCCCCGCGACGGCCCCGTTGACGGCGGCGATCAGCGGCTTGCGCAGCCGCATGGCGACGTCGGACGGGACGCTCTGCGCGGCGTGCTCGCGGCGCATCGTCGCCTCGTCCAGCCTGTCGAGCTGGGTGAAGTCCGCGCCCGCACAGAACGCCCGCCCGGCGCCGGTCACGGTGATCACCCGCACATCCGGGTCACGATCGGCCGCGGCCAGGCACTCCAGGTACCGGACGCGCATCTCGGCGGTGAACGCGTTGAGGCGGTGCGGGCGGTTCAGCGTGATCGTGGCGATGCCGTCGGATGTCTCGATGAGCACGCTGTCTTCGGCGTCCCGTTCGGGCTCCGATGTGGTCACTCCAGCTCCCTCGCGCCGGTCACCAGAACGAGATTCGATTCGATGCTCGATTCCTATCAGAACGTCCCCTGCGGCGCGAGGCCCCGGCAGACTGGCCGTCATGCGGCAGGACGACACCACCCCGTACGGCACCACACGGCCGACCGGCGCACCGTACGGCACGCCGGTCGGTGGCGACTCGAACGTGCCCGGCTCGCTCGCCCGCGTCCTGGCCGACGTGGCGGCCGAACGCGCCGCCCAGGACGAGCAGTGGGGCGTCCAGGACCTTCCGGACGGCACGGTGCCCGGCCACGCCGCGGTCGCCGACGCCGCCAAGCGCGACGCTCAGGCCGCCTGGAAGGCGGGGCGGCTGACCTGGCGGCACATCCTGGAGGAGGAGTTCCACGAGGCGCTGGCCGAGACGGACCCGGCGGCGCTGCGCACCGAGCTGGTCCAGACGGCGGCCGTGGCGGTCAAGTGGGTGCAGGCCATCGACCGCCGCGACGGCGCCCTGGCGCACCGGACCGGAGCCGGCGGCCGGCGCGAGAAGCTGGTCCGTGACCGCGTCCCCGAGATCGTGCGGGCCGCGGGCGGCGTCCCGGACGTCCGGGTCGCCGGCGACGGCGAGTTCCTGACGTTCCTGCGCACCAAGCTGTACGAGGAGGTCGGCGAGTACGCCGCGTCCGGCGACGCGGAGGAGCTCGCCGACGTGATCGAGGTCGTGCATGCCCTCGCCGCGGCCGCCGGCCTGAGCCCGGACGACCTCGAACGCCTCCGCGCGGCGAAGGCCGCCCGGAACGGCCGTTTCGAGCAACGGCTGATCCTCCGCACCCCGGAGACCTGAACGCCCGCGTCCTCCGAGCACCGCGGGCCCGGGCGGGCGGCGACGGCCGTCCGCCGACCGGGCCGGCCCGCCGGGTGGACCACGGCCCCCGCCGCCCCGCCCGCCGAGCCGCACCGGAGTCGGGGCGAGCCGCCGGCCGGTGCGGCGGTGCCCGCGCGGCTCCGGTTCATCCGGCGCCGGCGCGGCGCGGGCGACGTGCCGGGGCGATCCGGGCCGCAGGCGCGCCGGCTGCGGCTGGCGCCGTACGGGCGGATGGGGCGGTCAGCTCCAGATCGTCACGAAGACCGGAGGGCGGAAGCGGGACGGCGGCGAGCCGGTGCCGGCGGTCCGCATCACGTGCATGGCCTCCGGCGTGCCGAGGAAGCGCCGGAACGCCCCGGCCACCGCGGACCGCCGGTCGGGCGGCAGCGTGGTCGCGTACCAGGCACCGCGCATCGGCGTCGCCGGGGTCGCGACGACCACGAGATCGCCGTGGCGCAGGCGGGGCGCGACCAGGTGGGCGAACGCGGGCGCGACGCCGGCGCCGTCGGCGGCCGCCGCCCAGGCCGCCGTCTGGTTCGGGAACACGCGGACGCGGTCCTCGGGTACCCGCATGCGCCGGAGCAGGCGACCCGTGTCGCTGTCCGCGTCGGTGCCGGAGGGGTCGACGAGCCAGGCGACATCGCCGCGCGGCGGCCGGTGCGGCGGCCCGACGACGATCAGCTCGGTGCGGAACACCGGCTCGCTGACCAGGCCGCCGTCCGCGCGGAGCCGGGGGCCGAGGGCGACGTCGCCGAGCCGGTTGGCGATCAGGACGGCCATCTCGTCGGTGGCGGCGACGCCCGCCGTGCCCTCGACGGTGCGGGCGGACCGCGTGGTGAACGCCTCGATGAGCGGGCCGACGACGAACTCGGCGACCGTGCTGGGAGCCAGCACGCGCAGTGGTTCGGGCGCGCCCTGCGCCGCCCGCACGCTCGCCTCGGCCTCGGCGCCGAGCGCGACGATCTGCGAGGCGATCGCCACCAGCCGGGTGCCGCCGGGCGTGAGGGTCATGCCGGCCGGACCGCGGACGACCAGCGGGTCGCCGAACTGCTGGCGCAGCGCGCCGAGAGCCTGGGAGACCGCGGGCTCGCTGACGCCCAGCGCGCGGGCCGCGGCCGTGACCGACCCGAGCCGCGCCACCAGCACGAACGCGCTCAGCTGCGTGAGGGTCACGGGTTCAGTCTGACCCGGATGGCGGCGGTTGTTAAGCGTTCGGTTATCAGGCCGTTGCACGACAGCGCCGGCGGGGAGATGCTCCGTCTCGCCCGCGCATCGATCCCTCGGGGAGCGCCCATGCAGGTTCCCGCGCATTTCGAGTACGAGAGGGCGGCCGGCGTCGAGCACGCGCTGGCCCTGCTGGCCCGGTACGGGCCGGAGGCGAGAGTGGTGGCCGGGGGGCACAGCCTGCTGCCGATGATGAAGCTGCGGCTCGCCGCACCCGACGCGCTGATCGACATCAACGACCTGACCGAGCTGTCCTACATCCGGATCGAGGACGGGGAGCTGCGGGTCGGCGCGCTCGTTCGTCACGCCGAGCTGCTGGCCTCCGCCCTCGTCGCCGAGCGCGTCCCGATCCTCGCCGACGCCGAACGGGTGATCGCCGACCCGCTGGTGCGCAACCGCGGCACGGTCGGCGGGTCGCTCTGCCAGGCCGACCCGTCGGAGGACCTGTCCGCCGCGTTCGCGGCCCTGCGGGCGAGTGTGGTGATCAGGAACGCGGAGGGCGAGCGGGTCCTGCCGGTCCGGGAGTTCCACCGCGGCCCGTACGAGACGGCGGTCGGCGACGGCGAGCTGCTGACCGAGATCCGGGTGCCGCTCGGGCCGTCCGGCGGCGGGACGGCGAGCGGCAGCGCGTACGAGAAGGTCGAGCGGCGCGCCGGGGACTGGCCGCTCGCGGCGGCCGGCGCGGTGGTGTCCCTGGACGGCGGCGTGATCACCGAGGCCGGGATCGGCCTGACCGCCGTGGGCGCGGCACGGTTCTGCGCGCCCGAGGCGGAGGACTTCCTGCGCGGCCGGCCCGCCGGCGACGAGGCGTTCGCCGAGGCGGGGCGGATCGCGGCCGAGCACTGCGCGCCGGTCGCCGACCAGCGCGGCCCGGCCGACTACAAGCGGCACCTCGCCGGCGAGCTGACCACCCGGGCGCTGCGGCGCGCGGCGGAGAGGGCGGAAGCATGAAGATCACGGTCACGGTGAACGGGCGGGCGTACGAGCGCGACGTGGAGCCACGGCTGCTGCTGGTCCACTTCCTGCGCGACGAGCTGGGCCTGACCGGCACGCACTGGGGCTGCGACACCTCCAACTGCGGGGTGTGCACGGTGTGGCTGGACGGCGTGCCGGTCAAGTCGTGCACGGTGCTGGCGGTGATGGCCGACGGCCGGGACGTGCGCACCGTGGAGGGCCTGGAGCGGGACGGCGAGCTCGACCCGGTCCAGAAGGGCTTCGTCGAGTGCCACGGCCTGCAGTGCGGCTTCTGCACGCCCGGCATGCTGATGACCGCCCGCTGGCTGCTCGACCACGATCCCGACCCGTCGGAGGCGACGATCCGGGAGGCGATCTCCGGCCAGCTGTGCCGCTGCACCGGATACGAGAACATCGTCCGCTCCATCCGCTGGGCCGCCGCGCACCAGGCCGGGCCGGCGGCCGAGCCACCCGGGGCACGCGAGACCGGCGAGACCGGCGACACCGCCGAGACCGTACAGGCAGCCGAGGAGGTGACGGCGTGACCGAGACGCACACCGGTTTCGGCCGGATGCACCGCAAGGAGGACGCACGCTTCATCCGCGGCCGCGGCACCTATGTCGATGACGTGACGCTGCCCGGCATGCTGCACGGCGCGGTGCTGCACAGCCCGCACGCGCACGCGCGCATCCTGTCGGTCGACACGAGCGCCGCGGAGGCGCACCCGAAGGTGCGCGCGGTGATCACCGGGCGGACCCTGGAGTCGCTGAACCTGGCCTGGATGCCGACGCTGTCGAACGACGTGCAGGCCGTGCTCGCCACCGACAAGGTGCGCTTCCAGGGCCAGGAGGTCGCGTTCGTGGTCGCGGAGGACCGCTACTCCGCACGCGACGCGCTGGAGCTCATCGACGTGGAGTACGAGCCGCTCACCCCGGTCGTGGACGCCCGCCGCGCGCTCGACGCGGACGCGCCGGTGATCCGCGACGACCTGGAGGGCCGCACCGACAACCACATCTTCGACTGGGAGGCCGGCGACAAGGCGGCCACGGACGCGGCGTTCGAGCGCGCCGACGTGGTCGTCGCGCAGGACATGATCTACCCGCGGGTGCACCCGGCGCCGCTGGAGACCTGCGGCATCGTCGCCGACATGGACAAGGTCACCGGCAAGCTGACCGTCTGGACGACGACACAGGCTCCGCACGCGCACCGCACGCTGTACGCGCTGGTCGCGGGCCTGCCCGAGCACAAGATCCGGGTGATCTCCCCGGACATCGGCGGCGGGTTCGGCAACAAGGTCGGCATCTACCCCGGGTACGTCTGCGCGATCGTCGGGTCGATCCTCACCGGCGCGCCGGTCAAGTGGACGGAGGACCGGTCGGAGAACCTGATGACCACGTCGTTCGCCCGCGACTACCACATGCGCGGCGAGATCGCGGCAACCCGCGACGGGCGGATCCTGGCGGTGCGGGTGCACACGCTCGCCGACCACGGCGCCTTCAACGGCACCGCGCAGCCGACCCGCTACCCGGCCGGGTTCTTCCACGTCTTCACCGGCTCCTACGACCTGGAGGCCGCGCACTGCTCGGTCACCGGCGTGTACACGAACAAGGCGCCCGGCGGGGTTGCGTACGCCTGCTCGTTCCGGGTCACCGAGGCCGTGTACCTGGTCGAGCGGATGGTCGACCTGCTGGCCGCCGAGCTGGAGGTCGACCCGGCCGAGCTGCGGATGCGGAACCTGCTGCGGCCCGCGCAGTTCCCGTACACGTCGGCGACCGGCTGGGAGTACGACTCGGGCGACTACGCGAAGACGCTGCGGGTCGCCCTCGACATGGCCGGGTACGAGGAGCTGCGCGCCGAGCAGGCGGAGAAGCGCGCCCGCGGCGAGCTGATGGGCATCGGGATCAGCTTCTTCACCGAGGCGGTCGGCGCCGGGCCGCGCCGGCACATGGACATTCTGGGCCTCGGCATGGCCGACGGCGCCGAGCTGCGCGTGCACCCGACCGGCAAGGCGGTGCTGCGGATCTCGGTGCAGACGCAGGGGCAGGGGCACGAGACGACGTTCGCCCAGATCGTCTCCCAGGAGCTGGGCATCCCGGCCGACGACGTCGAGGTCGTGCACGGCGACACCGACCAGACCCCGTTCGGCCTGGGCACCTACGGGTCGCGGTCCACGCCGGTGTCCGGCGCCGCGGCCGCCGTCGTCACCCGCAAGGTACGGGAGCGGGCGCGGCTCGTCGCGTCCGCGATGCTGGAGGCCGACCCCGGCGACCTGGAGTGGGAGGCGGGCCGCTGGTACGTGCGCGGCGACCAGGCACACGGCGTGACCATGAAGGAGATCGCCATGGCCGCGCACGGCAACCTGGAACTGCCCGACGGCGTCGAGGGACACCTTGACGCGACCTGCGTCTACAACCCGCCGAACCTGACCTACCCGTACGGCGCCTACATCTGCGTGGTCGACGTGGACCCGGGCACCGGCAAGGTCGCGGTGCGGCGGTTCATCGCCGTCGACGACTGCGGCGTCCGCATCAACCCGATGATCGTCGAAGGTCAGGTGCACGGCGGCCTCGCCGACGGCGTCGGCATGGCGCTGATGCAGGTGATGGCGTTCGACGAGGACGGCAACCACCTCGGCGCGTCGTTCATGGACTACCTGCTGCCCACGTCGATGGAGTGCCCGTCGTGGGAGCTGGGCGAGACCGTCACGCCGTCGCCGCACCACCCGCTCGGCGCCAAGGGCGTCGGCGAGTCGGCGACGGTCGGCTCCCCGCCCGCGGTCGTGAACGCCGTGGTCGACGCGCTGCGCCCGTACGGGGTGCGGCACGCCGACATGCCGCTCACGCCCGCCAACGTCTGGCGTGTCATCCAGGGCCGCCCGTTCCGCACGGACCTGGCCATCACATGACTCCGGCTCCCGCGGAACCCCCTGCGGGCGCCGTCGCGGTGGCCGAGAGAAGGAGGTGCCCCCCATGACCGGCATCGCCGAACGGGCCGAAGAGCTGCGCGGCCGGCGCACGCCGTACGTGCTGGCGACTGTGGTACGCGCCGAGCGGCCGGCCAGCGCGCACGCCGGCGACCGGGCGATCGTGCTGCCGGACGGCACGATGGAGGGGTTCGTCGGCGGGACCTGCGCCGAGTCCACCGTCCGGGCGCAGGCGCTGCGCACGCTGCGGGCCGGCGAGTCGACGCTGCTGCGGATCACCCCGCACCCCGAGACGACGGCGGCCGAGGGCCTGGTCAGCGCCTGGAACCCGTGCCTGTCCGGCGGCACGCTCGACATCTTCTTGGAGGCGGTCATCCCGCCGGCCCTGGTGCACGTGTTCGGCGCGGGGCCGGTCGCCCGGGCCCTGGAGTCGGTGGGCGCGGCGGCCGGCTTCGCGATCACGCGCACGGACGACCCGTCGGCCGCGATCGCCCCGGACGCCGTCGCGGTCGTCGTCGCCTCGCACGGCCGCGACGAGCGCCAGGTACTGGCCGCCGCGCTCCGCGCCGGAGTGCCGTACGTCGGCCTGATCGCCGGGCGGCGGCGCGGCGCGGCGGTGACGGAGGGTCTGGACGGCGGCGACCGCATCCACACGCCGGCCGGTCTGGACATCGGCGCCCGCACCGCCCCCGAGATCGCCCTGTCCGTCCTCGCCGAGATTCTTTCCGCCCGTCCCCGCCCGGCCGCGCCGAGGCCTCCGGAGCGGCCCGGCGCCGAGCCGTCACTACGGGAGTCCGTCACCCCCCGGGCACCGACCGTGGACGCGGCGGGCGGCCCGCCGGCGGGCGTCCTGCACGAGGAGGGCGAGCGGGGCGGAGCCGCCGACGATGGCGACCCGCCGCCCGGCGGGCAGCGGCCGGCAGGCGGGGAATCCCGCGAGGTCGAACGGCTCGGCGCGGATGCTCCGCCGTCCCCCTGCGCGGGCGCCCCGGAGGTCACCGAGACCGTCGATCCGGTCTGCGGCATGACGGTCCTGACCGACACGATGTCGCGGGCCGAACACGCGGGGCGGACCTGGTACTTCTGCGGACCCGGCTGCGCCCGGGCCTTCACCGGCGCCCCGGAGCGGTACGCGGCCGGCCCGCCACGGTGACGCGCCTCGCCGCGCGCGTGCCGTGCGGAACGACCGTACCGGGACACCCGGGCCGCCGCACGGACGGGCGCGGCCGGGACGGACTCGGGCGAGGCTTCCGGACGGCCCCGGGCCACCACCCGCCGGCGGACGCCGGACGACCGGCTCTCAACGGCGGCCCGTCGTCCGGCCGGGTCCCGGCGGACTTGACGTAAGGAGCGAAACGGTTCCATGATACTGGACGTGCATCGGAGCGATCTTCTCGTGGCCCGCCTGCACGTCGACCTTCGGCGGCAGGCCAGCGCGCTGTGTGCGGGCTGACACGAGCCTCCGTCCCCCGGCCTGAGCGCCGTTCCCCCGGCCGGAGCCTCACTCCCCCGGCCTGAGGCACATCCCTTCCCGGGTCTCCCTCTTTTCGCGGCACGCCGCTCCTGACATCCTCTTTTCAGTCGTGTCATGCCGCCGTTCATCCGGAATGAGAACTCCCTGATGATGCGAAGCACCTCCGCGCTGTTGCTGTCCGCCGTCCTCCTCACCGCCGCGTCCGCCTGCTCGTCCGGCGGCTCGTCCACCGGCGCCTCGGCGTTCGACCCGAACCACTGCCAGGGCGGCACGCTCTACGTGCTCGGCCAGGCCGACGCGACCGGCCACCACCTCGACCCCGCCCGGATCTACACCTCCGGCGGCGGCGCCATCCCCTCGCTGATCTTCCGCACGCTGACCACCCGGCACCGCGTGCCGGGGCCGGCGGGCACCGAGGTCGTTCCCGACCTGGCGACCGACACGGGCACGCCGAGCGACGGCGCGCGGACGTGGACGTACCACCTGAAGGACGGCCTGAAGTTCGAGGACGGCACGCCCATCACGTCCAAGGACATCAAGTGGGGTGTGGAACGCTCCTTCGCGCCCGAGCTGACCGGTGGCATCCCGTACCTGCGCGACTGGCTCATCGGAGGCGCCACCTACAAGGGGCCGTACCACGGCAAGGAGCTCGACTCGATCGAGACGCCCGACGACAAGACGATCACCTTCCGGCTGCGCAAGCCCGAGGGCGACTTCCCGTACGTGGCGACGGCGACGCAGTTCGCGCCGGTGCCGCGGGCCAAGGACGACGGCACCGGCTACGAGAAGCACCCGGTGTCCAGCGGACCGTACAAGGTGGTCTCGCACGAGCAGGACAAGAGCCTCGTGCTGGCGCGCAACCCGTACTGGTCCCGCAAGGTCGACGACCAGCGGCTGGCCTGCCCCGACCGGGTCGAGGCGACGTACGGCCTGAACGCCGCCGTGATCAACCAGCGGCTCGCCGCCGGCGCGGGCAAGGACGCGAACGCCATCACCTGGGACACCGACCTGAGCCCGGCGGAGCTGGCCCGCATCGACAGCGACCCGAGCCTGAAGAAGCGGACGGTCAAGGGTGAGTTCGGGCAGACCGACTACATCGCCTTCAACCCGAAGGTGAAGCCGTTCGACGACATCCGCGTCCGCGAGGCGATCTCGTACGCGA
>JBEHYF010000018.1:0-49667 GCA_048498315.1 Actinomycetota bacterium
GCCCTGCTCGACGCCGCGGAGCGTCTCTGGGCGGAACGCGGCATCCGCGGAGCGTCACTCGACGAGATCGCCGCCCGGGCCGGCCTCACCAAAGGCGCGGTCTATTCGAACTTCGCGAGCAAGGCCGAGCTCGTCCTCGCCCTTCTCGAGCGCTACACACAGGCGGAACTCGGTTTCGGCGGCTGCCCCGGCCTCCGCGACACCACCCGCGCGGCCGACGAACGCTTCGCCGAGGCAGGCCGCTGCTACGCGCGCAGCCTGTCCGAAGAGGAGAGCCGCAGGCGCGCGCTGCTCCTCGTCGAGCTGTGGCTGTTCGGCATGCGCGACTTCTCCGCCGGGTGGCGGATCGCCGACTGGTACGACGGCCGCCGCGAGCAGCTCGCGGAGGGTTTCAGCCACGGCACCGACGACATGTCGCCGCGCGACCGCGCGTCCCTGGCCATGGCGATCGACTTCGGGCTGGCGCTACAGCACCTGCTCGACCCCGACCGCGTCCCGGCCGAACTGTACGGCACCGGCATGAAGCTGGTCCTCGGCCCGGTCGCCGACTGACAGTGACGCCCGAGAGACCTACAAGATCATCTACGCACCGGCAACCACCGACGATCACAGCCTCAGCGGCTTGACATCCATAGGAGCATCCCGGCGGCGGCCCTGCCGCCCGCGAGGCCACCCCGCACAGCCGCCCCTGCCTGAACCGCCCCGCGCGCTCCGTGCGCTCCGCTCCGGCCGGGCGGGTGGACGCGGCCATCGAGCACGCCCACCGAGCACGGGCGGCGCTCGCGGGCGGCTCCGGACGGCCTTCGCCGGACGTCACGGACCCGCCATCGGCCGGGGCCCGGCGCTCCGGCCACCTGACGCGCTCGCACGCGGGCGGTCACCGAGCGCGGCACGGCCGCGGCCGGGGTCGCCGGCTCAGGGCAAGGCGGTGGGGACGATGTCCGGGGCGCCGCGGCGGGTGGCGTCGGCCTCCTGGTCGTCCTCCTTCGCCTGGGAGTCGCGTTCGGCCTCGACCCGCTTCTCGTAGTACTCGATCTCCCGCTCGGTCTGCTCCTCCGACCAGCCGAGCTCGGCCGCCAGCAGCTCGGCGGCCTCGCGTGCGGCGCCCAGGCCGCGGTCCCACGCCTCGATGGAGATGCGGGTGCGCCGGGCCAGCACGTCGTTGAGGTGCCGGGCACCCTCGTGCGTGGCCGCGTACACCACCTCGGCGCGCAGGTAGTCGTCGGCACCGCCGAGCGGCCGCCCCAGGTCGGGGCGCTCCTCGATGAGGGCGAGCAGGTCCTCGGCCAGCGTGCCGTACCGGTGCAGCAGGTGCTCGATGCGGACCACGTGCAGGCCCGAGCTCTCGGCGAGCCGGTGGCGGGCGTTCCACACCGCGCGGAACCCGTTGCCGCCGACGAGCGCGATCTGGTCGGTGCACGACTCCGGCACCTTCTCATCCAGGCCGTGCGCGACCGCGTCGACGGCGTCCTTGGCCATCACCCGGTAGGTGGTGTACTTGCCGCCCGCGATCACGACCAGCCCGGGGACCGGATGGGCGACGACGTGCTCGCGGGACAGCTTGGAGGTCTCCTCCGACTCGCCCGCAAGCAGCGGCCGCAGGCCCGCGTACACGCCCTCGACGTCGTCGTGCGTGAGCGGCACGGTGAGCACGGCGTTGACGTGCTCCAGCACGTAGTCGATGTCGGCGCGGGACGCGGCGGGATGGGCCTTGTCGAGGTCCCACGCGGTGTCGGTGGTGCCGATGATCCAGTGCCGGCCCCACGGGATGATGAACAGCACCGACTTCTCGGTGCGGAGGATCACTCCGGTCGAGGAGTGGATGCGGTCGCCCGGCACGACCAGGTGCACGCCCTTGGAGGCCCGCACGTGGATCTGGCCGCGCCCGCCGACCAGCTCCTGGATGTCGTCGGTCCACACCCCGGTCGCGTTGACGACCTGCTTGGCGCGAATCTCCAGGTCGCGTTCGCCTTCCAGGTCGCGGACCTTGACGCCGGTGATCCGCTCGCCCTCGCGAAGGAAGCCCACGCACTGGGCGCGGGAGGCGATCTGCGCGCCGTACCGTGCGGCGGTGCGCAGCACCGTGATCACGTAGCGGGCGTCGTCCACCTGGGCGTCCCAGTACTGGATCGCGCCGACGAACGCGTCGCGGCGCAGCGACGGCGCCAGCCGCACCGCCTGCGTGCGGGTGAGGTGGCGGTGGTGCGGCACGCCGCGGTCCTGCCCCATCGAGATGGACAGCCCGTCGTAGAGGGCGACGCCCGCACCGATGTACGCGCGCTCCCACACCCGGTGGGTCATCGGGAACAGGAACGGCACGGGGCGTACGAGGTGCGGGGCGATGCGGCGGAGCAGGAGACCGCGCTCGGTGAGCGCCTCGCGCACCAGCTCGAAGTCGCGCTGCTCCAGGTAGCGCAGCCCTCCGTGGATCAGCTTGGACGAGCGCGAGGAGGTGCCGGAGGCGAAGTCGCGGGCCTCGACCAGCGCCACGGTCAGCCCGCGGGTGGCCGCGTCGAGGGCGACGCCGGCGCCGACGATGCCGCCGCCCACCACGACGACGTCGAACTCCTCGACACCCATGCGCCCCAGTGCGGCCGTCCGCTCGGCCGGCCCGAGACGCGATCCGTCCGGCTCCCTCCGGCGATGTCCATCTGCCATCGCGCACTCCCTCGGCCGCTTCATGGCGACCGGGCCGGCCGCCTCCGGGTCACCACACAACTACCCCTGTGCGGGAGCGCGGAAAAGGGACGTGCCCCGCATCAACGGGGCGTGACGACGACCTGCACGCGCTGGAACTCCTTCAGGTCGGAGTAGCCGGCGGTGGCCATGGCCCGGCGCAGCGCGCCGATGAGGTTCATCGACCCGTCGGCGACGCTCGACGGCCCGTACAGGATCTGCTCGAGGGTGCCGATCGAGCCCAGCTCCACCCGCTTGCCGCGGGGCAGCTCCTCGTGGTGCGCCTCGCTGCCCCAGTGGTAGCCGCGGCCGGGCGCCTCGGTGGAGCGGGCGAACGGCGAGCCGACCATGACGGCGTCGGCGCCGACCGCGAGGGCCTTGGCGATGTCGCCGGACTGCCGCATGCCCCCGTCGGCGATCACGTGGACGTACCGGCCGCCGGACTCGTCGAGGTAGTCGCGCCGGGCCGCCGCGACGTCGGAGATGGCCGTGGCCATCGGCACCGCGACGCCGAGCACGGTGCGGGTCGTGTGCCCCGAGCCGCCGCCGAACCCGACGAGGACGCCGGCCGCGCCGGTGCGCATCAGGTGCAGGGCCGCGGTGTAGGTGGCGCAGCCGCCGACGATCACCGGCACGTCCAGGTCGTAGATGAACTGCTTGAGGTTGAGCGGCTCGGCCCGGCCCGACACGTGCTCGGCGCTGACCGTGGTGCCGCGGATCACGAACAGGTCGACGCCGGCGTCGATGACCGCCTTATGGTACTGGGCGGTGCGCTGCGGCGACAGCCGGGCCGCGACGGTCACGCCCGCGTCGCGGATCTCGCCGATGCGCCGCCCGATCAGCTCCTCCTTGATCGGCTCGGCGTACAGCTCCTGCAGCCGCCGGGTGGC
Organism: Actinomycetota bacterium; assembly: GCA_048498315.1. GTDB lineage: Bacteria > Actinomycetota > Actinomycetes > Streptosporangiales > Streptosporangiaceae > Actinoallomurus. Next base: position 3,567 of record JBEHYF010000018.1, read on the forward strand.
CGTCGCGTCGTCGAGCGAGGCGATCTCGGCCAACAGCGACTCGGGGTTCTCGTACCGGGTCCACAGGCCCTCGAGGTCGAGCACGGCAAGGCCGCCGAGGCGCCCGATGGCGATCGCGGTGGCCGGGCTGACCACGCTGTCCATGGGCGCGACGACCAGCGGCATCTCGAAGCGGTAGGCGTCGATCTGCCAGGCGACGCTGACCTCCTCCGGATCGCGCGTGCGCCGGGACGGGACGATGCCGATCTCGTCCAGCGAGTACGCCGGCCGGCCGCTCTTGCCCCGCCCGATCTCAACCTCAGCCATGTGCGTCCTTCCATGCGAACGGCCGTGGCCGCGCGCGGGCCACGGCCGGGAAACCTCTCAGCGGACCTGGTAGTTGGGCGCCTCGACCGTCATCTGGATGTCGTGCGGGTGGCTCTCCCGCAGGCCGGCCGACGTGATCGGCATGAGGACGCCGCGCTCCTGCAGGTCGCGGATGGTGCGCGAGCCGGTGTACCACATGGCCTGCCGCAGCCCGCCGATGAGCTGGTGCGCGACCGCCGAGATCGGGCCGCGGTAGGGCACCTGGCCCTCGATGCCCTCGGGGATCAGCTTGTCGTCGCCGACGACGTCTTGCTGGGAGTAGCGGTCCTTGCTGAACGATCCGCCGCGCTCGCGGTTCTTCATGGCGCCGAGCGAGCCCATGCCGCGGTAGGTCTTGTACTGCTTGCCGTTGATGAAGATCAGCTCGCCGGGGCTCTCCTCGCAGCCGGCCAGGAGCGAGCCGATCATCACGCTGTCGGCGCCGGCCGCGATCGCCTTGGCGATGTCGCCGGAGTACTGCAGGCCGCCGTCGCCGATCACCGGGACGCCGGCCGGGCGGCACGCCTGCGCGGCCTCGTAGATCGCGGTGACCTGCGGGGCGCCCACGCCGGCCACCACGCGGGTCGTGCAGATCGAGCCGGGGCCGACCCCGACCTTGACCGCGTCGGCGCCGGCGTCGACCAGCGCCTGCGCCCCGGCGCGGGTGGCGACGTTGCCGGCGATCACGTCGACGCGGGTGTTGGCCTTGAGCTTCGCCACCATATCGATCATGCCCCGGGAGTGGCCATGAGCGGTGTCGACCACCAAGACGTCGACGCCGGCGTCGACCAGCGCGCGGGCCCGCAGCTCGGCCTCCTCGCCCACGCCGATGCCCGCACCGACCATGAGCCGGCCGTCGGCGTCCTTGGTCGCGTACGGGTACTGCTCGCTCTTGGTGAAGTCCTTCACGGTGATCAGGCCGCGCAGCCGGCCGGCGCCGTCGACGAGCGGGAGCTTCTCCACCTTGTTGCGACGCAGCAGCGCGAAGGCCTCGTCGCGGGACACCCCGACCGGGGCGGTGATCAGTGGCATCGGGGTCATGACCTCGCGCACGGGCCGGGTGGCGTCGGTCTCGAAGCGCATGTCGCGGTTGGTGACGATGCCGACGAGGACGCCGTCGGCGTCGGTCACCGGGACGCCGGAGATGCGGTAGTGCGCACACAGGGCCTCGACGTCGGCGAGGGTGTCGCCGGGCGAACAGGTCACCGGGTTGTTGACCATACCGGCTTCGGACCGCTTGACCAGGTCGACCTGGGCGGCCTGCTCGTCGATCGGCAGGTTGCGGTGCAGCACGCCGAGGCCGCCCTGGCGCGCCATGGCCACGGCCATGCGGGCCTCGGTCACGGTGTCCATCGCCGCGGAGATCAGCGGGATGCGCAGGCCGATCGAGCGCGACAGCCGGGTGGTCGTGTCGGTCTCGCCCGGGCCGAGGTCGGTGTACGCCGGCATGAGCAGCACGTCGTCGTATGTGAGGCCCTGCGGGGCGAACTTGGCGGGCTCGGGCGCGGAAGTCATGGGTACCAATCCGGTGGGTAGCGGTGTCGGGCCTGATCAACGGGGCGGTACGTCCATCCTAGTGCGGGGCGCGCGGGGTTCGCCCGGGGATGGGGCCCGGCGGCGGACCGGCTTCGCGCGCCGCCCGTTCCGGTACTCCGCCGCGACGCTCACCATTCGCTTGCATGCGGCAGTAGCGTGGGTTTGTGCACGACGACGCTCCGCTCGATCCGTTCGCGAACGATCCCGAGGACCCGGCCGCCGCGCTCGGCGAAGGCGATGAGACCACGCCGCTGAGCACGACGGAGCGCGAGGACGTGCTGGCCGACCTCGCCGATCTGGAGGTCTTCCGCGCCCTGCTGGAGCCTCTGGGGATCAAGGGACTGACCGTCGACTGCGGCGACTGCGGCAGGTCACACCACATCGACTGGGATCTCCTCCACGGCAATCTGCGCCACCTGCTGGACGAGGGCATGCCGCGGGTGCACGAGCCGGCCATCGCGGCCGCGCCGGAAGACTACGTGAGCTGGGAGTACGCCCGCGGCTACGTCGACGGCGTCATCGACAGCGAAGAGGGGCACTCGAACTAGCAGCAGGCGCCGCCTCCGGGCATGCCCGCAGCCCGTGACCGCCGCGCGCCGGGCCGGCGGGCGACCCGGCGGCATACCGCGCGGAGCCGCGGACGGTGGCGCGGTCGGCCTGCTCGGGAGCCGACGGCGCGGACGGCTCGTCCGGCGGGCCGGCGGGCGGTGGCTGCGGGGGGTCGGATGCGGCGGGCGGCGAGGGCTCGGACGGCGAGGGCGTCGGGAGCGGCGCCGACCCGTACGGCCTACCCGCGATCGGGCCGTGCTCATCCGGCGGTCGCGGCGATACGGGCCCGGTGGGCGCACCGGCGGCCGGGCGGCGCCCGCCGGTGCGGTCGCGCCTCGGGGTGCGCATGGCGGCGGGCGGCTCGGCGGGCCCCGCCTGGCCGGCGGCCGGAGCGGTGCGCCGGTCGGCGGGAAGGGCCCGGCTTCCGACGGCCCCCGTTGTGGAACGTTCCGTTACGTCCAGCTTCTGCACGGCCGGCCCGTCGGCCTTGTTCCCGTGCTCGGCGCCTGCCCCGGCGACGGCGGCGCCCGCGGTGGTCAGCATGAGGGTGGCGGCGCCGAAGGTGACGAACGCCCGGACGACCGGACGGCCGGGCTTGCCGGCCGTGCACGCGACGCGCGGAGGCGGCGACGGCAGGGGCGGCGCTCCGACGTCGACGTCGGCGACGAGCGCGGCCAGCAGCCGGACGGCCGGGTCGTCGACCGCCGGATCGGGGATCCGGCGCGCAGCCAGGTCGTCGAGCAGATCTCCGCTCCGGCTCACCTCACTGAGGTCGAACGGCTCGGACGCGGCGGCCCCACCACGGGTCAAGCGATCGACTCCTCACTCGCCATCGCTCGAAGACGGGCAAGAGCCCGGTGCTGCGCGACGCGTACGGCCCCGGCGGACATGCCAAGTACATTACCGGTCTCCTCGGCGGACAACCCGGCCACCACCCGCAACAGCACCAACTCTCGTTGATGATCCGGCAAGCGGGCGAGAAGGTCGCGGGCGTGCTCGGCCTCGATGCAGCGCACGACCGTCTCCTCCGGGCCCGGGCACTCGTCCGGGCCGTCGGGCAGGTCCTCGGTCGGCACCGCGGCGCGGATCGCGCTGCGCAGCGCGTCGGCGATCTTGTGTGAGGCGATGCCGAACACGAAGGACGCGAACGGCCGGCCCATGTCGCGGTAGCGCGGCAGCGCGCTCAGCACCGCGATGCAGACCTCCTGCGCCACGTCGTCGGCGATGTGGTACTGCCCGGAGACCCGACCCAGCCGCGCCCGGCAGTAGCGCACGACCATCGGCCGGACACGTCCGATCAGGCACTCGACGGCCTCGGAGTCGCCCGTGACGGCGAGCGTCGCCAGCTCCCTGAGGTCGTTCTCATCCGTCCGCGTCAGACGCCTTACGCGTATCTCGTCGGCAGCACCCCGAATCGCGGCCCCGGCGATCGCTCCCTCGGTCACGAAAGCATGATGCCCACGGAGATCGCACCTGTCTCCCTCGTTCATGACAACGGAATGGTCACAGTGCACGATCGACCGATCCCTTATCGCACATCGTGACGGTACGGTCGCGGATCGGATCCGATCAAGGTCACCGGCACGCTGAGACCCCCGCCGCGTCGCGCGACGGGGGTCTCAGCGCGAAAGATCAGGCGCGGTCCGCGCCGACGCGGGAGGCGTCGACCTGGAGATCGTGGCACCCGGAACGCACACGGCGCTCCCGGGCCCGGCGAACCCGTGCCTGTGGATCAGTGCCGGTGGATCAGTGCCCGTGACCGTGCCCGTGGCCGCCGGCGGCCGCCTCGGGCTCCTCCTCGGGCTTGTCGGCGACGAGCGCCTCGGTCGTCAGCAGCATGCCGGCGATGGACGCGGCGTTGCTGACGGCGGAACGGGTCACCTTCACCGGGTCGATGACGCCCTGCCCGATGAGGTCGCCGTACTCGCCGGTGGCGGCGTTGAAGCCGTGGCCGACGGGCAGGTCCTCGACCTTGGCGACGACGACGTAGCCCTCGTTGCCGCCGTTCTCGGCGATCCAGCGCTGCGGCTCGACCAGCGCGCGGCGGACGGCCTCGGCGCCGGTGGCCTCGTCGCCGGACAGGCCGAGCGCGTCGAAGCCCTCCTTGGCCACGTGCACGAGCGCGCTGCCGCCGCCGGAGACGATGCCCTCCTCGATGGCGGCGCGGGTCGCGGAGATGGCGTCCTCGAGGCGGTGCTTCTTCTCCTTCAGCTCCACCTCGGTGGCGGCGCCGACGCGCAGCACGCAGACACCGCCGGCGAGCTTGGCCAGGCGCTCCTGCAGCTTCTCGCGGTCCCAGTCGGAGTCGCTGGCCTCGATCTCGCGGCGGATCTGGCGGATGCGGTCCTCGATCGCGGACTGCTCGCCGGCGCCGTCGACGATCGTGGTGGCGTCCTTGGTGACCGTGACGCGGCGTGCCCGGCCGAGCACGTCGAGGTCGACGCTGTCGAGCTTGAGGCCGACCGCCTCGGTGATGACCTGGCCGCCGGTCAGGATGGCCATGTCCTCCAGCATCGCCTTGCGGCGGTCGCCGAAGCCGGGGGCCTTGACAGCGACGCTGACGAACGTGCCGCGCAGCTTGTTCTGTACGAGCAGCGCCAGCGCCTCGCCCTCGACGTCTTCGGCGACGACCAGCAGCGGCTTGCGGGTCTGGGCGACCTTCTCGGCCAGCGGCAGGAAGTCCGCGACGCTGGAGATCTTGCCGTCGTTGATCAGCACGTAGGCGTCCTCGAGGACCGCCTCCATGCGCTCGGGGTCGGTCACCATGTACGGCGACAGGTAGCCCTTGTCGAACTGGAGGCCCTCGGTGAACTCCAGCTCCAGGCCCATCGTGTGGGCCTCCTCGACCGTGATGACGCCGTCCTTGCCGACCTTGTCGAACGCCTCGGCGATCAGCTCGCCGATCTTGGCGTCCTGGGCGGAGATGGTGGCGACGTGCGCGATCGAGGCCTTGTCGTCGACCTCGCGGGCCGACTTGAGCAGCTGCTCGGAGACGTGGCCGGCCGCCGCGTCGATGCCGCGCTTGAGGCCCATCGGGGAGGCGCCGGCGGCGACGTTGCGCAGGCCCTCGCGGACCAGCGCCTGCGCCAGCACGGTGGCGGTAGTGGTGCCGTCGCCCGCGATGTCGTTGGTCTTGGTGGCGACCTCCTTGGCGAGCTGTGCCCCGAGGTTCTCGTACGGGTCGTCGAGCTCGATCTCACGCGCGATGGTCACACCGTCGTTGGTGATCGTGGGCGCGCCCCACTTCTTGTCGATGACGACGTTGCGGCCGCGCGGCCCGATCGTCACCTTCACGGCGTCCGCGAGGGCGTTGACGCCGCGCTCGAGCGCGCGGCGCGCGTCCTCGTCGAACTCCAGGATCTTCGGCATTGGGAGGCTCCAAGTGTCGGGTGTCCGTAGACGAGCACAGCCCCGGCCGCCCTCACGGGCCCGCCGGGGCGGTGCATCTTCAGTGGTCGGCTGTCACTTCTCGACGACGGCGAGCACGTCGCGGGCGGACAGCACGAGGTACTCCTCGTTGTTGTACTTGACCTCGGTGCCGCCGTACTTGCTGTAGAGGACGACGTCCCCCACCTTGACGTCGAGCGGCACGCGCTTCTCGCCCTTGTCGTCGAAACGGCCCGGGCCGACCGCGAGGACGGTGCCCTCCTGCGGCTTCTCCTTGGCGGTGTCGGGGATCACGAGCCCCGACGCGGTGGTCTGCTCGGCCTCGAGAGGCTGGACGACGATGCGGTCCTCGAGCGGCTTGAGAACAACCTTGGTGGCGGTCGACACGATCTGACCTTCCCCTTCGATTGCGTTTCCTCGGCCGACCAGATCGGCCAGCCGCATGTTGGAGACGCGACCACGGTGGCCTGCCGTCGCGGGTGCCAGACCAGCCTGTCGCTTGATTGGCACTCTCACGGGGAGAGTGCCAAGTTGGAGATTATGCCGTGGTCGTGAGCCCGTCAACATGGCTCTGGACGCGCCGCTCCCAGTACGGTCACCTGTACCGATATGCGAGGCTCACCGGCCCACGGCCCACCATACGACCCCGCGGCTCCGCCGCCCCCGCGCCCCCTCACCGCCTTCGCGATCTCCTTACCACGCCTTCGCGATCTCCTCACCGCGCCCCCGCCCCGCGGCGCGCGCCGGCAGGGGCGAGGTGGAGCGTCGCGGGCACCCGTGCGGACGGCCGGAGCGGCACGCGGGCGCCGTTCGACGGCGACGCCGCGGCGAGCCACGTCTACCGCCGGAGCGGTCCGTGGATGGGCGCCATCCCGATCGTGACCCACGGGCCGCCCTACCGCGATCGGTGGTGCCGCGGCGTCACGCCGTCAAGGCCACCCGGAGCCGGCCGTCGGGGCCGCTCGCCCCGGGCCGAGGGCGTCTCCCTCGTCGCCCCGACGAGCGCCGCGCGGCCGGGGACCGCACGGCGCCGGCTGCGGCCGGTACCGTCTTCGGGTGGACATCGCCGGGTTCGAGGCGCTGCTGACCCCCGACGGCCAGGCACTGCTCGCGGAGGTCGGCGCCGCCGACGTGGACGAGAGGGCACTCCTCACGACCGCATCGCGACTGCGCGCCCGATACCCGGCCGAACTCGTCGGCGCGGCGCTGACGCAGGCGCGGCTGCGGGCGCGCGCCCGCGCCAAGTTCGGCGCCGACGCCGCCCGCATGTACTTCACCCCCCAGGGCCTGGAGCAGTCGACCCGGGCGAGCGTGGCACGGCACCGCGCCCGGCGATTCGCCGAGCGGCTCGGCGGCGCGCCGGCCGCCGCGGCAGTGCTCGACCTGGGCTGCGGCATCGGCGGCGACCTGCTCGCCCGTGGCCGGGCCGGCGTCGGTGGCCTCGGCGTCGACCTGGACCCGCTCACGGCCGCCGTCGCCGGCGCGAACCTGCACGCGTTCGGCCTGGACGGGCTGGCCCGCGCCCGTGCGGGCGACGCCACCGCCCAGGACCCGGCGGGGTTCGCCGCGGTCTTCGCCGACCCCGGCCGCCGCACCGCGCGGGGGCGGGTGTTCGACCCGGAGGCATACGAGCCGCCGCTGACCACCGTGCTCGCCCTGGCGGAACGGTCGCCCGCCGCGTGCGTGAAGGTGGCGCCGGGCATCCCGCACGAGGCGATCCCGGACGCCGCGGAGGCCGAGTGGATCTCCGACGGCGGCGAGGTGAAGGAGGCGGCGCTGTGGCTGGGCGGCCTGGCGGACGGCGCGCGCCGCCGGGCCACGGTGCTGCGCGACGGCGCGCGGCCCGCGACGATCGTTGACCGGCCGGGCCTCGGCCCGCCGCCGGTGTCCGGCTGGCGGCGCCACCTGTACGATCCGGACGGCGCGGTGGTCCGCGCCCACCTCGTCGCGGAGGTCGCGGCCGGGCTCGACGGGGCGCTCGCCGATCCGCGCATCGCCTACATCACGGCGGACACCGCCCGCGACACCCCGTTCGCCCGGTGCTACGAGATCCTGGAGGTGCTGCCGTTCGCGGTGAAGCGGGTACGGGTGGCGCTGCGCGGGCACGGGATCGGCACGCTGACGATCAAGAAGCGAGGGTTCGCCGCCGACGTCGAGCGCCTGCGCCGTGACCTGCGGCCGTCCGGCGACCGCGACGGCGTGCTGGTGCTGACCCGTGTCGGCGACGCCCCGGTCGCGCTGATCTGCCGCGCGACCTCCGCAGCCGCCTCCTGACGCGCTCCCGGAGGCGGGTCCACGTCCCAACCGCCGGTGGACGGCGTGCCCCCTTCGCGTACCGGCGACTCTGGCCGCCCGCGCGTAGCGCGACGCCGGGTGCGCCACCGCCGCCATCGCACTCTCGCAGCCCGCGCGTACCTGTGACCCTCGCCGCCCGCAGCTGCCGGCGGCCTCACCGCGCGGGCGTACGGGCGACAGCCGTCCACCCGCCCATCCGGCCGCGCGACGGGGTTCGGGGAACGACACGCCAGAGTCCGGCAAAGACCGCGGCCGTCGCCGTATCGCGCTGACTACTCTTGGCGACCGGGAAACGCGCCGCGGGCGCGAGGGTCGGCGCGCCCTGCGGGGCGCCGGAGGAAAGGAACGGGGGCGACGATGTCCGACGCCGTACTGCGGTGCCCGAGGTGCGGTGCCGGAATGGTCACCTTCCAGCGCGGCGGCGTCGTGCTGGAGGAGTGCGCTCGGTGCCAGGGCGTCTTCCTCGGCCGAGCCGAGCTGGACCGCCTGCTGTGGCGCGGCCCGTCGCATCCGCAGGCCGCGTGCGGGCACTCGACGCCGTTCTCGTACGAGGGCCGGCACCGCCGTGTCTGAAAGGGGGCATTTTGGTGCTCCCGGATAAGAATCTCTTTTCCCTGAATTTCTTTTCTTCGGCTCGATGACCTTGGTCCACTCAATAGAGTGTCTCCCCGCGATCCACGCCGCTGCCATTTCCGTGCGCAGACCGGCGGCACGGCAAACGAAGGAGCACCCGGGTTGGACACCAATCACAACTTCCTGCAGACGGGGGGTCAGCCGGTCTCGGACCGAATGCGAGAATTGCTAGCCCGCGCGGCACAAGATCACGTCTATGAGCAGCGCTCGACGGGCCAGCTCCTCGACGAGATCCATCAGCGGCTGGAGGGCATCGAGTGGCTGCTCAGGGAGGTCCGCGAACGTGAGCTGAGCGGGCTGACGACCCAGCTCGACACGGTCCGCGGCCAGGTCGACGAGCTGTGCGGCAAGCCGCCGGAGTGGGCCGAGGGGCTGGCGGAGCACATCGAGTCGGTCGGCGAGAAGGTCAAGCCGGTCGCCGAGCTGCCATCGCTGTGGGCCGACGTCGGCGTCATCGCCGAGAACGTCGACGAGAGCCTGTCCCGCATCCAGTCCGTGCTCGACTCCAGCAGGAGCATCACCGACGCGACGCTGCAGGCCGCCCGGCAGATGGACGACCTGACCAAGCGCCTCGACCGGCTGGCCGGCACGATGGAGGCCGCGTCCGTCCGGTTCAACCGCATCGACAAGACCCTGGCCGATCTCGGGCACCGGTCCGAGAAGCTCAAGCACGAGATCAACGGCGTGGCCGGCAAGGTCGACCAGTCGCTGCACGACATGGCCGAGCGCGTCGAGCAGGGCCTGGAGGCGGTGAACGGCCGCATCGAGGGCGTCGGCGGCCGCCTCGACGGACTCGACGGCCGCCTGGAGGGCCTGTCCGGGAAGATCCTGGGGCTCGAGGGCCATTTCCCGGCGCTGGAGACGAAGATCGATGGCGTGGACGACCGGGTGGCGGTGGTCGACCAGCGGGTGTGCCAGCTGCCCGCCGCCATGGACGTCGGCGAGCTGCACCGCAAGCTCGTCGCGATCGGCGACCGCCCGCTGATCGATCCGACCGACCGGTTCGACGCCCTGGAGAAGCGCCTGTCCGAAGCGATCGACCCGCTGATCGAGGAGTTGCGGCGGCGGCCCGACCGCGCCGAGGCCCAGGAGACGATGGTCAAGATCACTGAGGCCTCCCGGGTCGACCTGACCAAGCACATGGAGATGCTGCGCGAAGACCTGGTGCGCCAGGTCTCCGGCGTGCACGACGACGTGGCGCGGAAGGTCTCCGGCGTGCAGACCGACGTGGGCCGGCAGGTGACGGCCGTGCATGAAGACCTGATGAAGCGGCTGGTCACGCTCGAGGAGACGATGCTCGCGCTGGCCGAGGCGCTGCTGCGGCCACGGCGCGAGGGCAAGGACTGAACGCCCGTCCCGAAGGCCGGGCCGGTGGCGGCCGACCCGGCCGGAGGCCGGCATGGCCCTCCGCTGGAAGTGCAATATCCACTATGGGTGGAATATGGCGATAGTCGAGTGCCACAGAAACACCAAGAAGATCGTCACGGCATAATGACATGCCGTTTGCACTGCCTTGTATTGACAAAATCACTCCCCTTATCGCGCGGCATCCGTTTGGATGGGGCCGTGACGTTCCCCAACCTTCTCGATCCGCCGGGCGCCGCCACGCTGCGCTGGGTCGAAGAGTGCCTGGGCTCGGGCAGCGAGGTGAAGATGGTGCGGCCGATCGTCGGCGGCACCGGTCACGTCAACCACGCGGTGCTCGCGGAGAGCCGGTCAGGCACCGTGCACCGGCTCGTGCTGCGGCGGTGGATCTCCGCCGACGGCCGGATGATCGACCTCGACCTGTCGCCGGAGCGGGAGATCGCCGCGCTCACCCTGCTCGCCGGCTGCGAGATCCCGACCCCGGCCCTGGTCGCCGCCGACCCGTCGGGCGCGCACTGCGACGTGCCCGCGCTGCTGATCACACGCCTGCCCGGTCACCCGCCCCGTCCGTCCGCCGCCGAGCTCCCCGAATACCTCATCCAGCTCGCCGCCGCGCTGCTGCACCTGCACGCCGTGGCCGGCGCCTCCACCATGCCGGCCTACCGCCCGTACAACCGCCTCGACGTCCGGCTCCCCCCGCGGTACGCGCACCGCCCGGGGCTCTGGGAACAGGCGCTCGACGTCGCGGCCGGCCCGGCGCCGGCGGCGCCGCCGCGGTTCGTGCACCGCGACTACCACCCCGACAACACGCTGTGGACGGGCGGACGGCTGACCGGCGTCGTCGACTGGTCCACCGCGTCCTACGGCCCGGCCGCCGTCGACGTGGCCCAGATGCGCTGCCGGCTCGCGATCCGCTACGACACCGAGGTCGCCGACCGCTTCTTGGCCGCATTCGACCAGGTCACCGGCGGGCATCCGCACGACCCCTACTGGGATCTGCGGGCCGTCCTCGACCTGCTGCCCGAGCGGCCCGACCACCCGCTCCCGGCCCACCAGGTCGCCGCGCTGGAAGACCTGCTCCTCCGCGTCATCGCCGACCTCGGCGCCCCCGTCCGCTCCTGACAGTCTCGCCTCGCGCCGTCGCGTCTGCCATCGCCGTCTCCTGCAACGGCCGATGCCGCCAGGCGCGCGCCGGTGACTCGGACACCGTCGACGCTGTCTGGACGCCGCACGTGCCGAGCTACAGCCGCTCCTCAATTCGGTGCCGTCGAGGGGCCGATGGCCGCCAGAAGGTCCTGAGCGAGGATCGCGACCGAGGCCGAAACCGTCGAAGGATCACCGACTCCTTCCTCAGCCCTTCCGGCCATGAATGATCCGGGAGCCTCTGGTCCGCCCGCGAACAGGTCCTCGCAGTACGTCACGGCTTGATTCGTCACGGCTCCTGCGAGGTCGTCGGAGAGCAGGTGAGCGATCCGAGAGGCGAGAGTTGTCGTCGGAACCGCGACGAGCAGCCGATAGATATCGTGCGCGTCCTTGTCCACCAATCGGCTTGGCGTCACCTGTCGCTCGCCCAGCTTGTGCAGTTTCGCGACGAGCAGGGCGGCCGGTCCGGCGACGTTGGCGGTGAAGACCCGGTCGTCTTCGGGCGATAAGGCACGGATCTCCATTGGACCGTTGTCGACGACCGCAGCTTCCAGCCCTACAGCGCGGCGAGCCACATGCTTGGAGCGCGGGGGGATCCGTGCGCCGCGTCGGCCCGACTGACCAGCGAACATCTCCGGAACCATCAGGTCGACCGGGACGCCTTCCGAGTTCACTCAGGTGCCGGGCTGCCGTGAGTGTGGATCAAGTTGGAAGCCCGCGGCACGCATGGCCTCTTCGAGCAACGGACTATCGGCCAGGCTTCGAGCGTCCAGTGCGAGGTCGCTATCCTTCGTGGCTTCGGCGAGCGCGACCTCCGCAGCACCCGTGTGCATGTAGACCGCCTGAGCACCGATCACGATGACCGAGTCGCGGTGCGCCTGCAACGCCTCCAGCGCGTCCAGCAACGCGCGCCGCGCGGCGACCAGCAGCTCAGTGTCGCCAATCGTGCTCATGGTCCTCCATCCAGTCCAGGAGCTTCTGCCCCTCGGCCGGCCCTCTGCCGGGGCTGGTCAGGAGATCTACGGCAACTTGGCTCGGCGCCGCATACCTCAGACCGCCGGCCTCGACAGGCCGGTCGAAGACGACGTCATACGCACCTGTTGCCAGTAGCGTATTTGCTCCGGAATCGACAGGACGCAGCCCGAGCCGCTCGGCCGCTTGCGCGGGGTCGTCCACGTAGACCATCGCGAGCCGCGCTGGCGCGTAGGGCGCGTACCTCTGAGCAGCGAGCGATCCGGTAATTACATAACGTAGTTGCGGCGACTCGGTCAAGCCGCTTACAACGGCCGACAGACCTCGGGGCTGCAGATAGGCGCTGACAGTGTTGCTCCGGCCGAACCCGTAGTCCTGGCTCCAGCGCTCGATGAGGCGCCGCCAGCGCACATCGCGAACAGGACCTCTGGCCGACCGTTCGAGGAGCGACTCCTCCTCGAGGAAGTCGACGACCCGGTATGTCGCTCCCGTCGAGGCCCCTGACCGTCGTGCGAGTTCCGGCACACTCATCGGAGGCGTGAAATCGACAAGGGCGCGGACCACCCGGGCGGCAGGCGGACCCTGTAGCGAACCGCGCGGGCGGCCGGGCCCCCGCCATGGATCGCGTTCGGCGCCGACATCGCGGAGGTACAGCGCCGGTCGTTCGATCGCCACCCGCAGGTTGCCGGTCGCATCGACGTATGAGACGTCATGCTCGTCGAGCCAAGCGCGCGCGGACGGCGAAAGATACCGCGCCGCCAGCAATGGCGTGGCGGTCCCCGGATATCGGCTGAGTGTGGCCCCGAGGCTGTCGAGCAGGTGTGCGAGGCCACGTGTCAGCACGGACCTCTTCGCCTCGACCAGCATCACCGCATGCGTCCGGTCGGGCCCCACCAGTTCCACGAGCGCGTCGACTCGGCGATCAGCGATCACGGGCTCCTCGACCACGTCCAGCGACCAACCACGGGGCAGGCGTTCGCGGAGCAGGCCGACACCTCGGCGAAGGATGTCGACTTCCCGCTCCGGCGGCTCACCGACCACCGGATCTTGTTTGGAGATCACTTCGCCTCCTCCGGCCGGGAAGTTCGCGAAATTGCCGAGTTCCGCTGACAACGGAACTACAGAATATCGCGAACTTCCACAGGGCGACGGAGGCGCGTCAGCCGAACCCGGGCCTCCGGCACCGGCTCACCGGTCACAGGAGCCGTCCCGCCCTGTGCCATATCGGCGCATCGACCACACCACGTGGCGGTGGTGGAACGACGCACACTACAGCAGGACTCGCGTGATGAGGAGGGATGAGTCGGCGGGCAGGTCGAGCGCCGACGGCTCGCGGCCCGCGCCGACGAGTTCCGCGCCGAGCGCGGCGACCATAGCGCCGTTGTCGGTGCACAGCCTAGGCCGCGGCACCCGCAGCTCGATGCCGGCCCCGTCGCAGCGCTCCTGGGCGAGCGCGCGCAGCCGGGAGTTGGCCGCGACGCCGCCGCCGATCAGCAGGTGCGCCACGTCGTTGTCCTTGCAGGCCGCGATCGCCTTCTTGGTCAGCACGTCCACGACCGCCTCCTGGAAGGCCGCGGCGACGTCGGCGACCGGCACCGGCTCGCCGGCCTTCTCGCGGGCCTCGACCCAGCGGGCCACCGCCGTCTTCAGGCCGGAGAAGGAGAAGTCGTAGGTGCCGTCGTCGTCCTTGCCGCGCGGGAAGAAGACCGATCCGGGATCGCCCTCCCGGGCCGCACGGTCGATGTGCGGGCCGCCCGGGAAGCCGAGGTCGAGCACCCGCGCGACCTTGTCGAACGCCTCGCCGGCCGCGTCGTCGACGGTGGCGCCGAGCGGGCGTACGTCGGCGGCGACGTCGGGCACCAGCAGCAGCGAGGAGTGCCCGCCGGAGACCAGGAGGGCGACGCAGGGCTTGGGCAGCGGGCCGTGTTCGAGCTGGTCGACGGCGACGTGCGCGGCGAGGTGGTTGACGCCGTACAGCGGCTTGCCCAACCCGAGCGCGTACGCCTTGGCGGCGGCGACCCCGACCATCAGGGCGCCGGCCAGCCCCGGGCCGGCGGTGACGGCGACGGCGTCGACGTCGGCCAGCGTGATGCCGGCCTCGGCCAGGGCGCGCTCGACGGTCGGCGTCATGGCCTCAAGGTGCGCGCGCGAGGCGACCTCCGGCACGACACCGCCGAACCGGGCGTGCTCGTCGACGCTGGAGGCGATCGCGTCGGCCAGCAGCGTGTGGCCGCGCACCACGCCCACGCCGGTCTCGTCGCAGGACGTCTCGATGCCCAGCACCAGGGGCTCGTCCTTCATCACGGCGCTCACCTGCTCACTTCCGCTCCGGCGGGCTCGCCGCTGGTCCGCGAGTCCCGCACCATCACGATCGCGTCCACCCCGGACAGCTGGTAGTAGCGCTTGCGCACACCCACCGGCGTGAAGCCGAACCGCTCGTACAGCCGGCGTGCCCGGTCGTTGTCGGCCCGCACATCGAGGAAGACCTCGGTGCAGCCGCGCGCCGCGGCCTCGTCGAGCAGTTCGGTCAGCAGGCGGGCGCCCAGGCCGTGGCCCTGCATCTCGGGCCGCACGCCGATGGTGAGCACGTCGGCCTGCCCGCCGGCGCAGGCCAGGCCGGCCCACCCGGCGATCCGCCCGTCGTCGCCGTCGATCGCGACGTAGTGGCGGGTGCCGCCGGACTCGGTGAGCTCGGCGCGGTAGGTGGCCTCCGACCACGCGTCGTCGGGGAACAGCAGCTTCTCCAGCTCCAGCACGGCGGGCAGGTCGTCGAGGGTCAGCCGCCGGACCATCATGCCGGCGTCACCCGCTTGCGCGGACCGGGCTCGCGGGCGTCGGGCTTGCGCAGGTACAGCGGAACGGGCGGCAGCAGCTCCGGGCCGGCGCCGCCGTCGAGGCGCGTGATCACGATCTCGGCGAGCGCAGCGGCCGACGGCAGCGCGGGCTCCTGGCCGGCGAGCGTGTCGGCGTACAGCAGGCCGCCCTCGCCGATGACCGGCAGGCCCGGCTCGGCCGCGTCGGCGGGCTTGCCGACGGACGGGCCGGCGGCCCGGACACGCGCCGAGTCGTACCGCGCCCAGAAGACCTCCTTGCGCCGGGCGTCGGTGGCGACGACGAAGGGCTCGGTGCGGCCCGACCGCCAGGCGAGGATGTCGAGGGTGCACACGCCGTGCACGGGGATGCCGAGGACGGAGCCGAGGGCGCGGGCGGTGGCCAGGCCGACGCGCAACCCGGTGTACGGGCCGGGGCCGACGCCGGCCGCGATCGCCGACAGGTCGCCGCGGTCCACGCCGGCCTCATCGAGGACGGCCGCGATCGCGGGCGCGAGCACCTCGGCGTGGCGCCGCCGGTCGACGGCGTTGGACTCGGCGCGCAGCCGGAAGCCGCCGCCGGCGGGCCGCTCGCCGAGCGCGACCGTGACCGCGGCCGTGGCGGTGTCAAGAGCCAGGACCAGCACGACTTGCCAGCGTAGCGCGCCGGCCACCCTGCTCGATCGGGACCGGGGATCGCAGCGGGGAGATCAGGAGTGGGACTCGAGCTTGGCGATGATGTCGCGGGCGGCGGACAGCGCGCCGTTGGTGGCGGCGGAGGACGACAGCGGACGGCCCTTGGTGTCGCGGTCGTCGCCACCGGAGTAGTGCACGGTGACCAGCACGTTCGCCAGCCGGGCGTTGGCGACGGCCTCGCCGATCTGGTCGTGGGTGTCGACGGTGTAGACGACGTAGGCCTGCTCTCCGACGCCGCTGACGCCGCGGCTGTCGCGGACGCTGGCCGTGTCGGCGAGGTCGCGGCCTCTGCGGTCGGCCTGCCACTCGTCGGCGAACGTCTGCACCGCGACGCCGGTCGCCGACGTGGCGCCCTGGGCGGCGATGGCGCGCAGCTCGACGGTGAGCTGGCGGCTGCTGGTCACCCCGTAGTCGCTCCAGGCGCACTCGCTGTGCGTGTCGGACTGGGCGGCCTGGCTCATCTCCGTGCGGTCGGCGCCGGGCGCGAGGGACGCGGCGATGGCCGGGCTGAGCGTCGTGCAGGCGTCGGGGACGGCGTCGCGCTCGGGGCCCTCCCCGGAGTTCATCGGGGAGTTCTGCACTCCTGCGGCTGCGGCGGACGGGGTCTCGGAGTCGCTGCGGCCGGCGCGGAAGGCGAGCGCGGTGGCGATGACGCAGATCGCGGCGACGACCGCGAGCGCTCCTCCGGCGGCCCAGACGCGCCCACGGCGCCGGACGGGGCGGGCGGCACGACGATGACCACTCATCGGACCTCTCCCCCTCGATCCAGAACTCCCTGTGACGGCAGGGAGCCGAGTTTCAAGCGTGAGGGTACGGCAAGATCACCTTTTCGTCTGCGTCCGTCTCCCCAATGGAACGTTCAAAGGGCGAAATTAGCCGCGAATCGTAAGAATTCACCCCACTTTGTGCAGCGGAACATCCGACCAGCGTGGCCCCACCCCGGCGATCCGTACCATGCGCTCCTCGCTCTCCCGGCGATCGATGGCGATCTCCAAGCGGTCTTCCGACAGCGACTCGACCATTCCCTCGCCCCACTCGACCACCGTGACGGCGTCGCGCAGGTCGAGGTCGAGATCGTCGACCTCGTCGATTCCGCCCAGCCGGTAGGCGTCGGCATGCACGAGCGCGGGCCCTCCCGACAGCGACGGATGCACCCGGGCGATCACGAACGTCGGCGAGGTGATCGGCCCGCGGACCTTCAGGCCCTCGCCGATCCCCTGCGTGAGCGTGGTCTTGCCCGCCCCGAGCGGGCCGGACAGCACAACGAGGTCGCCGGCGCGAAGTACCCCGGCCAGCCGACGGCCCAGCTCGCGCATGTCGTCGTCGGTCGGCACCCGCAACGGCGGGCGTCCCTGATGCTGCTCCTGGCCGGTGCCCAACGGGTCATCCACCCCCCTTCGCCGTATCGGACCGCACGGGCCCGCCCCCATACGGACATCCTCCCGCGGCGCTCATGCGGACCGTTCGACCGCGGCCGGGCGGATCCGGTCGATGAGCCGGACCAGCGCCTCGGTGACCGTGACGGGATGTTCGAGCATGACGACGTGGCCGCCGTCGGCGACCTCGACCAACTCGGCGTCGGGCAGCGCCGCCGCGATGGCGCGTCCGTGCGCGGGCGGGGTCAGGCGGTCGGCGTCGCCGACCACGACCAGGCCCGGCACCCGCCGGAGCACGTCCAGCGACCCCGGCTTGTCGTGCGCGACCAGCGTCGGGTAGAACTCCGCGATCACGTCGATCGGGGTCGCCTGGATCATGCGCTCCAGGAAGGCGACGACGGCCGGGCTGACGCTCTTGTCGGCGAACGCGATGCGGCGCGTGATGACGAACGCGATGTCGGCGCCCACGCGGCGGCCCCGCTCGACCAGGGCGGCCCGCCGGCTCAGGCCGTTCACGATGTGCGGCGCCGCCGCCTTGAACACCTTGCCGAACGCCATCGGCAGGCCGAGCGTCAGCTCGCCCAGCTCGCCCGACGACGTGTTGATCAGCGCGACGCCCGCGATCCGGCCGCTCTCGAACAGCTCCGGGTGCCGGTCGGCGAGCGCCATGATCGTCATGCCGCCCATCGAGTGGCCGGCCAGTAGCACCGCGTCGCCGGGCCCGGTCGTGGCCTCCAGCACCGCCAGCAGGTCGTCGCCGCACTGGTCGATGGTGGCGTGCGCCAGGTCGCTGCGGCCCGAGCGCCCGTGGCTGCGCTGGTCCCAGAACACCATGCGCACGTCGCCGCGGCGGCCCAGGTCGCGCCGCTGGTAGTGCCACGAATCCTGGGTCAGGCAGTAGCCGTGGCAGAACACGACGGTGAGCGGCGCGTCGTCCGGCCCGTCGATCTCGACGTGCAGCGGCACCCCGTCGGCGGCCATGACGGTGGTCGGCCGCCCGCGCAGCTCGCCGAACGGCTCGCCCGCGTCGGGGTCGGGCCGCAGCCTCGCCCGGCCGACCGCGTACCGCCGCGCGGCGACGGCGGCGCCCACGCCCACCGCGCCGACCGTGCCGATAGCCGCGCCGATGAGTCCGGCTCGCTTCTTGTTCATCGCGGTCCCTCAGCGTAGGCACGCGGCACGCGGGCGCCGATGCGGGTGACGATCTCGTAGGAGATCGTGCCGAGCAGCTCGGCCCATCGCTGCGCGGTGGGCTCGCCGTGGTCGCCCGGCCCGAAGAGGATCACCTCGTCCCCGGCGTCGATCGCGTCGTCGCCGACGTCGATGACGAACTGGTCCATGCAGACCGTGCCGGCGATACGGCGCCGCTTCCCGGCCACCCAGACCTCCAGCAGGTTGGAGCCCGCGCGCGGGATCCCGTCGGCGTACCCGAGCGGCACAAGGCCCAGCGTCGTCTCCCGCTCGGTCGTGTAGCGGTGCCCGTACGACACGCCGGTGCCCGGCCCGACCCGCTTGGTGACGACCAGCCGCCCGGTGAGCGTCATCGCCGGGCGCAGCCCGAAGTCCGGCTCGTCGGACGGGTGCCCCGGGATAGGGTTGAGGCCGTACGCGGCGATCCCGGGGCGGACCATGTCGTAGCGGGCCTCGGGCAGCGTCAGCGTCGCCGCGGAGTTGGCCAGGTGCCGCATCTCCGGCCGCACGCCGGCCTTCTCGGCCAGCTCGACCGCCTCGTCGAACACCCGTAGCTGCGCGCCGATCGACGGGTGGCCCGGTTCGTCGGCGCACGCCATGTGCGACCACAGGCCCACCACCCGGACGTGCCCCTCCGCCTGGGCGCGCAGCGCGGCGTCCACGACCGCGGGCCAGTCGGTCATCGTCGCGCCGTTGCGGGACAGCCCCGTGTCGGCCTTCAGGTGCAGCCGCGCCGTGCGCCCCGCCCGCACCGCCGCCCGCGCGATCTCCTCGACCAGCCGAACCGAGCCCGCCGACAGGTCGACGTCGGCGACGATCGCCTCGTGGAACGGCTCGCCGGGCGCGTACAGCCAGCACAGCACCGGCACCTCGACGTAAGCGTGCCGTAGCGTCATGGCCTCGGCGATCGAGGCCACGCCCAGCCACGTCGCGCCGCCGGCGATCGCCGCGTGCGCGGCCGGGACGATGCCGTGGCCGTACCCGTCGGCCTTCACGACCACCATGAGCTCGGCGCCCGCGGCGCGGTCGCGGAGCAGGCCGACATTGTGGCGGATGGCGGCGAGATCGATGTACGCAGTCGCGGGGACCTTCATGACGTTCAGTGTCTCAGCCCGCGACCACGGCTTCCGCCATCGTCGCCACGGCGGCACGCCGGCCTGCCGCTTCGGCGCGCTCGTGGCGGTCCGCATCCGGGATCCCGTCAGGCCGAGACGGTGCGGAAGGCGGACGGGAGCGCGTCGATGACGTCGTATGCGCTGATCGGGGCGGCGCCCTCGCCGTTCGGGTCGGCGGACAGCCGCGCGGCCAGGCCGTGCAGGTACGCGCCCGCGGCCGCCGCGTCGATCGGCGCCATGCCGCCCGCGAGCAGTGCCCCGATCAGCCCGGACAGCACGTCGCCGCTGCCCGCGGTGGCCAGCCACGGCGTTCCGGTCGGGTTCACCCGCACGGGTCGCTCGGCCTCGGCGATCACCGTGGTGGAGCCCTTGAGCAGCACGGTCGACACGAGTTCGTCGGCGGCGCGGCGGGCGTGCTCCAGCCGCCGGGCCTCGACCTCGCCCGGGTCGGTGCCCAGCAGCCGGGCCAGCTCCCCCGCGTGCGGGGTGAGCACGGTCGGGGCACCCCGCCACAGCAGGTCGCGGCGGCGGGCAAGGATCGTCAGGCCGTCCGCGTCGACCAGCACCGGCACGTCGGTGGCGAGCACCTCCGCGAGCAGCGCCTCGGCCCGCTCGTCGGTGCCCAGGCCGGGGCCGGCCACCCACGCCTGCACCCGCCCGACGTCCTTGATCGAGTCGCCGATGACGGTCGTGACGGCCTCCGGCCAGCGGTGCCGCACCAGCTCGACCGGGTGCTGCGACGAGGCGAACCGCACCATGCCGGCGCCGCCCTGCACCGCACCGCCGACGGCCAGCACGGCCGCCCCGGTGAACCGCTCGCCGCCGGCGAGCACGCCGAGCACGCCCCGGCGGTACTTGTCCGACTCGCCGGTCGGGCGGGGCAGCGCGGCGGCGATGTCGTCGGAGCGCGGCGCGCACACGTCCGGGTCGGGCAGGTACGGGCCGAGGCCGATGTCGACCAGCTCGACCACGCCGGCGTGCGTCGCGCCGGGGTCGACGAGCAGGCCCGGCTTGTACGTTCCGAAGGTGACCGTCAGGTCCGCCCGCACGGCCGTGCCCTCGACCTGGCCGGTGCTCGCGTCGATGCCGCTCGGCAGGTCGCAGGCGACCACGACGGCCCGGCTCGCCGCGGCCTGCTCGGCGAGCGTGGCGTACGGCTTCCGCAGCCCGCCCCGGCCGCCGATGCCGAGCATGCCGTCGATGATCAGGTCGGCCTCGGCGATCTCCCTGGCAGGGTCGGCGGCGCGCCCGGCCGCCGTGGACGCCCTGCTCCCGCCCGCAGCTCCCGCGCCGCCGTGGGCACCGCCGGTACCGCCCGCGGGGTCGCCGGTGGCGGGGACGGCGCGCCCGCCGGCGGCGCGCAGCGCGGCCAGCCCGGCCTCGTGCGTGCGCGACCCGGCGAGGATCGCGGTCACCCGCGCGCCGCGGTTCGCCAGGGCGGCTCCCGCGTAGAGCGCGTCGCCGCCGTTGTCGCCGCTGCCGACGAGGAGCACGATCCGCGCGCCGTACACGCCGGCCCCGCCGCCGGCGCCCGGCTCCCCGCGCAGCAGCCGCGCGCAGGTGGCGGCCAGCCCCGCCGCCGCGCGCCGCATGAGGGTGCCTTCGGGCAGCCGGGCCATCAGCTCGCCCTCGGCGGCGCGGACCTTCCCGACCTCGTGCGCGTACCGCATCACGCTCGCCTCCCGCTCATCCGCAGTCCGCCCGGTACCGCTCTACCCGCGCCGCTCTGCCAGCACCACGGCGACGGCCACGCCGCCGTCGTGACTGAGCGAGATGTGCCACGTCGTGACGCCGAGGCGTGCGGCCGCGGCGGCGACCGTCCCGTCGACGTGCAGGCTCGGGCGGCCGTCGGCGGCGCTGCGCACCTCGGCGTCGGTCCAGCGCAGGCCGCGCGGCGCGCCGATGGCCTTGGCCAGCGCTTCCTTCGCCGCGAACCGCGCGGCCAGGGACCGGGGGCCGGCCCGGCGCTCGGCCTCGGTGAACAGCCGGTGGGCCAGCGCCGGCGTGCGTTCCAGCGACGCGGTGAACCGGGCGACGTCCACGACGTCGATCCCTACTCCGACGATCACGCGCCCAGGTTAACCGTCCGCGCCCCTACCGGTCGCGGGACGCCGGCCGGCGGGCGCCGGTCGGCCGTTCCCGCCGGCCGGCGGCCAACCCGGCCGGGTGCCGACCCGATGGCGGTAGGCCCTGAGGTGGCCCGGACGGCCACGGCAGGGGCCGTCCGGGCGCCCGCCGCCGTGCCCCTCGGCAGCGCGCCGACGCCCCCGGGCGCCCTCCCCACACGAAGTCCCCTCCCCACCGGCAACGGCCTGCACGATCACACCCGCGGCGGCAGTTTCGCGTGCGATCGGGCCGCACCACCAGATCTCCCGCCCGGTCGCGGGTCGCCCAGGGCGGACCGGCGGTCAGTGCGTGTGGTCGACGGCGGGCGCGCCGGGGTGGTCGAGGAGCCAGCGCAGGTGCGCACGGCTCTCCTCGTCCACCGGCGTGTACACCGCCATGCGGGTCTCCGGTGTCGCGGTGATGGCGAAGCTGACGACCGACAGCCGCACCTCGCCCGCTGAGGCGTGCCGGAAGACCTTCACGCGGGTGCTGGGCGCGGCGACGTCATGCGCCGCCCACAGCTCGGCGAACTCCGGGCTCGCCTCCGACAGGCGCTGGATCAGCTCGGTCCACGCCGGTTCGCCGAGGTGCCGCCCGAACGCCGCGCGGAAGTTGGCCACCATCTGCGGCAGTTCGGTGTCGCGGTTGACGAACGAACTGCAGCACGCCGGCGTCATGAACGACGCCCACAGCAGGTTGCGGCCGCCGCACTCCGCCTCCTCGGTCACCGTGGGCCACAGCGCCTCGTACATCGCGTTCCAGGCGAGGACGTCATAGCGGCTGTTCAGCACGGCGGCCGGCATCTCGGTCAGGCCGTCGAGGACGGTCTGCACCTCGGGTTCGAGGCGGTCGTGGACGCGCGGGACGGCCACCTCCGGCACGTCGGCGAGGCGGTACAGGTGTTCCCGCTCGGCCTGGTCGAGGCGCAGCGTACGGGCGATCGCGTCGAGCACCTGGGCGCTCACGTTGATCGGCCGCCCCTGCTCCAGCCACGTGTACCAGGTGACGCCGACCCCGGCGAGCTGGGCGACCTCCTCGCGGCGCAGGCCGGGCGTGCGCCGCCGCAGGCCGCCGGGGATGCCCACGTCGGCCGGCGTGATGCGCTCGCGGCGGCTGCGCAGGAACGCGGCCAGCTCGGTGCGCCTGCGTCGGGTGGTCGTCACGCTCACGTGTCCCATCGTCGCGGGTGTCTCCGCGGCCTGCCAGGTGCTGTCGACACCAGTATCAGCGGGCTCTCACCACCCGTACCGGCCCGGCCGCACGCTCTCGGGCATGGCCCAGATCACTCTCGACGCGCCACGGGCGCGTACCCCGGTCCGCCGTGGCCGGCTGCTGGCGATCACCCTGATCGGCCAGTTCATGGCGGTGCTCGACGTCTCTGTGGTGAACGTCGCCGCCCCGACCATCCGTACCGGCCTCCACGCCTCCGGTGCCGGTCTTCAGCTCGTCGTCGCCGGTTACACCATCGCCTACGCCATGCTGCTGATCACCGGCGCGCGGGTCGGCGACATCGTCGGCCACCGCCGCGCGTTCCTCGGCGGGCTGGCCGCGTTCACGGCCGCGTCGCTGGCCTGCGGCCTGGCGAGCACGACGGCCCTGCTGATCGGCTTCCGGTTCGTCCAGGGGTCGGGCGCGGCGCTGATGGTGCCGCAGGTGATGAGCCTGATCCAGCGGAACTTCGCCGGCGCGGAACGGGTGCGCGCGTTCGGCGTCTACTCGGCGGTGCTGTCCGGTGGGGCGGTCGTCGGCCAGGTCGTCGGCGGGGCGCTGGTCAGCGCCGACCTGTGGGGCACCGCCTGGCGCCCCGTGTTCCTCGTGAACGTGCCGATCGGCGTGGTGCTGCTGGCCGTCGGGCCGCGGTGCCTGCCGGGCGACCGCGGCGAACGCGGGCGCGGGCTCGACCCGCTCGGCGTCGTCACGCTGTCCGCGGCCGTGCTGCTGTTCGTCGTGCCGCTGGTGCTCGGGCACGAGGAGGGCTGGCCGGGCTGGGGATGGGTCATGCTCGGCGCGAGCGCCGTCGTGTTCGCGGCCTTCGTGGCGGTGCAGCGCCGGGCGGCCGCCCCGCTGGTGCCCGCGCGGCTGCTGCGCACGCCCGGCGTCCTCACCGGCGTCATCAGCATCTTCGTCTGCATGACGACGTTCGGCGGCTTCCTGTTCAGCCTGGCCCTGCACCTGCAGGGCGGGCTCGGCGAGGGCCCGCTGCGGGCCGGCCTGAGCTTCATCCCGGGCGCCGGCGGGTTCGCCCTGGCCGGCCTGAACTGGCGGCGGCTGCCGGACCGCTGGCACCGCCCGGTGATCCCGGTCGCGTTCGTGGCCGCCGCTCTCGGCTACCTCGGTCTGGCGGCGTTCGACGCCGGCGGCGCGGGGCTGGAGGTCGCGATGGGCCTGACCGGGCTCGGGCTGGGCGCGGCGTTCAGCCCGCTGCTCACCTTCTCGCTCGCGCGGGTGCCGGTCGCGGACGCGGCCGACGCGAGCGGGCTGCTCGTCATGATGAACCAGCTCGGGCAGGTCGTGGGCGTGGCGACGTTCGGGACGCTGTTCCTGAGCGTGGCGCCGCCGACCGGCCACGCCCTGGTCGTCACGTGCGCCGCCCTGGCCGCGACGGCGCTGCCGGCCGGCGCCTGTTCCCTGTCCCTCGTACGCCGCGCCCGCTGATCGGGATGCCGGGCCAGGTCAGGGGCCGCCCGGCGTCCCCGTCCGCGGCGCGGCGCGGCCCGCCGCGCGGGTCCGGCCGCCGGTCCGTCCGGCCCGGCCCAGGCGGCCGTGCGGGCCCGGCAGGACAGCGGCGTGGCCCGGCAGGACGGCGGTGCGGAGCCGGTCCGTCCATGCCATCGGGGCGCCCGTACCACGGCCCGACGGCTCGCGGCCGGTGCCGGCGGTGCAGCGCATACCGGAGATCACGCAGATCCGCCGCAAGCGGGCGGGACGCACGACGGGCCGGTCAGATGCGGCGGAGGCGCACGCGGCTCACGCGGTGGTCGTGGTCCTTGTGGAGGACGAGTGTGGCGCGGGCGCGGGTCGGCAGGATGTTGGCGACGAGGTTGACCTCGTTGATCTCCCGCCAGAGCCGTTCCGCGTACGCCGCCGCCTCGTCCTCGTCCACCCGGGCGTACGGGTGGAAGTAGGAGCGCTCATCGGTGAACACGGTGCGGCGCAGGGCGAAGAACCGGTCGATGTACCACTGGCGGATGTCGTTGACCCGCGCATCGACGTAGATGGAGAAGTCGAACAGGTCCGACAGCGCCAGGCTGCCGGGCCGGGCGGTCTGCAGCACGTTCAGGCCCTCGACGATGAGGATGTCGGGGCGGCGTATGACCTGCCGCGCGTCCGGCACGACGTCGTAGATCAGCGGGTTGTAGACCGGCACCGCCATCTCCTCGGCGCCGGCCTTCATCGACGAGACGAACCGCAGCAGCGCCCGCCGGTCGTACGACTCGGGGAAGCCCTTGCGGTCCATCAGCCCGCGCTCGGCGAGGACCGCGTTCGGGTACAGGAACCCGTCGGTGGCGACCAGCTCGACGTGCGGGTGCTCGGGGGCGCGGGCCAGCAGCGTGCGCAGCAGCCGCGCCACGGTCGACTTGCCGACGGCGACGCTGCCGGCGATGCCGATGACGAACGGCGTGGGCGCCACCGGGTGCCCGAGGAAGGTGCCGACGGTGTCGCGCAACCGCGCGTCGGCGGCGGCGAACAGGCCGATCAGGCGGGCCAGCGGCAGGTAGACGTCCTCGACCTCGCCGATGTCGATCGGGTCGCTCAGCCCGCGCAGGGCGTCCAGCTCACCGGGGGTGAGGGACAGCGGTGTCCCGGCCCGCAGCGCGCGCCAGGCGTCGCGGTCCAGCTCGACGTACGGACTCGGCGCGTCCTCACCGTCAACGATCATGGGGCAGCACTTTAGTGCTATCGAAGAGTATTTGGGCGATTTGTGGTTGTAATCATCCCTGGAAGGTCGCCGTTCGGGCCTCACCGGGCTACCGGGCACCGCGAGCCGTTACGCTGGCCCGCATGTGCGGAATCGTGGGTTACGCCGGCTCGCGGCCGGCCCTCGACGTCGTCGTCGACGGGCTGGCCAGGCTCGAATATCGAGGGTACGACTCGGCCGGGGCGGCCGTCCTGGCCGACGGGAAGCTGACGGTCACCAAGCGGGCCGGCAAGCTGGCCAACCTGCGCGAGGCGCTGGCCGAGAGCACGCCGCCACCCGGCCACACCGGCATCGGCCACACCCGCTGGGCCACCCACGGCCCGCCGAACGACCGCAACGCCCACCCGCACGTCGACTGCACCGGCGCGGTCGCGGTCGTGCACAACGGCATCATCGAGAACTTCGCCGCGCTGCGCGCCGGGCTCGAGGAGCGCGGCCACGAGCTGTTCTCCGACACCGACACGGAGGCGGTCGCGCACCTCCTGGAGGAGGAGGTGGCCGCCGGCGCGGCCCTCACCGAGGCGATGCTCCGGGTCTGCCGGCGGCTGGAGGGCGCCTTCACGCTGGTCGCCGTGCACGCGAGCGAGCCCGACGTGGTCGTCGGGGCCCGCCGCAACTCCCCGCTCGTGGTCGGCGTCGGGGACGGCGAGAACTTCCTCGCCAGCGACGTCGCCGCGTTCATCGCGCACACCCGCGACGCGATCGAGCTCGGCCAGGACCAGGTCGTCGAGGTACGCCCGTCCGGCGTGACGGTCACCGACTTCGACGGCGCCCCGGCCGCCGTGAAGGAGTATCACGTCGACTGGGACGTGTCCGCCGCCGAGAAGGGCGGCCATGACTACTTCATGCTCAAGGAGATCGCCGAGCAGCCGCGCGCCGTCGCCGACACGCTGCTGGGCCGCGTGGGCTCGGACGGGCGGCTGAAGCTCGACGAGATGCGCCTGTCCGACCAGCAACTCCGCGACGTCGACAAGATCATCATCGTGGCGTGCGGCACCGCGTACCACGCCGGGATGATCGCCAAGTACGCCATCGAGCACTGGGCCCAGCTCCCCTGCGAGGTTGAGCTGGCCAGCGAGTTCCGCTACCGCGACCCGATCCTCACCCGCTCGACCCTGGTCATCGCGATCTCGCAGTCCGGCGAGACGATGGACACGCTGATGGCGGTGCGGCACGCCCGCGAGCAGCGCGCCAGCGTGCTCGGCATCTGCAACGTCAACGGCTCGACCATCCCACGCGAGTGCGACGGCGTGCTGTACACCCACGCCGGCCCGGAGATCGCGGTCGCCTCCACCAAGGCGTTCCTGACTCAGCTCGTCGCCGTCTACCTCATCGCCCTCTACCTCGCCCAGGTGCGCGGCACCAAGTGGGGCGACGAGGTGTTCGCGATGGTGCAGCTCCTCGCCACGATGCCGGAGAAGGTGGAGCGGGTCCTCGGCACGGTCGACCACGTACGCGAGCTGGCCCGGTCGCTGGCGAACGAACGCTGCGTGCTTTTCCTCGGCCGGCACGTCGGCTTCCCGGTGGCCCTGGAGGGCGCGCTCAAGCTCAAGGAGCTCGCCTACATGCACGCCGAGGGCTTCGCGGCCGGCGAGCTCAAGCACGGCCCGATCGCGCTCATCGAGCAGGACCTGCCGGTCGTCGTGGTCGTGCCGCCGCGCGCCCGCCCGATCCTGCACGACAAGATCGTCTCGAACATCCAGGAGATCCGCGCCCGCGGCGCCCGCACGATCGTCATCGCCGAGGAGGGCGACGACACCGTCGAGCCGTACGCCGACACGCTGATCCGGGTACCGGCCGTGCCGACGCTGCTCCAGCCGCTGGTGGCGACCGTGCCGCTCCAGGTGTTCGCCTGTGAGCTGGCCACCGCCCGCGGCCACGACGTCGACCAGCCCAGGAACCTCGCCAAGTCCGTAACCGTGGAGTAGTCCCCGCGGCTCGACCGGCTCCGGGTGCCCGCGCACAGGCGCCGGCGCCACGCGCCGACCCGGCCGCGCACCCCGGGCCCGACCGAGCGCGAGCCGGCCGCCTGCGCTCGGCGGCGTCCCGCCAGGCGGAGAAGTTCCTCCCCACCGGACGAGCCCAGCAGGACTGCCCGGCACCCGCGTGGTGCGGTAGACCTGCAGGCATGGCCCGACATGTCGCCCTGCTCCGTGCCGTGAACCTCGGCTCGTACGGCAAGATCTCCATGCCCGTGCTGCACGAGTTGCTGTCCGGCCTCGGCTACGCCGACGTCGAGACCTACCTGCAGAGCGGCAACGCCGTGTTCACCGCCGACGAGACGCCGGACGAGGTCTCCGCGCGGGTCGAGGAACGGCTCGCCGGCGACCTCGGCCTGCCCACGGAGGTGATGGTGCGCACGGCGGACGAGCTGCGCGCGGTCATCGACGCCAACCCGCTGGAGGTCGGCGACCCGTCCCGCTTCGGCGTGCTGTTCCTGTACGCGCGCCCGGCGAACGGCTGGCTCGACGGCTTCGACGGCGACGCGTTCGCCCCGGAGGCCATGCACCCGGGCGACCGGGAGATCTACTTCTCCCTCCCGAACGGCTTCGGCCGCGCCAAGCTCCCGCGCACCGTGGGCCGCCGTCTGACGGTTCCGGGCACGATGCGGAACTGGCGCACCGTCACCGCCCTCGCCGCCATGGCCGACGGCTGAACGTCCGATCGTCCACGTACTCCCATCACGTCCGCGGACCTGGCCCGACAGGGCGATGGCCGGCCGGCACCGTGGAATGATCAACGGATGGCCGAGCCGAAGTCGCTCTTCGAGGTCCGCGCCCGCATCGACGCCATCGACGCCGACCTGATCCGCCTCCTGGCCGACCGCCAGTCGCTGGTACCCGCCGCCGCTTTCAAGGCCGACGAGCAGGCCGTCCGCGCCCCCCGATCGCGTTGGAACGCGTCGTCGCGATGGCCCGCGAACGCGCTGCCGCCGCAGGCTTGGCACCCACGGAAACCAGCTTCTCCGAATCAGCGACCGGGAGAGCCACAGCTCCTATCTGATCGAAGAGTACGTCGAGTCTGCCGACCGGCACCCTCTCCTCGACGATCTGTCCGTGTCCACCGGCTCCTTCCACGTATGCGACCGGGGGCGGTCGGGAAAGTCGAGGAGCACCAGCGACCCAGACGGATAGATGGGAGCTTCGTCAGGCACGATGCGGATCGTCACATTGGGCTCTCGCATGACGTTGAGTAGATGCTCCAATTGCCGGCGCATCACGTCTCGCCCACCGACCACGCGACGGACGACCGCCTGATCCATCAGATCTGAAGAAGACCCGTCACCACGAAATTTTCGTAGCACTTGATCGACGAAGCGAGCCCCTCGTACTCCTCGTAATCCCAGAAGCTGGACGTGGGGCCGGACTCGCGTTTGATGGCGGCGTACAGGCCCTCGAAGAAGTCGGTGAGGCCGAAGGCGCGGTCGAGGCCCTGGGAGAGGCGGCGGGTCGGCGGGCGGTAGCAGTTCTCGACGTGGCCGGTGAGCTTGCCGGACACCATGACGGCCGGGTGCGAACCCAGCTCGGGCTGGGTCAGTTTCGCCTCGGTGCGCAGCCGCTTGAGCTGGGCGGCGTAGAAGGCCCGGGCGGAGGACTTCGGGTCGATCGGCTCGGTGCTCACGGGGGACTCCAAGCAGATGGAGCGTTCGATCTCCAGGTGGAGCGCTTTTCCGCGTCCGAGAGTAATCCCCCGGCGACATTCTGTGCGCATGAACGGGAGAATCCGCGCCTGGGCGCGCAGCGCAACCGAGAACGATCAGCCGCTCGGGGAGCGGGTGGCGGGGATCCACCTCGGCACGACGGTGTTCCCGGCAGCGCCCGGCGTGGTGGGCGAGGCGCGGCGCTGGCTCGCCGGCCGACTCGGTGCCGCGCATCCGGGGTGCGACGACGCCGTGCTGCTGCTGTCAGAAGCGTTCACGAACGGCGTCCGGTACGGCGGTGGCGAGGAGATCACGGTCAGCGTGCACGCCCGCCATGGCCGGATCCGGGTCGAGGTCGTCGACGCGGGGGGCGGCGCGGTCCCGCATTACGTCGACGACCCGTCCGGCGAACGTGGTCGCGGCCTGCCGATCATGCGGACGCTCGCCCGCGACTGGGGCTTCGACCGCCTGCCCGACGCCCGCCTTCTCGTCTGGTTCGAGATCGACCACGAGAGCGGCACTCCAGGTCCGGCCACCTCCCTGGTCAGCGGCGGCCGTGCCCCGGAGGATCGGAGCCGGGCGGAGGCTTGAACCCGGCCATCCATTCGACTCAGTCCGCGTACAGCCGGGCCAGGTCGACGAGGAGGACGCGGTCGCGGCCGGCCGCGGCGCGGAGCTCGTGGTCGAAGCCGGAGCCCGAGTAGCAGGCGAGCCACGCTCCGGTCGTGTCATAGCCGCGTACGGACAGGAGGTCTCGGGCGCGGCGCAGCCGGTCGAGGTGCCGCACTCCCATCGTGACGCCCCACTTGGCCTCGCCGAGGGACAGGATCCGCCGTTCCGACGACGCCGCGAGCACTGCGACGTCGATCTCGATCTGCGTCTTCGCCGCCGGATCCGCGACGGTCGCCGCGGCGACCTCGCCCGGAAGGTCACCGAAGACGTCCTCGTCAACCCGCGACGCCCATGCCCGGCACAGGCCCTCGAAATGCGGCCCGACGACCTGGGCGAGGAACGTGGATCCGCTGCGCCGCCATGCCCGCGCGGCCTGGCGCTGTTCGAGCTGCGTCCAGGTACGGCGCATGACCGCCTCGTAGAAGACGATGAGCGGCTCGGCGATGCGGTAGTAGGACCGCCGGGCGTGGAAGGGGTCGGCCTCCCGGGTGATCAGGCCGGCGTCCTCCAGCACGTTGAGCGGATGGACCAGCTCCGACGACTTGCGACCCACGTAGTTCGCGATGCCCCCGCGCGTTGCGTTGCCGGCCGCGATGGCGCCCAGCACGGAGTTGTACAGCCCCGGATCACGGATGTCGGTCTCCTCGGCCAGCAGGTACCGGCCCTCACGGAAGAGCGGGACGGCCGGGTTGAGCACGGTGCGGATCACCCAGTCGTCGAAGTCCGCGAGCGACCCAGGCGCGTCTCCCCCGACGAACTCCTGGCGGTAGGCGGGAGTGCCGCCGACGATCGCGTGGACGAGGACGGCGAGCTTGGGATCGTCGATCCCCCAGAACTCGGCGGCGGTGCGGTAGTCGAACGGGCTGACGATCAGCTCAAGGCTCGCCCGGCCGCGCAGCGGCGCGTTCGCCGCGAGCAGCCGTCCCATCATCGACATCGCCGACCCGCAGAGCAGCAGCCGCGGGCCGGAATCATCCGGCCGGGACGCCTGCTCATCAAGGTATCGCTGGAACACCGACGGCAGGGACGGGTCCGCCTTGATGAGGTACGGGACCTCATCAATGATCGCCAGCCCGGACCCGGCCGTCTCCCCCAGCACGCGGACGGCATGGTCCCAGTCGCGCAGCGCGTATGGTGCCCGTCCGCCGGAGTGTTCGGCGAGAGCCATGCCGAACTCGCGGAGGGAGTCGGCCGCCGTCGCCTCGGCCGCGGTGAAGTAGAAACCGCCCGCAGCCTCGGCCAGTGCTCGCAGCAGGTAGGTCTTGCCCTGCCGGCGGCGGCCGCTGAGCACGCCAAGACGGGCATATGGGCTCCGCGACGTGACGAAACGCGAAAGCGAGGACCATTCGAAGGAGCGATCGAAGATCCGCTGCGGCTTCGGCAGTTCCGCCACGGCACCATCCTAAGGTAAGTGTGGTTACTTCTACTGTACTTATCACAGGTGTACTTACCAGAACCCGTCTCCTCCGGTGACCCCCGGAGAGTGGGGACGCGCACGGCTAAGGTCGGGATCATGGCGGACATGCGATACCGAACCCTGGGCGACTCCGGCCTCGTCGTCTCCGTCGTCGGCCTGGGCTGCAACAACCTCGGCCGGCCCGGCACCCGCACCGAGACGCTGGAAGGCGCGCAGGCCGTCGTGAACGCCGCGCTCGACGCCGGGATCACGCTGTTCGACGTCGCCGACGTCTACGGCGGGCGTCCCGGCCTGTCGGAGGAGATCCTCGGCCGCTGCCTGGCCGGCCACCGCGATGAGGTGATCCTCGCGACGAAGTTCGGCATGGACATGCGCGGCGCGAACGGCCCCGACTTCGGCGCGCGCGGCTCCCGGCGGTACGTCCGGCGGGCGGTCGAGGCGTCGCTGCGGCGGCTCGGGACCGACCACATCGACCTGTACCAGTACCACGCGCCGGACGGCGTCACCCCCATCGAGGAGACCCTCGCCGCCCTCGACGAGCTGGTGAAAGAGGGCAAGGTCCGCTACATCGGCTCGTCGAACTTCGCCGGATGGCAGGTCGTCGAGGCCGAGTACGTGGCGAAGGCGTCCGGCGGCACGCGTTTCGTGAGCGCGCAGAACCACTACAACCTGCTGCACCGCGCGCCGGAGGCCGAGCTGGTGCCGGCCTGCCTGGCGTACGGCGTCGGGATCCTGCCGTACTACCCGCTGGAGAACGGCCTGCTGACCGGCAAGTTCCGGCGCGACGAGGAACCGCCGCGCGACACTCGCCTCGGCTTCAGCAAGCGGAACCTGCACGCGACGGCCGACTGGGACGCCATCGAGGGCATCCGCGACTTCGCCGCCCAGCGCGGCCTGTCCATGCTGGACGTGGCCGTCGGCGGCCTCGCCGCCCAGCCGGCGGTGGCCTCGGTGATCGCCGGCGCCACGAGCCCGGAGCAGGTGCGCGACAACGCCGCGGCGGGCGGCTGGGAGCCGTCCCCCGGCGACCTCGAAGCTCTTGCCAAGATCACCGGCTGACCCGCGGGCCGCGCTCAGGCCCCTGGTCCCGCGCGGCGCGCCTACCGGCCGCCCATGCCCATGAGCCGCCCGGCCGCCCGCCCGGCCGGCCTGCGGGCGGCCTGTCCGCCCGCCCTGCGACCGCGGACCGGCGGGCGGGCGCGTCCGGTTCGCCGTGGGGGGAGCGCGACGGCCTCCGGACGGCATACCGGGGTGCGGGTCGGGCGGCGGCGAATTCATCCGTAAGACGGGTACGCCCTACCGCCACGGAGTGACGACGTGTTCCCGGTCACTCCATTAGGTTTCGGGGCATGTCCATCATCGCCACGCGGGGGCTGTCGATGCGGTTCCCCGGCGTGCTCGCCCTGGACCGGCTCACGGTCGACATCGAGCCCGGCGTCGTCGGGCTCGTCGGCGCCAACGGCGCCGGCAAGTCGACGCTGATCAAAATCCTGCTGGGACTGCTCGAACCCACCACCGGGCAGGCGAGCGTGCTCGGCTTCGACATCGCCCGCGAGTCGACGAAGATCCGCGAGCTGGTCGGCTACATGCCCGAGCACGACTGCCTGCCGCCGGACCTGTCCGCCACCGAGTTCATCGTCCACGTCGCCCGCGTGTCGGGCCTGCCGGCCACCGCCGCGCGCGAGCGCGCCGCCGACACCCTCCGCCACGTCGGCCTGTACGAAGAGCGGTACCGGCCGATCGGCGGCTACTCCACCGGCATGCGGCAGCGGGTCAAGCTGGCCCAGGCCCTCGTGCACGACCCGAAGCTGGTCTTCCTCGATGAGCCCACCAACGGCCTCGACCCGGCCGGGCGCGACGACATGCTCGCCCTGATCCGGCGCATCGGCGGGCAGTTCGGCATCAGCGTCCTCGTCACCTCGCATCTGCTCGGCGAGCTGGAGCGGGTCGCCGACAGCCTGGTCATCATCGACGGCGGCCACCTGCTGCGACACCAGGCCGTCACCGCCTTCACGCAGGCCAGCGGCGTGCTCGCGGTGGAGGTCGAGGACGACATGAACCGCCTCGGCGAGCACCTGACCCGCGCCGGGCTGCGCGTCCGCCCCGACGGCCGGCTGCTGCTCGTCGACATCGCCGGCGAGGCCACGTACGACACCGTGCGCGACTCCGTGGCCGACCTCGGGCTGGCGCTGATCCGCATGGAGAACCGCCGCCACCGCATCGAAGAGGTGTTCTCCGCATGACGAGCGTCATCCACGACATCGGCTACCGGCACTACGACGGCCCGCGGCTCGGGCGGGCGTACGCGGTCCGGTCGCTGTTCACCTATAACCTGCGCGCGGCGTACGGGCTGGGGCGGTCGGCCAAGGCGAAGATCATGCCGTTCCTGCTGTTCGCGATCATGCTGATGCCGGCCGCGATCAGCGTCGCCGTCGTCGCGATCGTCGCCTCGGTCAACCCGGGCCGCTCGTTCGAGCTGATCCCGTACTCGGCGTACGCGGTGTACCTGCAGCCGCTCATCGCGATCTTCCTGGCCACGCAGGCGCCGGTGCTGGCCTCCCGCGAGCTGCGCTTCCACATCACGCCGCTGTACTTCTCCCGCCCGCTCAGCCGCCTCGACTATGTGCTGGCCAAGTACGGCGCGATGGCCGCGGCCCTGTTCATCCTGCTGGCCACGCCGGTGACGATCCTGTTCATCGGCGCGCTGGCCACCAAGCAGAAGCACCTGGGCACCCACGCCGAGCACTACGTCGCCGCCCTCGCCGGCTGCGTGATCTTCGCCCTGGTGCTCGCCGGCATCGGCCTGGTGGTCGCCGCGTTCACGCCGCGCCGCGGCTTCGGCGTGACCGCCGTCATGGCCGTCTATCTGCTCAGCACCGCGGGCACCACCGCCGTGCAGGGCATCGCGGAGAACCAGACGGCGTTCTCGGTGGCGCGGTGGGCAGGCCTGTTCGCCCCGTTCAACCTCGTCGACGGGGTGCAGGTGTGGGCGCTGGGCGCCAAGCAGTCGGCTCCGGAGCCGCCGCCGTCCGGCGCCGGCGGGCCGGTGTTCGCGTTCGTCTGCGCAGCGATCGTCGCCGCGTCGGCCGCGATCCTGTACCTGCGGTTCCGGAAGGCGGGCGCGAAGTGAACCGGCCCCGGACCGGACGAACCGACGCGGCGGCGCCTCGCCCGCGTCCCTACGGCGTCGCCGAGGAGACCAAGTGAGCGTTCTGGAACTTCGCGACGTGTCGCGCTGGTACGGCAACGTCGTCGCCGTCAACGGCGTCACGATGACGATCGGGCCCGGCGTCACCGGGCTGCTGGGACCGAACGGCGCGGGCAAGTCCACCCTCATCCACATGATGGGCGGCTTCCTCGCGCCCTCCAGCGGCCAGGTCGACATCGACGGGCGGCCGATCTGGAAGAACCCGTCGGTCTACCGGCACATCGGGCTGGTGCCCGAACGCGAGACCGCCTACGACTACCTCACCGGCCGCCAGTTCGTCCAGGCCATGGCCAAGCTGCACAAGCTGCCGCAGCCGGGCGCGGCCGCCGAGCGCGCGCTGAGCCTCGTCGAGATGGCCGAGCCGGCCGGACGGCTGATCGGCACCTACTCCAAGGGCATGAAGCAGCGGATCAAGATGGCCTCCGCGCTGGTGCACGACCCGCCGGTGCTGCTGCTCGACGAGCCGTTCAACGGCATGGACCCGCGCCAGCGGCTGCAGCTCATGGACCTGATCCGCAAGATGGCCGCCGAGGGCCGCACGGTGCTGTTCAGCTCGCACATCCTCGAAGAGGTCGAGCGGCTGGCGCACCACATCGAGGTGATGGTCGCCGGGCGGCACGCAGCCTCCGGCGACTTCCGGGCCATCCGCCGGCTGATGACCGACCGGCCGCACATGTTCATCGTGCGCTCCAGCGACGACCGGCGGCTCGCCGCGGCGCTCATCGCCGACGCCTCCACGCGCGGCGTCGAGCTCACCTCCGGGGGGCTGGAGGTCGAGGCCGTCGACTTCCAGCGGTTCTCGCTGCTGCTGCCGAAGGTCGCCCGCGACGCCGGCATCCGCCTGTGGGAGGTCTTCCCCGCCGACGAGTCCCTCGAAAGCGTCTTCTCCTACCTGGTGGCCTCCTGACATGAACCCGAGCGAACCCGACGCAGTGAGCGGAGTGTCCGGCCGGACGGTACCTTCCGGCGCGCCTCCGGCACGACGAAGGCCGGACGCACAGCGAATGAGGAGTAGCGAATGAGGACTTCGGTGAGCGACCGATGAACGCAGTCATCGCCTCGATCACGTTCCGCGGGATGCTCAGCCGGCGGCGGGCGCTGCTGCTGTTCCTGCTGCCCGCGGTGCTCCTGCTGCTGGCCGTCGGCCTGCGCGCCACCGGTTACAGCGACCTGGACAACTCCGCGATGCTGCTGGAGCAGTTCGGCCTCGGTGCGCTGCTTCCGCTGCTCGCGCTGCTGGTCGGCACCGGCGTCATCGGGCCGGAGATCGACGACGGCCAGATCATGTACATCATGACCAAACCGATCGCCCGGCCCGTCATCTCCACGACCAAGTTCGCCGTCGCGGTCATCCTCGTCACGGTCTTCGGCGTGGTGCCGATCTTCGTCTCCGCACTGATCATGACCGGGATGACCGCCGGCCTGGCGAGCGCGTTCGCGATCGGCGCGCTGGTCGGCGGGATCACGTACTGCGCCCTGTTCCTGGCCATCGCGGTGGTGACCCGGTTCGCCGTCACGGTCGGGCTGATCTACGCGCTGGTCTGGGAGAACCTCATCTCCCGGTTCGCCTCCGGCGTCAAGACCCTGTCGATCCGCCAGTGGGCCATCACCGTCACCGACCGGCTCACCGACGCGACCGCCGTCAAGGCCGACGTCGGCATGGGCACCGCCGCGCCGCTGCTGGTGGTGGTCACGGTCCTCGGCGTCGTCTACGCCGGCTGGAAGCTGCGCACCCTGTCGATCACCGGCACGGAGTGAGCCGCACCGGCCGTCCCGAAGGCGGATACGGCCAGGTCGCCGCGGTCAGGACCGCATGGGTCAGCTCATCGGCGTCGACGGCCTCCACCAGCCGCCATCCGGCCGGGACCCGTACCACGGCCCACCAGGAACGCGTACGGGTGCCGAACCAGAACACCAGGCCGGGAAACCGCCCGCGCAGCACCGCGACCGGATCGGCGGAGGCGGCCCGGGCGAGTCCGCACATCGCTCCGCTCCACTGCGGCGTGGCAGCCGAGGCCGGTCCCGGCGTGGCGGTAGGGGCCGGTCCGAGAAACGCGCGGGAGTAGAGCCCGGAGCGCACCGGATGCGGGGCCTTCTGCGGCGTCATGGCCGACGTCCGGACTCGGCGGCGCGGTCGTTGAGGTACTCGGCCAAGCGCGCCGCCGCGCCGGCCGGATCGTCCGCCGGATGCCGCGCCAGGTCGTCCCGCCGCCACACGAACGACCCGCCAGAAGCGTCGATCTCGACCCACACCCGCCGGTCGGTCAGGTCACGGCGCACCGACAGTGCCGGACGGGCGTCGCTGAGCCCTACCTGCACCCCGAACTTCGCTAATTCACGGCACAGCTCCGTCAACCGGTCCAAATCCCGGCTCCGGGCAGGTCCATACGTCATCGGTTCTCTCCCGCCTCCCGTAGAAGCGAGGCCGGTGATGATGACCGACGTGCCGTTTTCGCCTGTTCTGTTGGGTGAAAACCAACGGCTCGGGTCACCTGCCTCGCGACTCCTTCGCGCCGATGCGATCGAATGGCGATCCGGACCGGCCGGCGTGATCTCCGTACGGCCGCGTCCGTCCTACGCGCGGCAAGAGTGGCCGAACACCACTTCCTTCCGAAAGGACGTTCGGAGGGCCGCTCAGGCGACACGCCCGACCCAGCACGGGACCGCACGCAACCGAAAAGGGGTCACCCGGGGTCACTTCCGCGCAAGGCCATTCCCGTCGACGAAACAGGTATCTATCCTGGCCGTGTGAGCGCACCCTCGAACGCCTTAACGTCGGCCGGGCCGGCGCGGCACCCGCTCGTCGAGGCGCGCCGGAGCCGGGGGTGGTCCCAGGAAGTCCTCGCCCATCTTCTCCGGCAGCGCGGTCTCGGCACGACCCGCAAGACGGTCATGCGCTGGGAACGCGGCGTCACACCGGACCAGGCGGCGCAGGCGGCGATGGGTGAACTGTTCGACATCGATCCGCAGATACGCGCCCGCACCGACTGGCCGAACTGGCTACCGGTCAGCGCGCTGCACGTGATCAACGCGGCCTGGAACCTCCAAGGGGCGATCGAAGCACTGGTCGAGACAGCGGAGCACGCGATCATGGATCGTCGCAACTTCGTCCTGCTGATGGGCGCCGAACTCCTCCTCCCCGTCTACAACTGGCGCGTCAATCCAGGCCCCCTGCTCGCATCGCGGATCCAAGGCCGTCACGTGAGCGAAGAGTTGATCGGCGAAATAGAGAAGCTGATCGCGATCCGCCGCACGATGGACGACGAACACGGCGGCAGCATCCTGGAAATGGTCGACTCCGATCTTCGCTTCGTGACGAACCTGCTGAAGAACGGAAGCTACAACCCCAAGATCGGCAGACGGCTCTGGGGAGCCGCCGCCGAACTCGCCCGGCTGGCGGGTTGGGCCGCCGCCGACAGTGGACGGCATGCCGCCGCGCAGCAGTATTACTTGGTCGCCCTACGCGCGGCCGCCGCGGCAGGAGACCACGCGCTCGGCGTGAATATCGTGGGATTCCTTGGAACACATGCATATGCCACCAACCGGCTGCACGATGCGGTCCAGTTGATGGAAGCCGCGACCGCGGAATCCAAGGGTAAGACGCCCGAGATCGTCCAGGCCATGACCTGGGCTCGTGCCGGGCGCGCCTACGCCAAGCTCGGTGACGCTGCCGCAGCCCATCGTGCCCTCACCGCGTCGAGCAGGCTCATGGGCCGGGCGACCGGCGGCGACGCCCCCGCATGGTCGTATTGGGTCGACGAGTCGCGCATGGCGGCCCAGACGGGCCGGGCGCTCTGCGATCTCGGCGACCACAAGAGCGGCCAAAAGGAAATCACAGCGGTGATCCAGTCCTGGGGCAGCGCATATCCGCGCGACCGCGCCAAATTGCACGGTTACCTCGCCATCTCGCACCTGCGGACCGGCGATGTCGATGCCGCCTGTGAGTCGGGCAGGCGGGCGGTGGATCTCCTCGCCGACCAGGTGGACTCCGATGGTGCCCGCAGGCGCCTTCGAAGCTTTGAGAAGGAACTGGCACCCTTCAAGGATTCGACGGCCGCCCGGGAATTCATGAATTACGCCAGCTCCCGGCTCACGGCGGCCTGAGCACCGCTCTCAGCCGTCGCGCTTGCGGGCGACCGCGCCGAGGAACTGGTGGTAGGTCACGCCCTGACGGGGCGACGGGTCGGCCGGGTCGGGCCGCCACTCGGCGAGCGGTACCAGCCCGGGCTCGACGAGCTCCCAGTCGCCCAGGTAGGCGAGGATCTCCTCGCGCGTACGCCATCGGCCGGTGCCCAGCGTCTCGTTGAAGACCTTCTCGCTTCGGGCGACCACCTTGGCGACCTCCGGGTGCTCCTCGCCCGGGTTGTGGAAGTGTGACAAGGCCATGAGGCTCCCCGGCGGCAGCGCGTCCCGCAGGGTGGCGATCAGGCGGCCGGGGTCGTCTTCGTCGCCGATGTGGTGCAGGATCGCGAAGGCCAGCAGGCCGACGGGCCGGTCGAAATCGATGAAACGGGCCACTTCCGGGTAGGACAGGATGCCGTCCGGATCACGCAGGTCCGCCTGGATCACCGTGGTGGTGTGGTTGTCGGCCAGAAGAGCGCGGGCGTGGCAGAGAACGATCGGATCGTTGTCGACGTAGACGACCCTGGCGGAGGAATCCACCGAGTGCGCGATCTCGTGCACATTGCCCTGGGTGGGCAGGCCGGAGCCGATGTCGATGAACTGCCGGATGCCCTCGTCGCGCGCCATGTAGCGGACGGCCCGGCGCAGGAAACCGCGGTTGGCGTGTGCGGCCTCAGACCCGTCCGGTGCGATCTCCAGCGCCTTCTCGGCCATCTGCCGATCCACGGCGAAGTTGTCCTTGCCGCCGAGGAAGTAGTCGTACGCGCGGGCGATGCTCGGCACGTTCACGTCGACGCCCGGCGGCGCGGCCTCGTCGGCAGCCATGTGGCAGGGCCTTTCCCTCTCGTCGGTCAGGTGGAGTCGCGCCCAGAGCTTAACCACAGGGGTTTCCCGAAGCGACCGATGACCGACCGTTGTAAGGGAATGGTCCGGCCCGAAACAAGGGCCGGCGGCACGCAAAGTGGCGTAGACGCTCACGGCGTCCTGGGCGGGCGCGCGGCCGGAGGCGAGTTCGTGTGCGAACGGAGTCGGCCCGCGGCCTGAGGCCCGCGGCGGCCGTCGCCGCGCCGAGCACACCGGCAGGCGGGAAGGACGCCTCAAGCGGTGGCGAGGGCGGTGCGGACGACCTCGGCGAGGCGTTCGGCGATGCTGCGGGCCTGCTCCTCCTGGGCCGCCTCGACCATGACGCGGACCATCGGCTCGGTGCCGCTCGGCCGGATGAGCACCCGGCCGCTCTCGCCCAGTTCCTCCTCCGCCGCGGCGACCGCCGAGAACAGCTCCGGGGCGGTCTTGGCGCGGGACTTGTCGACGCCCTTGACGTTGATCAGCACCTGCGGGAGCCGGTTCATCACCTTCGCCAGTTCGTCGAGGGGGCGGCCGCGACGGGCGACGGTGGCCAGCAGGTGCAGGCCGGTCAGCACGCCGTCGCCGGTGGTGGCGTGGTCGAGCATGATGACGTGGCCGGACTGCTCGCCGCCGAACGCGTACCCGCCGGCCTTCATGGCCTCCAGCACGTAGCGGTCACCGACCGCGGTCTCGACGACCGTGACGCCCTGCTCGCGCATCGCCAGCTTGAAACCGAGGTTCGACATCACCGTGGCCACGACCGTGTCGTGCGGCAACCGGCCTGCCTCGCGCAGCTCCAGCGCGAGGATCGCCATGATCTGGTCGCCGTCGACGGGCTCGCCGGAGGCCGTCACGGCGAGGCAGCGGTCGGCGTCGCCGTCGTGGGCGATGCCGACGTCGGCACCGTGCTCGACGACGGCCGCGCACAGCTTGTCGAGGTGGGTGGAGCCGCAGCCGTCGTTGATGTTCAGGCCGTCGGGCGAGGCGCCGATCGCGACGACCGACACGCCCGCCCGGCGCAGCGCCTCGGGCGCGACGCCGGACGCGGCGCCGTGCGCGCAGTCGACGACGACGCGCAGGCCGTCGAGCGGGCCGGGCAGCGTCGACAGCAGGTGCGCGATGTAGCTCTCCACCTCGCCCTGCGCGTCGCGGACCCGGCCGACGCCGGCGCCGATCGGGCCGGGCCGGCCGTCGCCGAGGTGCGCCTCGACCTGGTCCTCGATCTCGTCGGGGAGCTTGTGCCCGCCGCGGCCGAAGAACTTGATGCCGTTGTCCGGGGCGGGGTTGTGCGACGCGGACAGCATGACGCCGAGGTCGGCGCCGAGCGACTGGGTGAGGTAGGCGACGGCGGGCGTCGGCAGCACGCCGAGCCGGAGCACGTCGACGCCGGCCGAGGCGAGACCGGCGACGACGGCGGCCTCCAGGAACTCGCCGGACGCGCGCGGGTCGCGGCCCACGACCGCGACGGGCCGGTGGCCCTCGAACGCGCCGGCCTCGCCGAGCACGCGGGCGGCCGCGACCGACAGGTCAAGGGCGAGACGGGCGGTCAGGTCGCGGTTGGCGACCCCCCGGACTCCGTCGGTGCCGAAAAGACGCGCCACTGGAAACACCCCACGATCAGCACGCGGATCATACCCCGGTGCGCCGCCGGGTCACGATCGCGGAAGAGGTCGGAAGGAGGCCGGAAGGAAGCGATGAACGGCCCCGCCGGATAGACGGGGCCACCGGAGCCCTGCCCGCCGGCCGAGCCGCCGCGAGGCGGAGCCGGTGGCCGATGGACGGACGGGATCAGCGCTTGCTGTACTGCGGAGCCTTCCGGGCCTTCTTGAGGCCGTACTTCTTCCGCTCCTTCACCCGGGCGTCGCGGGTGAGGAAGCCGGCCTTCTTCAGGGCCGGGCGGTTGTCGATGTCGACCTGCTGCAGCGCGCGGGCGATGCCCAGGCGCAGCGCACCGGCCTGGCCGGTGACGCCGCCGCCGCCGACCCGCGCGATGACGTCGAACCGGTCTTCCAGACCGAGGGTCACGAAAGGCTCGTTCACGACCTGCTGGTGGACCTTGTTGGGGAAGTAGGAGTCGAGGGAGCGGCCGTTGATCGTCCACTTCCCGGAGCCCGGGACGATGCGGACGCGCGCGATGGCCTCCTTGCGACGGCCGGTGCCGGCGGCCGGACCGGTCAGCACCGGGCGGGGGGCCTCCTCGACGACCTCCGGGGACTCGGAGGTGTAGTCCCCCACGTACTCTTCGAACTCGGCGCCCTCATAGGGCGTCTCGACACCGGTGGACTCGGCCACGGTACTCCTCGGATCTGTTTCGGCGGCGCGCGTTACTGCGCGATCTGCTTGATGTCGTAGGGCACCGGCTTCTGCGCCTGGTGCGGGTGATCGGGGCCGGCGTAGACCTTCACCTTGCTGAACATCTTGCGGCCCAGGGAGTTCTTCGGGAGCATGCCCTTGATCGCCTTCTCGACGGCGCGCTCGGGGTGCTTGCGCATCAGCTCGGCGTAGCCGACGGAGCGCAGCCCGCCCGGGTAACCAGAGTGGCGGTAGGCCTTCTTCTGCTCGAGCTTCTTGCCCGACAGCGCCACCTTGTCGGCGTTCACGATGATGACGAAGTCACCCGTGTCGAGGTGCGGGGCGTAGATCGGCTTGTGCTTACCCCGAAGCAGCGTCGCGACCTGGCTGGCCAGCCGACCCAGCACGACATCGGTCGCGTCGATGACGTGCCACTGACGCTCGACGTCAGCAGGCTTAGGGGTGTAGGTGCGCACGGTCGTAAGCCTTCTTCGTGTCTGACAACAGAGACAGGGCCCGCCGGACGGTCGGAACGCCGCCCCAGGCCCGGTGGCCGAGCGCCCCGACGACGGGCACGCTGACACACACAACGAATTCGCAGAATACCGGCCCGCGCGCCGGTGGGCAAAGCGGGCGGGCCGCAGCGGCCCGCGCCGGGCCCGCGACGATCAGGTACTCCCCCGGCTGCACAGCATATACCGCCTATTTTCCGGAACGCCGCGCTTAGACGTGCTTTGCGGTCCTATAGTGCTGGTCCTCCGCAGCTCCCCGGGAGGATCCCCTGTCGTCGTCGAAGCGCGTGAAACGCCGCGTTCAGGCCTTCGTCCTCGTGGCCATCGCGGCCTTCGTGGCCGGCGGCTTCGCCGCCAGGTCGTACTGGGCCGCTGGGCGGCACGCGCCGTCCACGGCCACGACACCGGCGCGCGACTTCGCCGTCTTCCCCAGCCCCGAGGGACAGGCCACGCCTCCGGCCGTCTCTCCGCGCCCCTCGACCGCCGCACCGCCCTCCCTGCAC
The DNA here is from genome assembly GCA_048498315.1 of Actinomycetota bacterium. Lineage (GTDB taxonomy): Bacteria > Actinomycetota > Actinomycetes > Streptosporangiales > Streptosporangiaceae > Actinoallomurus. The sequence continues at coordinate 46,217 of JBEHYF010000018.1, forward strand.
CCGCGGTCCGGCGCGCACCGCGCGGCACGGGCCGCCCGCACGAAGGCCACGGCGCACCTGGCGGCCGCGGCCGCCGTACCGGGCCGGGTCCCCGAGGCCGAGGACGCCGCCGTGCGGCTGACCAACGCCCAGCGCGCCCAGCACGGGTGCCCGGCGCTGCGCGTCGACCCGCTGCTGCGCATGGCCGCCCGCGAGCACTCGGTGGACATGCACCGCCGCCACTACTTCGACCACGATTCGCCCGACGGCCAGACCCCGTGGGACCGCATCAAGGCGATCGGATACTCCGTTCCCGGAGCGGAGAACATCGCCCGGGGATACGCGACCGCGCAGGCCGTGGTCCAGGGGTGGATGAACAGTCCGGGACACCGCGCGAACATCCTCAACTGCTCCCTCAAGGCCGTCGGAATCGGCGTCGAGTACGGTTCCGGCGGCCCCTGGTGGACCCAGGACTTCGGTTTTCGGTAAGCGACCGAACACGCAATTGAGCAGGTAGGGTCGCATTCATGGCTTATCCGGGTGATCAACAGCAACCCGGCGGCTGGCCACCCCCTCAGCCGCCGCAGTCGCCGTACGGCCCGGCCGAAGACCAGGCCGCTCACGGCGGTTCCCTCTTCGACCCTCCCCACAGCCGCTCCCGCGGTCCGGCGGTGCCGGACCCGTTCGGCGGGCCGGGCTCCTACGACCAGGGCTTCCCGTCCGGCACGGACAACGGCGGGTACGGCGGCGGGCCCGGCTCCTTCGGCGGCCACCCGGACGACGCCGGCCGGTACGGCGGCGGTTCAAGCGCGTTCGGCGGCTTCGGCGACCCGGGCGGTTACGCCGGCCCGGCGAGCACCGCGGGGGCGAACGGCTACGGCGGTGCCGGCCGGTACGACGAGGCCGGCGGCTTCGGCGACCCGGGCGGTCACGGCGCGCCCGGCGGCTACGGCCCGGATCACTTCGGCGCCGAGCCCGGCGGATACCCCGGCGGTCCCGGAGGCGGGGCGGGCGACGAACGCGGCTCGTGGCTCGTCGGCAACCGCAAGCCCGTGATCATCGGTGCCGCGGTCGCCGCCGGCGTGGTGGTCATCGGCGGCGTCGCACTCGCTGTCACGACGGGAGGAGGTGGCGGCAAGCCCAAGGCGGCCCCGGCGACCAGCCAGGCGGCCACGCCGCGCCCGACCCCCACCCCCACGCCCACGCCGACCGAGACCGGGCGCGGAGATCGCCTGGCGAGCCGCGCCACCGACCCCGAGCCGCTCACGCTCAACGAGGTCTTCAAGGCCAGGAAGTTCAAGGGCGGCGGCCGCACGTACGTGATGACGGCGCGCCGTTCCCTGCGCAAGTGCTCCAGCGGCGTGCACGGCACCACGTTCCGCAGGGCGCTCGCCAAGGGCGGATGCACGCAGGCGCTGCGGGCGACGTTCAGCAACGGCAAGTTCGTCGGCACGATCGGCGTGCTGAACCTGCGCACGGAGACCGCGGCGGCGGCCGCGGAGCGCGCCTCTCACCCCAAGGACGCCTACATCGTGCCGCTGCCCGGCACCGGCACGACGAAGAAGATCGGTCAGGGCCTGTCGCTCACCACCGCCGAGACCGACGGGCACTACCTGATCGTGAGCTGGGTCCAGTACCCCAGCGGCAAGAAGATCGCCAAGGGTGACTACGCAGGCGTGACGTCGTTCGTGAAGTACACGACGCTCGGCAGCAACCTACGACCCGCCCTGAACTACCGGTCAATGGAAGGCAAACCGGCGTAAAGGCGACGTTCTGCTAATAGTCTAGTGACCCATGTCTGGCCGTGATGAGACTGTTATACCTCCCGAAAGGCAGGGAACAGCGCCTCAACCACCACCCGAACGGGTACCGCCGCGATTCGGGCGAGACGCCATGGCGGCCGCCGAGGCAGGCGTCACCGTCCAAGCCACCGACGCGCCGGCCGACGATCCCGCATCGGCCGCGGCACCCGACGCCGAGGGGAGCATGACCCCGCCACGCCCGCGTCGCGGATCCTCCGCCCCCGACGCTGAGAAGACCATCTTGTCCCCGTCCAGCTCCATCCCGTCGACCCCGAACCCGTCCGTCCCGTCCGACGCGTCGATCGCGTCCCCGTCCACAGCGGTCCACGGCGCGGCTCCGGGGGGCGCGCCCTTCGCCGCCTCAGGGACTCCGTGCCGCCCTTCCCACGGCCCTCAGAGAGGCCCTGGCGGCACGGCGGAACCGTACGCGGACCAGACCGTCATCGACGTCCTCGAGCCCGAGGAGAGCCCGCGGGACGGCCGGGAGCAGATCCGCACCCTTGCGGTCGCCCGCGTCGCCGGAGACCCGCCGCCGGTCGCCGAGACCACGTCCCCGCCGCTCATCCCGGACGCGATCCTCCCGCCCGGCTTCACCCCCGAGGAGCCGGAAGAGGCGGATGCCGAACCCAGGATGGGCGGAACCCGGCCCACCCCCACGATCGGCTCCGGCGACGCCGGCGGCTCCTACCCGGGCGGCCCGGGCACGCCGCCGTACGGGGAAACGCCCCGGACCGGACGCACGGCCCTCCTGATCGGTGGCGGCGCGCTGGCCGCGCTCCTCCTCGGCGGCGGCACGGTCATCGCCTATACGACGACCGCCGACCACACGCACCGGCATCCGGCCGTCCGCCAGACTCCGGTGGCCCAGCCGCCGCCCGTGCCCGCCCGGCCGTCGCTCACCCCCACCCCGGTCCGGCACCGACCCAAAGGCACGCTCGTCCGCGTCGACATCCGCGACGAGAAGAAGGACCCGGTGCCGCTCACGCCCGCCGAGGCGTTCCCGGCCGGTGCCATGAAGGTGGCCGGACGCACCTTCGACGTCGTGAAGACGGTGCTGAACAACCACTGCGACCTGACCGCGAACGGCTCGTTCGCCGCCGCGCTGACCCGGCAGCATTGCCGCAGCGTCGTACGCGCGACGCTGCTGTCGGACGACAAGAAGATCGCGGTCACCGCCGGGATCGCGGCGATGCCGACTGACGCCGCCGCCATCGCGGCCATGAAGGCGCAGGACCCTGCCCACTACGACTGGTTCCGCGGGCTGAAGGTGGACGGCGCACCCAAGATCGACGGGCCGGGCGGCTTCGCGGCGAGCACCCGGCGGGGCCGCTACATCTGCTACGCCTACGTCATGTACGCCGACGGGCACAAGCCCAAGAAGGGCGACAAGACGCTCCAGCAGGTCGGCGACGGCTTCCGCGACGCCATGGTCAAGCCGATCAACCGACGCGCCAGGTCGAAGTACCGGGAGAACTGACCCGCGCGGCGCGGCGACCACGCCCGCCTCGCAACGGCCCGCGCCTTCAGCCGGCCGTGCGCTCCTCGCAGCGGCCCATCCCCTCGTGGGATGGGCTCTCCGCCGGAGGTCCGGCCTCGGCCGCCGCCTCACCGTCGGCCGCCGAGCCGGCGGCCCGCCCCGTGCCGGGTCCGGCGTCGGCTTTCGCCCCGGC
>JBEHYF010000019.1:0-49575 GCA_048498315.1 Actinomycetota bacterium
GTGCCGAGGGCGAGGCGGACGAGGAGGCCACGGCGGCCAAGGCGTCCTGACGACGCCCGGGCGGCCGAGGCCTCCCGCGGTTCCCGGCGTCTGACGCCGGGAACCGCGGCCTCCGGAGAGAGTCGCGATGAGGGCCGGACGGCACGCCGTCCGGCCCTCGTTCGCGCCCGGAGGCGTCCGGGCGGCGCCGGGATCGCCGTGGCGTGCGGGTCGGGGCCGAGCACGGCGCGGGCAGGGCAGACTTGGGGCATGGAGAATTCCCCGGACTCGGGCGCGAAGGGGTTCGCGATCCTCGTCACCATCATGGTCGCGATCGTCCTCGCGCTCATGGCGATCGCCTTCATCCTGTCGCCGTGATGTCGACGCTCATCGTCCTCCGGCACGCCAAGGCCGACTCCCCGCCCGGCGTCCCCGACGCCGAACGCCCCCTCGCTCCTCGCGGGGTCCGCGACGCCCGCGCGGCGGGCGCCTGGCTGCGCGCCTCCGGTCACCTTCCCGACCGGGTCGTCTGCTCGACCGCGCTGCGCACCCGCCGGACCCTCGCCGAGCTCGGCCTCGACGCACCGGCCGACTTCGACGAGCGGGTGTACGCAGGCGACGCCGAACAGATCGTCGCCCTGCTGCGCGAGCAGGACGACGACGCGGCGACGCTGATGCTCGTCGGCCACAACCCGTCGGCGCACCGGCTGGTGTTCGACCTGGCCGGCGCGGCGGGAGACGGCTTCCCGACCTGCGCCACCGCAGTGATCGAGTTCGACGGCGGCTGGTCCGACCTGTGGCCCGGCTGCGGCCGCCTGACCGCCCTCTGGACGCCCTGACGCCGGCGGCGGAAGCGTCGCCGGGCGTTCGTTCAGGTGGCGGCGCGGCGGGCGGCCTCGGCCGCGTCTTCGGCGTCGGCGGCGTCGATCTCGTCGCGCGAGATGCCGAGCAGGAACGCGATGGTGTCCATGTACGGGACGTTGACGGCGGTGTCGGCGACCTCGCGCACGACCGGCTTGGCATTGTAGGCGATGCCGAGCCCGGCCGCGGCGAGCATGTCCAGGTCGTTCGCGCCGTCGCCGATCGCCACCGTCTGGCTGAGCGGCACCCCGGCCGCCGCGGCGAACCGCTCCAGCGCCTTCGCCTTGCCCGCCCGGTCGATGATCGGCCCGACCAGACGCCCGGTCAGCTTGCCGTCCACGACCTCCAGGACGTTCGCGGCGCTGTAGTCGATGCCCAGGTCGGCGGCGAGCGCGTCGGTGATCTGCGTGAACCCGCCGCTGACGATCGCGAACTTGTAGTCGAGGCGCTTGAGCGTACGCACGAGGGTGCGCACGCCCGGGGAGAACTCGATGCGCTCGCGCACCTCCGTGAGCACCCGCTCGTCGAGCCCCGCCAGCATCGCGACGCGCTCGCGCAGGGCGCCCTCGAAGTCGAGCTCGCCGCGCATCGCCGCCTCGGTGATCTCGGCGACGCGCTCGGCCTTGCCGACGTGCTCGGCGATGAACTCGATCACCTCGCCCTGGATGAGGGTCGAGTCGACGTCCATGACGATGAGCCGCTTGGCCCGCCGCGCCAGCCCGCCGCGCTGCACGGCGACGTCGACGTGCCGGTCGGCCGCCTCCTTGGCGAGCGCGGCGCGCAGCCCCTCCGGGTCGGCGCCGGAGACGTCCATCTCGATGCACGTCACCGGGTGGTGGGCGAGGCGCTCGATGCGGTCGATGTTGGCGCCGTGCGCCGCGACCTGGCCGGCGATCCCGGCCAGCGCGTCGGGCGTCAGCGGGTTGCCGAGGATCGTCACGTGCAGCCGCCCGCTCCGGCGCGGGTTGCCGTTGCCGGTGCCGGTCGCCAGCTCGATCTCCATGCCGAGGTCGGCGGCGATCTTCTCGGCCGCGGCCCAGATGCGCCCGACGTCGGTGTCCGGGCCGTAGGAGACGAGCACGCCGAGGATGAGACGGCCGCGGATGACCACCTGCTCGACGTCGGCGACGGTGACCGGGAAGGCGGCGAGGGTGCCGAAAAGACGGGACGTGACGCCGGGGCGGTCGCGTCCGGTCAGGGTGATGAGCAGCGTGCGCGTCTTGGCATCCATGCTTCCCACCACGGTACTGGGCCGGGCCCAGGTCGCGCGCTCCGGTCCATCATTCGGACATTCGCCGTTTCCCGCCCGTGCCCGCGACGCTCACCCGCCGGCCGCGCCCGCCGTCAGGGAAGAAGAAGGTTCGCGTCGCCGAACTCGTGCCACCGGTACCCGTGCGCGACGGCTTCGGCGTACACCCGGCCGAGCAGGTCCTCCCCGGCGACCGCCGCCAGCAGCCGCAGGTGCGACGAGCGCGGCTCGTGCAGGCCGGTGAGCAGGCCGTCCACGACCCGCACGCTCTCCTCCGGCGTGATGACGCGGGAGGTCCAGCCGCGGGCGGCCCGGACGAAGCCGTCTTCGGCCACGGCCGTCTCCAGCGCGCGGACCACGGTCGTGCCGACGGCGATCACCCGGCCGCCCTCCCACCGGACGTGGTTCACGAGGTTCGCGGTCGGCGCCGGCACCTCGTACCGCTCCGGGTACGGCGGCTCGTCCTTGTCCGGCGACGACACGCCCGCGTGCAGGGTGAGCGGCGCGATCAGCACGCCGCGGGACACGAGCCGGGTGACGAGCCCGGCGGTGAACGGGCGGCCCGCGCTGGGCATCTCCGCGCTCCCGGCGGGCCCCCGCCCCGCCGCGTCCGCGAAGACGGTCTGGTACGCCGCGAGGGGCTGGTCGCGTCCCACGTGCCGGTAGCGGATCGGCACACCGTAGCGGCGCAGGTACGGCTCGACCGGGGTGTCCAGCCGTGCCCGCCACAGCCGCGGCGTGTGCCGGGCCAGCAGGGTGAGCGTCGCGCGGCCGGGCATCGGGAACCACTCGCCGGGGCAGCCGCCCGCGTACGGCTCGGCGCCCTGGTGCTGCCGCAGCTCGACCAGCCACACGCCGTCCGGCTCTCCGGCCCCGGACGGCGACGGGGACGGCGGCGCCGGCGGCGGAAGCGGGCCGGAGAAGTGCACCGTGATCCGGTCGAGCCGGACGGCGGCCGGCAGCGTCGGCGAGGTGTTGACCACGAGCAGGTCGCCGGGGCGCAGCAGCTCGGGCAGGTCCGCGAAGGCGTGGTGGCGCACGCCGTCGCGGGTGCCGGCCAGCAGCCGCACCGCGCCGCGGTCGGCGGGCGGCTCGTGCGCCTCCAGCGCGGGGGACAGGGTGAACTCAGGCATCGGCTTCCCCCACACGACGGGCGGCCCGGGCCGCGGCCGTCAGGACGGCGGCGGTGTGGCGGCCGCTGGGCGGGCGTTCGGCGAGGAGCCTGAGCACGGCGGGCACGGCGACGTCCTCCGGCGGCGGCGCGGCCGCTGCGTCCTCGCCGGCGGCGGCGAGCATGCCGGTGCGCATCTCGCCCGGATCCAGCCACCACACCCGCACGTCCGGTTCCTCGGCGGCCAGGACGTTCGAGAGCTGCTCGAGCCCGGCCTTGCTCGCGCCGTAGCCGCCCCACCCCGGGTACGCCTCCACGGCCGCGTCGGAGCTGACGTTGACGATCGCGCCGTGGCGTTCGCGCAGCGCCGGAAGCAGGCGCTGGATCAGCGCGAGCGGGGCGAACGTGTTGGTGGCGAACACCCGCTCCAGCTCCTCCAGCGGGTAGCGGGCGAGCGGCGGCAGCGGCGTGGGGCCGAGCAGGCTCGCGTTATTGACGAGCAGGTCGAGCCCGTCCGCGGCGGCCGCCACCAGCGCGGCCCGGTGCGCCGGGTCGGCTACGTCCCCGGCGATCACCGTGACGGAACCGCCCGTACGGGCCTCTCCGGCCGTGCGGTGGTCCGCACCCTCGCCGGCCGGACCCTCGCCGACCGCACCGGCGCCGTGCGCGGAGCCCGTGCCGGACGAGCCCGCGATCAGCTCGGCGGCGACCTCGTCCAGCGCGACGGCGCCGCGGGCGTCGAGGACGAGGTCCCAAGCCTGCTCGGCGAGCGCACGGGCCAGCGCCCTGCCCAGCCCGCGCGACGCTCCCGTGATCAGTGCCTTCATGGCGCCGACGGTAGGAAATCCCAGGTCGCACGCGCATCGGCCAGGAGACGGGACCGGCGGTCGGCGGTAGGGCGTACGACCATAGCCCTACGACGACGGCCCGCCGCGGAGGTACCGTCGAAGCCGTGAAACGGGACGCCGCGCCGCACACCACGGCCTCGGAGCCGGACCCGTCCGGTGCCCGGCCGGACCCCCGCGACGGCCAGGGCACGGTGGAAGACGCGCGGGACGCCTCCGTGCACGCGCGGGACGCCACGTTGCAGGCGGTCAGCGCGGCGGTGCTCGCGGTCACCCAGCACCTGTCCGTGCACGAGGTGCTGCAGGTGATCGTGCGGGCGGCCGCCCAGCTCCTCGACGCCCGCCATGCCGCGCTCGGCGTGCCCGACGACGAGGGCTCGTTCGCCGAGTTCGTCGTCGAGGGCGTCTCGGACGAGCAGTGGCGGCGCATCGGCCCGCTGCCGCGCCAGCACGGGATGCTGGCGCTGATGCTGCGCGAGGGCAAGGCGCAGCGGCTGGCCGACATCCGCCGGTCACCGGCGTTCGAGGGCTGGCCGGCCGCGCACCCGGTGCTGAAGGACTTCCTCGGCGTGCCGATCCGCGACGCCGGCAGCACGCTGGGCATCATCTTCCTCGCCAACAAGCGCAGCCCGGGCGGCTTCACGCGGGCCGACGAGGAGCTGCTGACGCTGTTCGCCGCGCATGCCGCGATCGCGCTGACCAACGCGCGCCTGTACGAGCGCAACCGCGAGCTGACGGTGATCGAGGAGCGGACGCGGCTGGCCCGCGAGCTGCACGACGCGGTCGCGCAGAAGCTGTTCTCGCTCCGGCTGACCGCCGCCGCGGCGCTGGCGGCCGCCGACCCGAGGGCGGAGCTGGAACGCGTGCAGACGCTCGCCAAGGAGGCACTCACCGAGCTGCGCGAGGCCATCTTCGAGCTGCGTCCGGCCGAGCCGGCCCGCGACGGCCTCGCCGAGTCGCTGCGCAAGCACGTACAGGTGCTCGACCGGGTGTGGGGCGGGCGGGGCCGTGCGCCGAGCGTGCGGTTCGAGGGCGACGATCCGGCGCTGCCGCCCCGCGTCGAGGCGGTCGTCTACCGTGTGGCGCAGGAGGCGTTGTACAACGCGCTGCGGCACGGGCGTCCACGCGAGGTGACGGTGCGGCTGACCGCCGGTGACGGCACCGCGGTGCTGGAGGTCCGCGACGACGGCACCGGGTTCGACGACGTCGGGGACCGTTCTCGCACGGGCCTGGGGTTGGCGTCGATGCGCGACCGCGCGGAGGCGGCGGGCGGCTCGCTTTCGATCGAGTCGTCGGCGGCCGGTACGGTCGTGCGCCTGGAGGTGCCGGCGTGATCCGGGTGCTCATCGCCGACGACCACCCGGTGGTGCGGCAGGGCCTGCGCACGTTCCTCGGCGTGCAGTCCGACATGGAGGTGGTCGGCGAGGCGGCCGACGGCGCGGAGGTGGTCGCGCGCGCGGAGGAGCTGAAGCCCGACGTGATCCTCCTGGACCTGAAGATGCCGGGTGTCGACGGCGTCGCCGCGCTGCGCGAGCTGCGCGGGCGCGGCCTGCCCGGGCGGGTGCTGGTGCTGACCAGCGCGAGCGAGCGCGCCCGGGTGCTGCCGGTCGTACGGGCCGGCGCGTCCGGCTACCTGTACAAGGACGTCGACCCGCAGGCGCTCGTCCAGGCGATCCGCGCGGTGCACGACGGGCACGTGCTGTTCGCCCCGGAGGCCGCGGAGGCGATGGTGGCGCCCGAGCCCGGCGGGCAGGAGGGCGCCGCGCTGACCGAGCGCGAGCGCGAGGTGCTCACGCAGATCGCCCGCGGCCGCTCCAACCGCGAGATCGCGCGGGCGCTGGTCGTGTCGGAGAAGACCGTGAAGACCCACGTGTCGAACATCCTGATGAAGCTCGGCCTGCAGGATCGCACCCAGGCGGCCCTGTACGCGGTGCGTCACGGCCTCGCCGAGCAGTGACGCAGGGTGATTCGCGCCTCATCGGGGAGGCGTAACGCGCTCGGGTCGAATATCTTGATGAACCTCAGTAGTCGGCTGAGTGAACCGCATCGCCGAGGACGTCATCGGAAATCACATGAGAGTCGCCATTCGCTACGCCGCGGGGTCGGACGTCGGTCGTACCCGCGAGAACAACGAAGATTCGGCGTATGCGGGCCCATGGCTGCTCGCAGTCGCCGACGGGATGGGCGGGCACGTCGGCGGCGAGATCGCCAGCTCGCTGGCCATCCAGACCCTCGCGTCCATCGACGCGGAGGTGCCGCAGCCGAAGCTGGCCGAGACGCTCGAACGCGCCGTGCTATCGGCCAACCAGGCGATCGCCCGGCGGGTCGAGGAGGAGCCCAACCTGAGCTCGATGGGCACCACGTGCACGGCGATGCTGTGGTCCGGCACCCACACGGCCCTGGCGCACATCGGCGACTCCCGCGCGTACATGCTGCGCGACGGCGTGCTGTACCAGATCACCGAGGACCACACGCTGGAGAAGATGCTGACCGGCGAGGACGGCGCGGCACCCCACCTGGCGAACCGCCTGGTCCGGGTGCTCGACGGCAAGCCCGACCGCAAGCCCGACGTGACGCTGCGCGAGGCGCTGCCGGGCGACCGCTACCTGCTGTGCTCCGACGGGCTGAGCGGCCCGGTCGACGCCGAGACGCTGCACCAGGTGCTCAGCGGCGAGCACGACCCGGCTGCCGCGGTGCGCACGCTCATCGACCTGGCGAACCAGAACGGCGGCCCGGACAACGTCACGGCGATCGTCGTCGACGTAGTGACCGATGGCGACGAGGCGCGCCCGCCGGTGGTCGTCGGAGCGGCCCGGCGCTGACCCGGCCGGCAGGCGATATATCTGCCCGGTCACGTTATGGGGACTACTGAGCTTTTTGCTTGACGATTACCTGCCCTGTTGCGGTATACGGGTCGTGGCGCATTACGGCACGGGGGTGGATCGTGGAGGTGGCACGGGGGAGTGACGTCGTCGTGTCCGGCACTCGGCCCGTTCCGCCGGCTCCGGCCCGGCTCGTCGGCCGGCTGCTCGCGGCGGCCGGTCAAGGCCCCGCGGGCGTGGCGATCCGCGCCGGGGGCATGGCGGCGGCCGCGGTACTCGCCGCCCTCGTGCATCGGGTGCATGATCCCGGCATACTGTGTCCGATTCGTGCAGTCACCGGGGTCCCCTGCCCGCTGTGCGGTGGAACGACCGTGTTCATGGAACTGGGGGCCGCCCATCCGGTGAAGGCCGCCGCCGCGAATCCGTTCGCCCTGGCCGGGGCGATCGGCCTGGCCACGGCACCGTTGGGCACCGGACGGATGTGGTGGGCGATGAGCCCGCGCACCCGGGCGTGCTTCCTCGGCGTCGTGATCATTTTGTCGTGGCTATGGCAGCTTGCCCGCTTCGGGCTGCTGCGGTGGTGAACTTCATATCCCCTCACGGCGCCCCCCGGAGCCGGATCTGGCAGACGGGCGTAAATCGATGAAGGAGCAAAGAGCGTGAGCACCCCCTACGACCCGTACGGCCAGCAGCCGGGGTACGGGCAGCAGCAGCCGGGCTACGGTCAGCAGCCCGGGTACGGTCAGCAACCCGGGTACGGGCAGCAACCCGGGTACGGGCAGCAGCCGGGCTACGGTCAGCAACCCGGGTACGGGCAGCAGCCGGGGTACGGGCAGCAGCCGGGCTACGGGCAGCAGCCCGGATACGGGCAGGACTACGGCCAGCAGCAGGGGTACGGGCAGGCGGGTTACGGTCAGCAGCCCGCGTACGGCCAGCAGCCCCCCGCCTACGGCCAGCCGTACGGCCAGGCCGGCTACGGCAGCGGCTACACCCAGGGCCAGTACGCCGGCTGGGGCTCCCGGGTCGGCGCGTACCTCATCGACGCCCTGATCATCGGCGTGCCGTACGGCCTCCTGTACGGCATCGGCGGTGCGATCGGCGGTGGCGCCGGCGCCGTGATGATCCTGCTCGGCCTCCTCGTCGGCCTGGGTGTCGGCCTTTGGCTGTGCCACCAGGAGGGCACCACCGGCCAGACGCCGGGCAAGCGTGCCCTCGGCATCCGGCTGATCGGCACGAACACCGGCCAGCCGATCGGCTTCGGCATGGCGTTCGTGCGCAAGCTCGCGCACATCCTGGACGGCATCCCGTGCTACATCGGCTACCTGTGGCCGCTGTGGGACGACAAGAGCCAGACGTTCGCCGACAAGGTCTGCAACACGATCGTCGTGCGCGCCTAGTGGGGTGTCCACGAACGTTCACCGGGTCGGCGGCGACGGCCGGGGCCACCACATCGGCCACGCCGGCGGCCGGTGTCTCGTTCGCGAGCCTTCCATGTGCAGGAAGAATGTCCTGCACATGGAAGGAGCTCGGTAAGCCCCCCGGGACCGGCCGGCTCCGGATCGGACCCGGTCAACCTGTGTGGTGACCGCACTCAACCCGACGGCGTCCGCGCCCCGGCGACTCCCGGTCGCCGGGGCGCCTTCGCTTCCGGAGCCGGGATGAGACGCCGCCGGCGCCGTCCGCCGGTGGGCGCCGCGCCCGGATCAGGCGACCGGGTCGAGCACGCTGTTGCAGGCGGCCACGCGGGCGCGTCGTACCGCGCGGTCGAGCGCGCGCAGCGCCTCGGAGCGGCGCTGGACGTGCGCCCCGGACAGCACCAGGTGCTCGGTACGCCGGGCCAGATCGATGACGACCGCGAGCCGGCTCGCCAGTGCCGCGACCCGGTGGGCGCGGGCCGGATAGCCGGGGGCGAGCCCGCCCACCTGCTCGTGCCGGTGCGACTCGCGCAGCGCGGCGAGCGCCTCGGCGATCTCCGGCCGCCACTCCTGCGTCCCGTCGACGGACAGCAGTGCCTCCGTCGCCTCCCGTACGGCGTGGGTCAGCGCGTGGTCGGCCTCCGGCAGCGACGGCGTGTCCGGGAGCGCGGGGCGCGCCTCCTGCACCGTCCAGCGGGTGCCTACGTAGGAGGAGCCGCGGCGGTCCTCGGCCGGCACCAGGCCGAGCGCGCGGCCGTCCAGCGCGGCCAGCACCGCCTCGCCCGCCTCGATCGCGCTCTCGTTGAACTCCGGCGGCCCGGTCAGCCCGAGCGGGTCGCCGGGCACCGGCAGCGCGAGCCGCAGCGCGATCACCCCGGCGGGCCGCAGCGCGCCCAGCGCGCGCCGCAGCGGCACCTCTCCGGTCTGTCCGGGAGCCCCGGCGACGACGTGGGGGCCGCCCAGCCGCTCGACGGCGTCGGCCGCCTCATCGAGCCCTACATGGCCGGTAAGCCAGGCGTTGCCCCAGGCGACGAGGGTGGCGGATGGGTGAGTGACGCGCATGCCGACCACCATAAGCCGTCCGAATGCCGTAGGTTCGTGCCGGAGACCCAGAGAGCAGCCCGGCGCCACGGCGCGCCGGGACGCTCGCGCTCGACGGGAAGGATGCGATGGCCGGCGAGGTACTGCGACTCCAGGGCGTTGAGGTACGGCGCGACGGTGCGACGCTGTTGCGGGACATCGACTGGACCGTCCAGGAAGACGAGCGATGGGTCATCGTCGGCCCCAACGGCGCGGGCAAGACGACGTTGTTGCAGGTCGCCGCCGCGATGCTGTTCCCCACCCGGGGCTCGGTGGAGATCCTCGGCGAGGTGCTCGGCAGGACCGACGTCTTCGAGCTGAAGCCGCGCATCGGGCTGGCCAGCGCGGCGGTCGCCGACAAGATCCCGGCGGACGAGAAGGTCATCGACATCGTGCTGACCGCCTCGTACGCGATCATCGGCCGGTGGAAGGAGGAGTACGACTCCACCGACGTCACCCGCGCCGTCGAGCTCCTCGACGCGCTCGGCTGCGCGCATCTGATCCGGCGCAGGTTCGCGACCTTGTCGGAGGGCGAGCGCAAGCGCGTGTCGATCGCCCGCGCCCTGATGCCCGATCCGGAGCTGCTCCTGCTCGACGAGCCCGCGGCCGGCCTCGACCTCGGCGGACGCGAAGACCTCGTGAGCCGTCTGGCCGTGCTGGCCAACGACCGCCTCGCGCCGACGATGGCGCTGGTCACCCACCACGTCGAGGAGGTGCCCGAAGGGTTCACGCACGCGATGCTGCTGCGCCGCGGCTCGATCATCGCCACCGGCAAGGTGGACGAGGTGTTCACCGCGGAGCTGCTGTCGAAGTGCTTCGGCCTGCCGCTGAAGGTCGAACGCGAAGACGGCCGCTGGCACGCCCGCGCCGTGATGGCCTGATCGGGCGGCGCCCCGAACGCCGGTTGAACCACTTGGTCAACGGGTAGTAATCGAATGGGCGTTCGAAGGGGGGCTGGCGTGAAAGGCGACAGGGTCGAGATCGTCATCGACGCCGGCGGCACGACGCGCACGTACGAGGTCGTCGCCACCCGCGCTGGGCGCCGGGTAGACGTCGTCACCCGCCGCGGCGTCGTGGAGGTCGTCGAGGTTACCCGCACCGGAACGCCCGTACGGACCGCCCGGTTCATGGCGAACCGCATCCTCGCCCTGGTCGAGCACCCGGCGAACGACCGCCGCGTGAGCGGTGACCCCGACGCGCCAGAATGAGCGGAGGGGCGGGCCGCCTGGGCGTCGGGGGTGATGCCGCGGCGTGTGCGGCGGCGCGCGATCCGGAGCCGCGCGGTCGGCCGGGCTCGTACGGCCGATCCGGGCCCGCGCGGGCCGATCCGGGCCTGCGCGGCGGAAGGCGTCAGCGGGCGGCCCGCGCGGCGGAAGGCGTCAGCGGGCGGGGCGCACCTGCAGCATGCCCTCGTCGGTGAGGCGGGTCTCGAACGCGGGCTGCCGTCCCGTGGCCGGGCCGTGCACCACGGTGCCGTCGGCGACCCGGAACGTGCTGCCGTGCCAGGGGCAGACGACGCACGTCTCCTCGTCGACCTTCACGATGCGGCCCTGGTGCAGCGGGCCGTCGAGGTGCGCGCACCGGTCGGTGAGCACGTTCACCTGCTTGCCCTCGCGCAGCACGAACAGCCCGATGTAGCCGAGGTTGCGGTGCACCGGCCAGCCGTCGGGCAACTCCTCCAGCGGGCACAGGTCGTGCCAGCCCAGCGGCGCCAGATACGCGATCGACTCGGCGTGGCTGGGGCCCGCCGCCTGACGGAACGCCAGGTGCCCACCGAGGTAGGCACCGGCGACCAGCGCGGTCAGGCCGGCGTACCCGAGCATCTTCCCGCCGGCGAGGTGGCCGCGCCTGCGTGCGACCAGCGACGCCGTGTACAGGACGCCCGCGGTGGCGTTGCCGGCCGCGTGGACGAGGCCGACCCGCTGTTGCTCGCTGTGCAGCGAGCTCCAGTCGGCGGCACCGGTGAGCGCGGCCGGGACCGAACTCGCCAGCCCGGTCGTGATGAGGATCTCGGCGGCGAACGCGGTGCCGGGGACGAGGTCGAGCACGGCCGCCGACACGTAGCACCCGATCGGGATGTCGGTCAGCGGCGGATGGGCCGGATGCCCGACCGGGACCCCGTGCAGCAGATCCTTGAGCAGCCCCGGGGGCAGGATCTTGCTCACGGCCTTCGTGATCGCCCGCGCCGGTCTGTCGAGGGCGTTGGCATGTTCGAGGTCTTCGGCGGCCTTCAGCGGACGGGGCTGCACGAGAGACCGGGAGATCCTGCTCACCCGTTGGCGGTTCACCGCACCTCCTCGGTCGGATGGCTTGGTTTCGGACAGTAGCCTGCCGGGCTACGTCCCCACCACCTCGGGTCCTACCCGTAACGCCGGACGCGGGCACATCGTCCGGCGCGGACGTGACCGTGCGTGGCTCGATCCCGTCCGAGAGCGACCGTGCCGTCGGCGGCGGGCGGGGTTACCGTGGATCCAGGGCGCCGTGCGCCTATTGGAGGAGATGCCATGCCCGCGTGGGTCATCTGGCTGGCCGTGGCCGCAATCCTCGGGATCGCCGAGGTGACCACGCTGACGCTGGCGCTCGGCCTGATCGCCGTCGGTGCGCTCGTCGCCGCGGTGACCGGCGCGGCGGGCCTGCCGCTGGCGGTGCAGCTTCTCGCGTTCGCGGCCACCTCGGTCGCCGGGCTCGCCGCCGTACGCCCGCTCGCCCTCCGCCACATACGGCAGCCGCCGCCGCTGCGGAGCGGCACGGCCGCGCTGGTGGGCCGGGAGGCGCTCGCCCTGACCGAGGTCACCCGGTATTCGGGCCGCGTGCGCATCGGCGGCGAGGAGTGGAGCGCGCGCTCGTACGACCCCGGCACCGTCATCCCGGCGGGGACGGCCGTGGACGTCTTCGCCATCGAGGGTGCCACCGCCCTCGTCCATCCTCGGGAGGACCCATGGCCGATATCGCCGTAGCCGGCATCATCGCGCTGGTCATCGCGCTGTTCCTGGTGGTCACGGTGGTGATGCGGTCCGTCTGGATCGTGCCGCAGGCCCGGGCGCGCAACGTCGAACGCCTCGGCCGCTACCGCAAGACCCTCCAGCCCGGCCTGAACTTCATCATCCCGTTCGTCGACCGCGTCAAGCCGCTGATCGACCTGCGCGAGCAGGTGGTGGCCTTCCAGGGGCAGCCGGTCATCACGGAGGACAACGTCGTCGTGCACATCGACACGGTGCTGTTCTTCCAGGTGACCGACCCGCGCGCGGCCGACTACGAGATCGTGAACTACATCAAGGCGATCGAGCAGCTCACCGCGACGCAGCTGCGCAACGTGATCGGCACGCTTGACCTGGAGGCGACGCTGTCGTCCCGCGACCGCATCAACACCGCGCTGCGCGGCGTGCTGGACGACGCCTCCGGCAAGTGGGGCATCCGGGTGACCCGCGTGGAGATCAAGGCGATCGAGCCGCCGCAGTCCATCAAGGACGCGATGGAGAAGCAGATGCGGGCCGAACGCGAGAAGCGCGCCACCATCCTGCAGGCCGAGGGCGTACGCCAGTCGCGGATCCTCACGGCCGAGGGCGAGAAGCAGGGCGCGATCCTTCAGGCGGAGGGGGCGCGGCAGGCCGCGATCCTCAAAGCCGAGGGCGAGGCCAAGGCGATCGAGCAGGTCTTCACCTCGATCCATGAGAACGACGCCGACCCGAAGCTGCTCGCCTACCAGTACCTGCAGACGCTGCCGAAGCTCGCGCAGGGCGAGGGCAACACGTTCTGGGTGATCCCCGGGGAGCTCACGTCGGCGCTGAAGTCGGTCACGCAGGCGTTCGCCGGCGCGCGGGAGGAGACCGGCGACGCCGAGCCGCCGCGCGAGCACCGGCGCGCGGGCACCCCCGCCGACGACCACGCCGAGCCGTCCGATCGGCCCGGCGCGAAGCCGTCCGGACGGGACCTGCCCGGGCCGAACCTGCCCGACCAGCCTGTGCCCGTCGAGTCGGCCGCCTCACCGGAGGCCGTCGGCGCGGCCGGCGAGCGGTCGGCGCTGGACGAGCACACGCCGCCGTTCGAGCTCGCCCCGGGCCGCGTGGACACCGCTCGCGACTGAACCGGCACCGAGGCCAAGGTCGCCGACACCGAAGTTCGAGGTGCCGGTGCTGAGCCCGGGGGTGCCGGTGCTGAGCCCGGGGGTGCCGGTGCTGAGCCCGGGGGTGCCGACGCTGAGCCCCGAGCCGGCGCGCGTCCGCGGCGTCCGGCCGCCGCCACGACCTCGCCGAACGGCAGTCCGCGCGCGCCCACGAGCCCGCCCACGGCGCCCGCGCTCACCGAGCCCGCGGCGTCGTATGGACGTGCGCCCCGGCGGACGGGGTGGTGCCCCGGCCCGGCTCCCGTCACAGCGCCCGGGTGAAGGCGCCGTGGACGTCGGCGGTGAACAGCACGAACCGTGCCTCCTCGACCCGGCTCGGCGTCTCCCGCACGGTCGACACCGCGATGCGCGCGGCGTCGTCCGGCGGCCAGCCGTAGAGGCCCGCGGACACCGCGGGGAAGGCCACGGTCGCCGCGCCGAGCTCGTCGGCGACGCGCAGCGACTCCCGGTAGCAGGACGCCAACAGGTGCGAGCGGTCCTCGGACGTGGAGTACACGGGGCCGACCGTGTGGATCACCCATCGGGCGGGCAGCCGTCCGGCGGTCGTCGCCACCGCCTGCCCGGTCGGCAGCCCCTTGCCGTACCGGGTCGCGCGCAGCTCGCGGCAGGCGGCCAGGATCTCCGGGCCGCCCCGGCGGTGGATCGCGCCGTCCACGCCACCGCCGCCCAGCAGCGAGGAGTTCGCCGCGTTGACGATCGCGTCGACCTCTTGCTCGGTGATGTCCCCTTGAACGAGCGCGATCCGCATTTCGACCTCGCCTTCCACGACGGCCTAGCCGTTCCGGGCCGTTCCGGCTGCGCCGCGTCATCGGGCCGTGAACCGCACCCGGTGCCGGAGTGTAGGGCAGGCCGCCGGTACCGTCGGTGCGACGGATCCGCCGATTCCGGGTGCCCGGCTCTCCCGGCCGTCCTCGGTCAGTGCTGCTCCGGCGAGTTCCGGCGGCAGTCGGGGCAAAGGCCCCAGAACGTGACGTCCGCCTCGTCCACGAGGTAGCCGGCGTCGGTGGCGGGTTCGAGGCACGGGGCCTGGCCGACGACGCATTCCACGTCGGTCATCCGGCCGCACGACCGGCAGACGAGGTGGTGGTGGTTGTCGCCGACCCGGCCCTCGAAACGGGCGGGGCTGCCGGCCGGTTCGATCCGGCGTACCAGGCCGGCGGCGGTGAAGGCGTGCAGCGCCTCGTACACGGCCTGGAACGAGACCTGGCCGAGCCGTTCGCGTACCCGGTTGGTGACCGTGTCGACGTCGAGGTGGTCGCCCGCGCGGACCGTGTCGAGGATCGCCAGCCGTGTGGCGGTGACCCGCAGCCCCGCCGCACGTAGTTCGTCGGCGGTGCTGTGCGAGCCGCCCGCATCCTTTACCTGGCCCACGCCGTCTCCCTAAAGGCGAATGGTTCAAGACAATGGTACGTACAAGTTTCGCCGAGTAGGCGCTCGGGTGGACATACCGGCGAAAATCCGGCACCTTCCCGCGTCGCCCGCCGGACCGGGCGCGTCACGGTGAACGTCTGCCGGCATGCTCGGGCGGCCGTACGGAACCGGCCTGAGCGTGCGCGCCCGGCAGCGCCCGCAGCGCGGCGACCAGCCGGTCGATCTCCTCCTCGGTGTTGTAGTAGTGCACCGACGCCCGCACCCGCGCGGGCGGCCGGGCGCCCTCGTCGTACCGGTAGGTCTGCCGGGACAGCCGCACGTTGATCCCGGCGCCGGCGAGGTCGGCCACGATCTGCCCGGCGTCCCGATCCCGGTGCGTGAACGTCACGATCCCCGACCGGTGGCGGCCCCGGTCCCGTACGGTCACGCCCGGGACCTCGGCCAGCGCCGACCGCAGCAGCGCGCCCAGCTCCGTCACCCGCCGCTCGATCGCCTCCAGGCCGATCTCCATCGCATAGTCGGCGGCGGCGCCCAGGCCGAGCTGCCCGGCGACGGACCGCTCCCAGCTCTCGAACCGCCGGGCGTCCCCGCGCAGCTCGTAGGAGTCCGGGCCGGTCCAGTCGGCCCCGCGCAGGTCGAGCGACGGTGGTTCGAGGAGGTCCAGCACCGACCGGCGTACGTACAGGAAGCCGGTGCCGCGCGGCCCGCGCAGGAACTTGCGGCCGGTCGCCGACAGCATGTCGCAGCCGATCCGCCCGACGTCCACGGCGAGCTGCCCGACGGACTGGCAGGCGTCGAGGAGGTACAGCGCGCCGGCGGCGCGGGCCAGCCGCCCCACCTCCGCGGCCGGGTTGACCAGGCCGTCGTGCGTCGGCGCGTGGTTGATGGCGACCAGCCGCACGTCGTCGCCGAGCGCGGCCTCCAGCGCGTCGAGGCTGATCTGGCCGTGCTCGTCGTCCGGCACGACCTCGACCTTCACGCCGGTCCGCCGGGCGACGTGCGCGAAGGCGATGGCGTTGCCGGCGTACTCGCCGGCCGAGGTGAGGATGCGGTCGCCCGCGCGGAACGGGACGGCGTAGAACGCCATGTCCCAGGCCCGGGTCGCGCTCTCGGTGTAGGCGATCTCGTCGGGTTCCGCGCCGATCAGGCGGGCGAGCGAGTCGTACGTCGCGGCGAGCCGGTCGGCGGCGGCGTCGGCCGCCTCGTACCCGCCGATCCGCGCCTCCAGGTCGAGGTGGTCGCGGACCGCGGCGAGCACCGGCCGGGGCTGGAGCGCGGCCCCGGCGTTGTTGAAGTGCACGACCTCGGCGCACCCGGGGGTGTCGTCGCGTAGGCGGGCGATGTCCAGCACGGGCGGCTCCTCAGGTGGCGGTGGCGGTCCCACTGCCGATGTAACGCGGTCGGCGCCCGATATGACAATGCCTTTCAGCGTTCGGCGGCGGCTTCGGCGCGGCCGCAGGCGCCGGCGATCAGGTCGCGGTACCAGGCGTACGAGGCGCGGGGCGTGCGCCGCTGGGTGGCGTAGTCGACGTGCACGAGGCCGAACCGCGGGTGGTATCCCTCGGCCCACTCGAAGTTGTCCAGCAGCGACCAGACGTAGTAGCCGCGCACGTCGACGCCGTCGTCCATCGCGGCGCGCACTGCGTCGACGTGCGCGGCCAGGTAGTCGATCCGCGGCCGGTCGTCGAGCGCCTCGTCGTAGGAGCAGCCGCTCTCGGTGATGTGGATCGGCGGCAGCGCCGGGCCGTACCGGTCGCGCAGATCCACCAGGAGCCGGTGCAGGCCCTCCGGGTCGACCGGCCGGCCCATGCCGGTCGTCGGGTACCCGGCCAGGTCGCGGAGCGCGAACGGCAGCGTGTCGTCGTCCGGCGCGGCGACGCCGGTCGGGTTGTAGTAGTTGACGCCGAGCGCGTCGATCGGCGTGGCGATCACACGCAGGTCCTCGTCCCGCACCCACGGCGTCGCGACGCCCAGGTCCGGGTAGCGGCCGAGTAGGAGCGGGTCGGTGAACTGCCGGTCGAGCAGCGCGTCGAACGCGGCGGCCGCCGCGACGTCCTCCGGCGCGTCGCTCACCGGGCGGGCCGGTGTGTAGTGGTTGGCGATCGCGACCTTCGCCGCGCCCGCGCCGCGCAGCGCGGTCACCGCCAGGCCGTGGCCGAGAAGCTGGTGGTGCGCGGCCGGCAGCGCGTCCATGAGCAGCGTCTTGCCCGGCGCGTAGATCCCGAACGCGTAGCCGTACGCCATCACGACCACCGGCTCGTTCAGCGTGATCCACATCTCGACGCGGTCGGCCAGCCGGTCGGCGACGATGTAGGCGTACTCCGCGAAGCGGTAGGCGGTGTCGCGGTCCATCCAGCCGCCGGCGTCCTCTAGCGGCTGGGGCAGGTCCCAGTGGTACAGGGTCGGCACGGCCGCGACGCCGCGTTCGGCCAGCCCGTCGACGAGCCGGTCGTAGAAGTCCAGGCCCCTGGCGTTCACCGGGCCCTTCCCGGCGGGCTGCACGCGCGGCCAGGCGACCGAGAAGCGGTACGCCGTCGCGCCGAGGCCGGCGACGAGGTCGAGGTCCTCCGCCCAGCGGTGGTAGTGGTCGCAGGCGACGTCGGCGGTGTGCCCGTCGCGGATCCGGCCGGGCTCCCGGCAGAAGGTGTCCCAGGTCGAGGGGCCGCGCCCGTCCTCGGCGGTCGCGCCTTCGATCTGGAACGCGGACGTCGACACGCCCCATTGGAAGTCGGAGGGGAACACGGCGCCTCCGCAGGTGTCAGTGGTTTCGATCCTACGGGCCGGTAATCGCGTCAGAAAAGGCATGATTGGGCGTGTGACGACCGATACATCGGCGCTGCGCCGGCGACCCTCCCAGCGCCGGAGCGCCGAGCGGGTGCAGCGCATGCTCGACGCCTGTGCCGAGATCCTCGACGAGTCGGGGTACGACGGTCTGTCCACGACGAAGATCGCCCAGCGGGCGGACGTCGCGATCGGTTCGGTGTACCAGTTCTTCCCCGACAAGAAGGCCATCGCCCAGGAGCTCGCCCTGCGCAACCTGGAGATGTTCGGCGAGCGGGTCGCGCGCATGCTGTCCGGCGGGGGCTTCGAGCACTGGTACGACGCCGTCGGCGCGGTGATCGGCATCTTCGTCGACATGCACCGCACGGTGCCGGGCTTTCGCGTGCTGCGCTTCGGCGACATCGCCGACGTGCGCCTGCTCGACACGTCGGCGGAGAACAACGCGGTCGTCGCCGGCCGGCTGCGCGCCCTGCTCGTCGAGATCTTCGACGTGCCGGACACGCCGGAGTTCGCCCGCGCGCTGGCCGTCTCGGTCGAGGCCGCCGACGCCGTGCTCAAGCTCGCTTTCCGCGTCGACCCCGACGGCGACCCGGCGCTGCTGGCCGAGGCCGAGCGGCTGATCCGCGGCTACCTGGCGCACCATTTCGACGACTGAGACCGAGCGGCTCGTCAAGGTTCCGTGGCGTGTTCGGCCGGATGTGGTGGGTGCGTCCAACGCGCCGCGGTGGCGACGCCCGGCGCGTCCGGACGTCCCCGCCGCGGGGGATCAGCGGCCGAGGAGCCGCCAGGCGCCGGGAAGCAGGCCGGCGGCGAGCAGCACCTTGAGAGCGTCGCCGATGAGGAACGGCCGGACGCCCATCGCCAGCGCCGAGCCCAGCCCGCTGTGCGTCATCGCCATCAGCCACGGCACGCCCGCCGCGTAGATCAGCACGGTGCCGAGCGTCATCGTCGCGACCGTCCGGATCGGGGAACGGTCGCCGCCCCGCGCGGCGAGCGCACCGACGACGGCGCCCGCGAGCACGAACCCGATGATGTAGCCGAAAGAGGCCAGGTGCCAGCCGGATGCGCCCCCGGCGAACCACGGAACGCCGAGCACGCCCGCGAGGGCGTACAGCGCCATGCCGGCGGCCGCGCGGTTCATCCCGAGCGCCGCACCGGACAGCAGTACGGCGAACGTCTGGCCGCTCACCGGCACCGGTGTCCCGGGGATCGGCACGCTCACCTGCGCGGCCAGCCCGACGAACACGGCCGAGCCGGCGACGAGCGCGATGTCGCGGACCAGCCGGCCCGGCACCAGGTCGCCGAGTACCGCCGGACGGGCCACTGCGGCCTGAGTGTTGGACACGAGAAACCTCCCTTTCGATGGCGAATCGGGGTGATTGTCTCGTCAGTCCGCCCAGGGAGACGCTCGGCGAGCCCGCCAAATATCCGTGCCCGGCGTTTGTACGATCGCACGAACGAAGCCCGGCGCGGGCGGCCGGTGCGGCGTGCGCCGGGACGCGGACCGGGGGCGGCCGGGCGTCAGCGCCAGCGGTCGGCGGGAGACCGCGGCGAGACGAGTCCCATGTCGTAGGCGAGGATCACGAGCTGGACGCGGTCGCGGGCGTGCATCTTGGTCATGATCCGGTGCACGTACGTCTTCGCCGTCGCCGGGCTGAGGTGGAGCTTCGCGGCGATCTCCTCGTTCGTCAGGCCGGCGGCGACCTGCACGAGGACCTCGCGTTCCCGCTCGCTGAGCACCTCCAGCTTCGCCATCGTCCCCCAGTGGCGTCGCGGTTGCGATGCTATCTCCTTGATCACGCGCGGGGCGACGGTGCGGCCGAGCAGCGCGCCGCCGGAGGCGACCACCCGGACGGCGTCCAGCAGATCCTCAGGGTCGGTGTCCTTCAGCAGGAAGCCGGCGGCACCCGCCTGCAGCGCGCCGAAGACGTACTCGTCGTGCTCGAACGTCGTCAGGATCAGGATGCGAACGCCGGACAGCGCCGGGTCGGCGGTGATGCGGCGGGTGGCCTCGATGCCGTCCACGCCGGGCATGCGGACGTCCATGAGCACGACGTCGGGGACGAGGGCTCGGGCCGCCGCGGCGGCGGCGGCGCCGTCCGCGACCTCGCCCACCACGCGCATGTCGTCGGTCGAGTCGATCAGCAGTCGGAAGCCGGCCCGCACGGTCGTCTGGTCGTCGGCCAGCAGGACGCGGATGGTCATCCCGATCCCTCCTTCAACGGAAGCCGTGCGTGCACGCGGAAACCACCGCCGGTCAGCGACACGGTGTCCAGCCGGCCGCCGATGGCGGTGACGCGCTCGCGCATGCCTTCGATGCCGACACCGCCGCCCTCGCTCGCGTCGGCCGCGGTGCCGTCGTTGGTGACGGTGACGTCCAGATGGCCGTGGCTGCAGGCCACCGTGACGACGACCTCGGTGACGTCCTTGGCGTGCCGGGCGACGTTGGTCAGGCTCTCCTGCACGATCCGGTACACCGTGAACCCGATGATCGCGGGGATGTCGCCGTCCAACCCGGACCGCCGCAGCGTCACCGGCATGCCGCTCCGGCGGCTCTGCCCGATCAGCTCGTCCAGGTCATCGATGCCGCGCCCGGGCCCCTCGGGCAGCCGGCCGTCGGCACGCAGCAGGCTCAGCGTGCTGCGGATCTCCCGGAGCGCGGTGTTGCTGACCCCGCTGATCGTCCGCAGCGCGTCCCGGCCCGCCTCGGGGTTGCGGTCCACGAGACGCGCGCTCACCGACGACAGGACGTTGATCGACATGAGTGCGTGGCCGACGATGTCGTGCAGCTCGCGGGCGATCCGCAGGCGTTCCTCGGCGACGCGGCGCCGTGCCTCCTCCTCGCGCTCGTGCTCGGCCCGGGCGGCGCGCGTCTCCGCGCTCATCACGTCGATCCGCTGCATGCGGACCCAGGCTCCGGTGAGGGCGGCGAATACGACCCAGGCCAGCTCGCCGATCGTGTGAAGGTGGTACGAAGGCACCGGCGTCAGCTCCGCGACGGCGAAGCCGATCGCGATGGTGGCGATCACCGCCGTGGCCGCGACGCTCCGGTTGCAATAGCGCCCGACCGCGTACAGCGCGACGACGCTGGCCGGGTTCACCGGGTAGGAGCGCCGTAGGAGTACCGCCAGCACGCCGGACAGCGCCAGGATCGCCGCCAGCGTCGGCAGCGGAAATCGCTTCTTCCCCAGCAGCGCGACCGAGATCAACGCCGCGATCACCAATAGCAGCACCGAGTATCGCTGCCTATGGAAATATGGAAGTTGCGCTACGAACACGCCGATGGAGATCAGCACGTCGACCACAGTCACCGGGCGTGCCGGCCTCAACCGCATGTCGTTCACTGCCATAATCCGATCATCGGTCGAGATTTGCCTGGAAAACCCCAAGAACCGGCAAAGCCGTAGGTCAACCGGGGGTGTACTGGGAACTGTCACCTGAGGATGGACGGAAGTCCCAGTGGGCTGACGTACTGTTACAAGTGCACGACAAAGACCATCATATCCGGCCGACGCGTCGCGATGAATCGGGGGATTCAACGGGGGACGCGATGCGTGGGCCGAGTTCCCATCGGCTTGGATCTGTACCCGTCCAGGCCAACGGAAGGTGAACGTCCGCGGGCCGGCCCTTTTGGGGGAAGGGGCCACCCGCGGGCGTTCACATTTCTCCGGGCGGCGCAGCCCGTGGGACGCGGCGGTTCCCCGGCGTCACCGGCGTCGTCGGTCCCCGGCTCATCGGCGGTGCAGCCCCTGCGGCGGCCCCATCGGCCCATCCGCGGCGCGGGTTCCGCGGCCATCCCGGTTGGTGGAATCAAGGCGGAACCCATGGTTGACGATCACGCGCGGGATGCCCGCCACTGGGGGAAGTGCGTCAGTTCAGCGGGCGAGGACCTCATAGCGGACCGGTATGACGCCGGCGCCGGTGCCGCCGATCGCCCGCATCGCCGCCCTCGACAGGTCAAGGCAGCGGCCCGCCACGAACGGGCCCCGGTCGTCGATGCGCACGATCACCGACAGGTCGTTGCGGACGTTCGTGACCCTGACCCGGGAGCCCATCGGAAGCGTCCGATGCGCGGCGGTCAGCAGGTCCGGGTCGTACGCTCCGCCGTCCGCGGTCGTCGGGCCCTTGGTGTAGAACGACGCCTCGCACGTCCCGGCGGCCAGGATGCGGTCGGCGGGCGCCCGGCGAGAAGGCTCGCGTAAGACCCGCCGGCGGAGGCGGTGGTGCAGCACGGGAGTGGCGAGCGGGCGCCGGGTGCCGGCGCGGCCTGCCCGCCGGGGAACGTGCGCGGGTGCGGCCGGGGCGGTCGCCGCACCGGTGCGGGCCGGCGGCGAGGACGCCCAGGCGGCCAGGACCGTCGTCAGGAGGGTGCCGCCGGCGACGACGGCCAGGCCGGCGGCGAGACCGAGAGGAAGATGCTTGCAGCGGTGTTTTCGGCGATGTCGGCCGGAACTGCCCACGAAGCGTCCTTCGGTAGGGGACAGGACCCCGGGCGGCCGGTGCACCGGCGGCCCGGTCGGCGCGGGACGCGGCGGTCCGCGCGCGCGAGTCCCCGACGATAGGACGTGTGAGGTGCTGATCGGGTGGCACTCGCGGTTTTCGGTAGGTGTTTCGCCCGAGATCAGCCGCTACGGCCAGGCCGTGGAGCGAGCGTGCGCCGCAGCGGGCAGGGCGTCCGCGTGGCCCGGCGACGACCGGGCGCATGCGCGCCGCCGACGTCCCGTCCGGTCCCGGTGCATGCGCGCCGTCGGTGTCCCGTCCCGCCTGGGCGCATGCGCGCCGTCGGCGTCCCGTCCTGCACCGGCGGGCGTGCGACGCGTGCCCGCCGCCGCGCGACGATCACGCCGGGCCGCGGCAAGCGCGGTCTCAGTCGGCGGCACCCTCGGCGATGGCGGCGTGCACCTCCGCCTTGCGCTCGGCCAGCTCGCGCTCGTGCCTGAGCCGGTCGGCCTCCTCGGCGATCTCCTCGTCCTGCTTCATGAGCTTTTCGAGGTCGCCCTTTGCGGCGTCGAGCACGCCCATGTCGGCGTAGGCGGCCTGCACCTTCTCGCCCCACAGGCCGATGTCGCGCACGCACGGCACGATCCGGCTGAACAGCAGCGACTGGTACAGCGTGTACATCGGCGAGCGATCGACGTACTTCATGCACTCCTTGACCGGCATGCCGAGCGTCTCGAAGACCTCCTTGCCCCTGAACCGGTCGCGCATGAGGTAGCAGCCCTCGACGACGAACTCCTCGCGCTCGGCGCGCTCCTTGGACGTGAGCTGGGCGTAGTAGTCCTTCAGTGCGAGCCGCCCGAACGCGACGTGCCGGGCCTCGTCCTGCATGACGTACGCGAGCAGCTGCTTGACCAGCGGGTTCGTGGAGATGTCGCGGTAGACGCCGAACGCCGCGAGGGCCAGGCCCTCGATCAGCACCTGCATGCCGAGGTACGGCAGGTCCCAGCGGCTGTCGGTGAGCGACTCCTCCAGCAGCCGCGCCAGGTCCTGGTTGATCGGGTAGTACATCCCGATCTTCTCGTCGATGAACTTGCTGTACAGCTCGACGTGCCGGGCCTCGTCCATGACCTGGGTGGCGGCGTAGAACTTCGAATCCAGGTCGGGCACGGACTCGACGATCCGGGCGGAGACGGTGAGGGCGCCCTGCTCGCCGTGCAGGAACTGGCTGAACAGCCACGCGCCCTGGTGGCGGCCGAACTCCTGGCGGGCGTCTTCGGGCATCCGTTCCCAGACGTCGGAGCCGACCAGCGGGTTGAACTCCTCCGGCAGGCCGTTGACGTTGTTCGGGTCGACCGGCAGGTCCCAGTCGATGCGCTTCTGGGCGTCCCACTGCTTGTCCTTGCCCTTCTGGTACAGGGCGAGCAGGCGGTCGCGGCCGTCGTCGTACTCCCAGGTGAACCGCGCGGCCCCGGCGGCGGGCACGTCCCAGATGCCGTCGGAGATCGGAGTGGCGTAGCGGTCGCGCATCGTCATGGGGGACCTCCCCGATGGGGGCTCGGCTTTACATATCTTCGTAACACGTAAAGCCGGGCCCGCCAAGGTCAATCCCGGAACAATCCGGCAAGCGCCTCCGCGCGCGCCGTACGGTCAGGGCTCGCGGGCGGCGAAGTAGACGGCCGCCATGTCCTCGTCACCGTGGCCGAGCTCGACGGCGCGCCGCATCTGGTCGCGCACCGCCTCGGCCACCCGCGGACCGGCGCCGGCGGCCCGGCCGGCGGCCGCCACCAGGCTCGCGTCCTTGGCCGCGCTGGCCGTCTTGAAGCTCGGCTGCAGCGAACCCGTCATGATCGCCTTGCTCTTCATACGCGCGTACGGCGAGTCGAGCGCGCCGCCCTCGATCGCGTCGAGGAACAGCTGCGGGTCGAGCCCGAACCGTTCGGCCATCGCGAGCGCCTCGCCCACCGCCGTGGTCAGCGCCAGCACCCAGCTGTTGGCCACCAGCTTCAGCCGCGACGCCTCGGTGCCCTCGCCGAGCCACATCGTGCGCGACCCGATCGCGTCGAACACCCGCTCGGCACGCTCGTCGCGCGGCCCGGACGCCAGCACGACGAGCGCGCCGTCCTCCGCCGGCTTGCGCGTGCCCAGCACCGGCGAGTCGATGAACGGCACGTTCCGCTTGCGCGCCAACTCGGCGAGATGGTCGGCGGCCTCCACCCCGACGGTGCTCATCTGCGTCCACACGGCGTCCTCCCCCATCGCGGGGAGCACGCCGGCCATGACGTTCTCGACGGTCTCGCCGTCGTGCAGCATGGTCACGACGACGCCGGCTCCAGCGGCGGCCTCCCCGGGCTCGTCGCAGACCTGCGCGCCGTCCGCCGCGAGGGGTTCGGCCTTGGCACGGGTACGGTTCCACGCGCGCACGCCGATCCCGGCGCGCAGCAGGTTGCGGGCGATCGGCTCGCCCATGATCCCGGTTCCGAGTACGGCGACGGTCAGTTCGTCCATGTCCACCACTTCTACCCGTCGCGGCCGCGGCGATCCAGGCCGGGATGGTGTTCCGGCCGCGCCGGGAGCGGGTGACCGTCGCCCGCCGGGGAACGGCACGTGACGGCGCGACAGACATCGCATCAGGACGGTGTGGCGGCGGCCACGCGACCACGTAGGCGGGGCGGGGCCGAGTCTCCCGGGCTGTGCCGCCGCGGCCGAGCATTCCGGCGGGCGTTCGGGGCGGTCGGGGTTGTGCCGGGTGGTCGAGGTCAGGCGGAGAGTCGGCGGGCGAGTTCCCCGGCGGCCCGGTGCAGGATCGGCACGACGTCCTTGATGACGTCGCAGGTCAGCCGGGCCTGCGGGCCCGACACCGAGATCGCCGCGAGCGTCGGCGTGCCGGCGACCGGCACCGCGACGCAGCGCACCCCGATCTCCTGCTCCTCCTCGTCGATGGCGTACCCCCGCTCCCGGATGCGCGCCAGTTCCCGCATCAGCACGGCAGGGTCGACGATTGTGTGCTCGGTGTAGGCCGGCATCCCGGTCCGGGCGATGATCTCCTGCACGGTCCGGTCCGGAAGCTGGGCCAGCAGCGCCTTGCCCACGCCCGTGCAGTGCGGCCGCACCCGCCGTCCGACCTCGGTGAACATGCGCATCGAGTGCCGGGACGGCACCTGCGCCACGTACACCGCCTCGTCGCCCTCCAGGAGCGCCATGTTGGCCGTCTCGCCGACCTCGTCGACGAGCTGCGCCAGCGCGGGGCGCGCCCACGTTCCGAGGAGACGGCCGGCGGTCTCACCGATCCGGATCAGCCGCGGCCCGAGGGCGTACCGCTTGGAGGCGTCCTGCCGGACGTATCCGCGGTTGGCGAGCGTGCGCATCAGGCGGTAGATCGTCGGCATCGGCAGCCCGGACACCTCGGCCAGCTCCGTGAGGGCGAGCTGGCCGTCTGCGTCGGCGAGGTGTTCGAGCAGCTCGAAGGCGCGCTCCAGCGACCGCACGCCGGACGCGGCGCGCGCCGCCGGCTCCTCCGTCGCCACCCCGATCTCCTCTCCGCTCTGCCGGAATCTTAGAAAGAATGTTCAACGCGGCTGAACGGTGACCACGAATGATCGCTCTCCGCGTCGCTATGGTGATGCAGGGTAGTGATCGGCTTGCGGGTGCCGAACCCGTCCCCCCGAAGGCGATCGAGGCATACCGGGGAGACGTGCGCGCCATGAGACTGCTACCGGGAAGCGTTCTGGCCGCGGTCGGCACGGCCGCCCTGACCGCGCCCATGGCGATGGGCGGTGCGGCGGCCGAGGCGAACGCGACGGCGGCCGTGCAGCCGCCCGGGCAGCGCGGCCGGCCACCGGCGGAGCCGATGACACCGTGGTCCTCGACTTCCGGACCCTCCGCCGCGGGGGACGCCCGAGCATGGGATGTTCCCGGGGCGCAGAACGGCCAGGTCGCGGTGGTGCCGCAGGCGCCGCCCGGGTCCGCCGCGCCGGCGGCCGCCGGCCGGCGTGGAACCGTCCCGCCCGGGCTCGCCCTCCCGGGCCTGGCACCGCCGGCCCTGATGCCGCCGGGTTCGGTCCCGCCGGGCTCGCTCGCGCCGTGGCCCGCGCGCGGCTCCCTGCTCGCGTGGGCCCCGGCTCCCTCGGCTGCGGGCGGGGCGGCGCCCGCATCGCCTTCGTCGTCCGGCCGGTCGCCGGCCGGGCCGCTGCCGTCCGTGCTGCCGGCACGCCGGTACGCCCCGTCCGCCGGTGCCGCCTCCGCGGCTTCCCCGGACGACGGGTCGAGCCTGCCGCCCGCCGTACCGGCCCGGCCGTCGCCGTCCGTGCCTTCGTCCGCCGGGAGCGCCATACCGGACGCGGGCACGGGGCCGGGCCGCGCTTCGGCGCCGGCGGCCGGTGGACCGGGTCCGGAGGGTGCGGGACGTCCCGCCCTCGCACCGGTCGGGCATCCGCCCCACGACGCGCCGTTGCCGCCCGCCCCGTCCACCGCGAATCCGATGCCGTCGAGCGCCGGCGGTCCCGTGGACCCTGCCACCGCCCCTGCGCCGTCCACCCCCGGGAGCCCGGTGGCGTCCGCTTCCGGGAACGCCCCGTCGGGCACGGTCGGCCCCATGCCGCCGGCCGGCGGGAACCCCGTGTCGCCGGCCGGCGGAAGTGCCAGACCCCTCGCTTCGGGCGGGCGGCCGCACGTCCCGCCGGCGTCGGGGCGGCGGACGGCGGCGACGCACGCGACGCCCCGGCCGTCGGCGTCGGCGGCCGCTCCCGGAGCGTCCCCTGCGCCGCCGCCCGGCGGCACCGCAGAGGGGACCGGCCCCCTTTCCCCGCCGTCACCCGGGGCGGTGGTTCCGGGGACCGGCGCGAACACCCCGGACGCGTCTCTCACGCCGACCGTTCCCACGCTGCCGGAGATCGCGCCGGGCGGGAGGACGCCGTCTCCGTCCCGCGCGGGAGGCCTGTCAGAGCTGAACACGGTGTCCCCGGCCGAATCGCTCCGGACGGGCGACCAGTCATGGGCGGCGACGCTGGGAATCGCTGTGGTCGTCGAGGCACTGCTCTTCTGGCTGGCCGGCTGGATCTTCACCCGCCGCGAGGGCCTCGCCGTCCGCTTCGTCCGGCGCGAGCCACGGCCGGTGCCGCGTCCGCGCGATTCCGGTGACCGCTCGTCCGGCCGGTACCCGGTGCCACGCCCCGCCAGGACGCGGCCGGCCGTGTCGGCCTCCGCCACAGGCTCCGGCTCCGCGATGGGGTCAGGTTCTGCCACGGGCTCGGCCCGCACCACGGGCCCCGGCCCCGCCACGGGGTCAGGTCCTGCCACGCGCTCCGGCCCCGCCACGGGGTCAGGTCCTGCCACGCGCTCCGGCCCCACCGCGGAGTCTGGATCCGCCGCCGGCTCCCAGCCCGAAGCGCGGCGACGCACCCTGTGGATGCCCCGGACCGACGACGCCGTCCGCGTTCCCGCTCCGGTGCGGTACGTGCCCCCGCGGCGGCCCGGAAGACAAGGCGGTCGCCGTTCCGGCCGTGCGGTGCCGGAAGAGCGCGGCACACGCCCCGAGCCCCCGGAGGGCCCCGGCGCCGCATGACGGCCGGTGCCGGGGTGATCGGCGAGCGTCCAATCGCGGCCGTACGTACGGATCTTTGTGGACGGTGAGATGCCGGTGACGGTCGGGTAGCGCGTCACCCGGCGGGATGGCGGATGCGCTCTCACCCGGCCGGAAGGCGCATGGTGTCACGGGAGCGGTCAGGTACTCCCGGAGGCCGGTCGATCGCGACCGGCCTCCGGGAGTACCCGCGCGTCCGCACCCGCCGGGACGCCACGGCGAGGGGTTCGGCACCCTGCCGGCGGGCGATCGCGCCGTGGAAACCCGCCGCCGCGCCCCGCCTTCCGCGCCGGGTGCCTCTTGCGACGACGGTCGTCCAATGCGGCGAACGAGGCCGAAGTTGCGTACTGCCCGCATTGCACGCATGGAATTCGCGCACTACCTGGGGGTAGACCGAATGCCGAGGCGATCGGGGGGTCGCCAGGAGCGGAGAGCGGCGATGGCCACTGCGCCCAGACCACTGTCCCGTGCCGGCAGAGAGTTCGACGAGCGGTTCGGCGGAAGCGGTTTTCTTTCCAAAGCGCTGAAGAAGGTCTTCCCCGACCACTGGACCTTCCTGCTCGGCGAGATCGCGATGTACTCGTTCTTCATTCTCGTCGCGAGCGGAATCTTCCTGACGTTCTTCTTCAAGCCCAGCATGAGGGACGTCGTCTACAACGGCCGGTACATGCCGCTGCGCGGCGTCACGATGAGCGAGGCGTACGAGTCGACGCTGCGGCTGAGCTTCGACGTGCGCGGCGGGCTGCTCATGCGGCAGATCCACCACTGGGCGACGATCATCTTCCTGGCGTCGATGGTCGTGCACATGCTGCGCAACTTCTTCACCGGTGCGTTCCGCAAGCCGCGCGAGCTGAACTGGGTGATCGGCATCATCCTGTTCACCCTCGCGATCCTGAACGGCCTGTTCGGTTACTCCCTGCCGGACGATCTGCTGTCCGGCACCGGCATCCGCATCCTCGAGGGCGTGATGGTGTCCCTCCCGATCGTCGGGTCGTACCTGACGATGTTCCTGTTCGGCGGTGAGTTCCCCGGCAACGACATCATCCCGCGGCTGTTCACGGTCCACGTGCTGCTGATCCCGGGCATCCTGCTGGCGCTCATCCCGCTGCACGGCGTGATCCTCACCTGGCGGCAGACGCACACGCAGTTCCCCGCCGAGGGCCGCACCGACCGGAACGTCCAGGGCAAGCCGTTCTTCCCGGTGTTCATCACGAAGACGACCGCGTTCTTCCTGTGGGTCTTCGCGGCGACCACGTTCCTGGCGACGTTCTTCCAGATCAACCCGATCTGGCTGTTCGGGCCGTACGACCCGGCGAGCATCAGCGCCGGTTCCCAGCCCGACTGGTACATGGGCTTCCTGGAGGGCGCGCTGCGGATCATGCCGGCGTGGGAGATCGACGCGCTCGGGCACAGCCTGCCGCTCAGCGTGATCATCCCGTCGCTGGTGGTGCCCGGCGTGCTGTTCACCGGGCTGGCGATCTACCCGTGGCTGGAG
Organism: Actinomycetota bacterium; assembly: GCA_048498315.1. Lineage (GTDB taxonomy): Bacteria > Actinomycetota > Actinomycetes > Streptosporangiales > Streptosporangiaceae > Actinoallomurus. Next base: position 29,151 of record JBEHYF010000019.1, read on the forward strand.
CGGTGGGCCACCGGCGACCACCGCATCCACAACCTGCTCGACCGCCCGCGCGACGTGCCGACCCGTACCGGCATCGGCGTGGCCGGCGTCATCTTCTACGGGATGCTGTGGCTGGCCGGCGGAAACGACATCATCGCCAAGACCTTCGACATCCCGCTGTACGGCACGACGTGGTTCTTCCGGATCGCGGTGATCCTCGGGCCGATCATCGGGTTCGGCATCGCCCGGCGCATGGCGCTCGGGCTGCAGCGGCGCGACCGCTCGATGGTCGAGCACGGTCTTGAGACCGGGATCATCGTGCGCCGGCCCAACGGCGCGTACGTCGAGATCGAGCGGCCGGTGGAGCGCGAGGAGGCCGCCGTGGTGCTGGCCCGCCGGGTGCCGCCCGCCCGTCCTATGCACCTGCCGGAGCCCGACGAGCACGGCGTGCTGCCCAGGGGCGCGCGCCGGCCCGGAATCCGGCTGAAGATCAGGCTCAACCACCAGTACCTGGAGTCGATCAGCCTGCCCGGCCATGTGCGCCTGCGCCCGGACGGCGAGGGCGGCAAGGGCGAGGAGCGCTGGACCGTCATCCCCGGCGACGAGCGTCCCATGCTGGCCCCGCCGGAGGGCGGCCGCGACGACCACCCGCCCGCACCGGCGAGCGAGGAGTAGGGCGTCGGCCCCGGCGGGCGGCCGCGCGCCGATATGCCCGGGACGCCGGCACACGGGGAGTGCGAAGCCGGGCGCGCCGGGCCGCAGCGGGAGCCGGCTTCCGGGAAGGCCCGGCGCGCGCTCACACGGCATGGCTCCGGTCCGCACGCCCGGCGCGGCCTCGCGCGGCGACCGCACCAGAACGGGCCGTACCCGGACGCGCCAGGGCCCCGTATGGGCGGGGGTCACAGCAGGGCGGCCTCGATGGCGCGGTGGAAGGTCGGGAACGCGTAGATCATGTGCCGGAGCGTCTCGACCGGCACCCGGGCCTGCACGGCGACCGCGAGCCCGCTGAGCACCTCCCCGCCCATCGGCCCGGCCGACGTGCCGCCGACCAGCACGCCATCGTGCTCGATCAGCTTGATGAAGCCCTCGGCCCGATGGATCCAGCCGCGCGAGGACATGGCGAGGTCGGTGTGGTGCGCCCGTACGTCCATGCCGCGGTCGCGCGCCTGCGCCTCCGTGAGCCCGACGGCGCCGATCTCCGGGTCGGTGAAGGTCACGCGGGGCAGCGCGTGATAGTCGGCGGGCGGGCCGTCCCGGCCGAGGATCTCGCGGGTGACGATGCGCGCCTGGTACACCGCCACGTGCGTGAACGCGCCCTTGCCGGTGACGTCGCCGACCGCCCACACGCCGTCGGCGGCGCGCAGCCGGTCGTCGACCTCGACGTACCGCGCGCTCTCGTCCAGCCCGATCGCGGCGACGCCGAGCGCCCGCAGGTCGGCGCGCCGCCCGGTGGCCACCAGCAGCCGCTGCGCGCGCAGGCCGTCGCCGACGACGAACTCGCTGCCGTCGTGCCGTACCCGCTCGATCTTCGCGCCGGTGCGGACGGCGATGCCCTCCTTCTCGAAGACGCTCCGCAGCAGATCGCCGGCCTCAGGGTCCTCGGCGGCGAGCAGCCGCGGCAGCGCCTCCACGACCGTGACGCGGCTGCCGAACCGCGCGAACACCTGCGCCAGCTCGACCCCGACGGTGCCGCCGCCGAGCACCACCAGCGACTCGGGCACCTCGGTGCTCTCGATCGCCTCCCGGTTCGTCCAGTACGGGGTGTCGTGCAGCCCGTCGATCGGCGGGATCGCCGCCTCCGTTCCGTTGGCGATCACGATGCCGCGGCGCGCCCGGAACACCTGGTCGCCGACGGTGACCTCGCCGGGCCCGGTGATGCGGCCCTTGCCGCGCACGAGCGTGCCGCCCTTGCCGGTGAACCGGCCGGCGGCGACGGTGTCGTCCCAGTCGTCGGTGGCCTCGCGGATCCGCGCCGCGACCGGCTCCCAGGATGCGGTGACCTTGGCGTCGCCGGCCAGGCCGGGGACGCGCCGGGCCTCGGTGAGCACATCCGCCGCGCGGATCATCATCTTGCTCGGGATGCAGCCCCAATAGGGGCACTCGCCGCCGACGAGCCGCTCCTCGATGCCGACGACCCGCAGGCCCGCCTCGGCGAGGGTCCCGGCGACCTCCTCGCCGCCCGGACCGAGCCCGATCACCACCACGTCGGCGTCCATTACGGACATCCTGCTACTTGGGCGTGCTCTCGCGTACCGCCTCGTCGTAAAGATGCTGCACGTCGTCGTCGAAGTAGGAGCTGTAGGAGACGCTGTCGCCGTACCCGCCCGCGTGGAAGCCACCGATCACGCCGACGACCTCGCCGGTGCCGGTGGCGGGGTTGTAGTCGGCGAGGAATGGGCTGCCGCTGGTGCCGGAGAAATAGCCGTGGCAGGCGAACCGCACCTGGTAGGTGTCCTCCTGGGTGGTGGCGTTCTCGCAGGTGATCGGCTCGTCGGAGTTCATCGGATAGCCGGTGACCCGCACGTAGTTGCGGAAGCCCATGTTGACGCCGAGGGTGTTGGCGCCGAGCACGTCGGTGACGTTCCGGCCGTTCAGCGGCGCCACGATCGCGAACCCGAAGTCCAGGTCGGGGTCGGAGTGCGCGGCCCAGCGGCGGTCGACGAGCTTCTCCCGTACCTTCCACACCCCGTACGGCGCGTCGCCGTCGTGGTAGCCCGGCACGAACACCAGGTCGTCGAAGTAGTCGCCGCCCTTGCCGCTGTGCAGGCAGTGCGCCGCCGTGATGATCATGTTGTGGCCAGGGCTGTCGACGGCGCTGGCCGTGCAGTAGTGGTCGCCTTTGGTGTTGTGGAAGAACAGCGCGCCGACCTGCTTGACAGCGGTCGTCTTCTTCGCGGTCGGCGTGCTGGCCGGGAGCGGCGCGGGGGTGCGGGACGGCGACGGGCTCGGCGCCGGGCTGCCGGACGGCAGGGCGTGGACGAATCGCGTACGCGTCCAGTGACTGCCGGATTTCGTGTTGCCGGTCGCTCCGCAACCTGCGAGTACGACGGCGAGCATCGCCAACGACAGCACTGTGCGCATCGCATCCCCCCAGCCGCGTTCTTCCCTTATGGGGTATCCCGCGAAACTCCATGTTTCCTGGGCACGCGACGGGAAACCCGTATGTGTCGGGGGAGCGACGTCGTGGACGCCGGCCCGGGGGCGTGGCGCCCACGACGGCGGCCGAAGCCGGCCACGCCGAACGCTCCTCCCGCGCGGGCCGTCGCCGACGGCGCGCGATGGTCCCGCCCGGCGTCCCGGAGTTCCGACGCCCGGCGGCGCGGTGGCCGCGGAGGAGGGACGCGGCCGTACGCGTCCCGGTGCGGGGGCCGCCGGGCGAGGACCGGCCCCGCACGCTGGCGACGATACGCGCTCGCCCGACCGCAGTGGGCGCCCTCCCGAGACCCGTACCCGGATGGCGCGAGGCAGGGGAACGCCGGGCTCATGCCCGCGGCGTGCACCGGGTGACCGGCCAGGTGCTCAGCTTTGTGCCGCTGATGGCGATCACGTTCGTGCTGCTGTCGGTCCTGGAGGACTCCGGTTACCTGGCCCGCGCCGCGTTCGTCGTCGACCGGCTGATGCGCCTCATCGGCCTGCCCGGCCGCGCGTTCCTGCCGCTCATCGTCGGCTTCGGCTGCAACGTGCCCGCCCTCGCCGGCACCCGCATCCTCGCCGACCGCCGGCACCGCCTGCTCACCGGCCTGCTGATCCCGTTCGTCACGTGCAGCGCCCGCCCCACCGAGTACGTGCTGGTGGCGAGCGTCTTCTTCGGCAACTCCGCCGGCACGGTCGTGTTCGCGATGTACGTGTTGTCGATCGTCCTGGTCATCTGCATGGGCATGCTGCTGCGCGGCCCCCCTTGTTCCGGGGCAGCCGCCGTCCCGGCCTGGCCGACCGGCCGGGGAAGCCGGGGTCGCCGGGTCGGCCGGGCGGCGGCCGGGCGGCGGCCGGGGCGGGAAAACCGGGCGCCGGGCCGCGAGCCCGCTGCGCCGGATCCTCGAGGAGATCAACGGCGCACACGAGGCCGTCAGCCTCGACGAGATCGCCCGCCGCATCGGCGTCACCCGCGACGAGGTGGACGCCATGGTCGCCTACTGGGTCCGCAAGGGCCGCTGGGCCTCGGATGACATGGCCGCAGCCTGCCCGAGTGGCGGCTGCGGTACCTGCCTCAGTGGCACCAACGGCAAACCCGGCTGCGGCACCCGCCGCGACGGCCCAGTGCTACTCGCCATCACCCGCCGTCCGTCTTTCTGATGGCGAATCCTTGAGCGCCGTGTCGGTGCTCTCGGCTCGTCAGCCAGCGGTGACCTCGACGTAGTGGGAGACATCCGGCGGCAGTTGGTGTGCGAGCTGCCAGCCGATACGCATCGGACGCTCGTCCTCGTGACCCAGATTCGACCGAGACGACCGGTGGACGGAACTGGCTGATGCACGGACTTATCCGTACTGTCTAGAGTGTCCGATTGTGAGCAGTGTGCTATGGCCTCTTGGGCACGTCGGAACGCGGGCGGAGATAACCACAGTCTTGGGGGGCAGCCCTCTCAGTGGAGGGATCTGCCCTGCACCTAAGACATCGAGTGTGCTTCTGTTCTCAGACCCAGAGGTGGGCGAAAAGCTCGGCTATCACGATGGCTGGTCGGAGGAGGATGAGGATGGGCCGGTTTTCGAGTACACCGGCCACGGCCCGGGGATGCAAACCTTCGAGGGTCGGGGTGGCACCGGTAATCGTGCAGTTCTTCATCATGTTGATGATGGCCGGAGTCTGAGGCTATTCAAAGCTGTAGGAAAGGTTCCCGGAACCGACACAAAGCTTCATAGATATATTGGAAGGTTCGAGCTCGACAAGACGCAACCGTACGGGGTTCGCCAGGCGCTGAACGCGGAGCGCGTCATGAGGCGTGTGATCGTATTCCGCTTGCGGCCAGTGGGCGGTGATTTCGAGTGGCGGGAAGATGATGCGATCCCGCCAGCGTCGCGAACAAAGGTAACCGCCGTTCCTGCCGAGGTGACTACGAGCGCGATAGTGGAACCGGAGACGAACAAGAAGACAAAGAGCTCACGGTCTGCGGCACCGAAGACCGAAGTTGAGCGCCGCGAAGCGAGACTTTCGGAAGCGTTCCTGGCATACATGAGTGCCCGTGGGCGCAAACTGACGCGCTTCCAGATCAATGTTAAGGGTCTAGCAAGCACTCTGCTTACGGACCTGTATGACGATCAGGCACATGTGCTCTACGAGCTAAAGGGCACCAGCAGGCGCGAGGCCGTACGTATGGCGATTGGTCAACTGTTCGACTACAGTCGACACGTACAGCCAACTGATCCTAAGCTAGCGGTACTCCTTCCCGAGGAACCTCATGAGGATCTTCGGTCTCTCTTGGAGAGATTGGGAATCGCTGTAGTCTGGCAGGACGGAGATGGGTTTGTTGGCGTCCCCGGGCTGGATTCCTGAACGTCGTAGGTATTGTATCAATTCGCCGCTAGGAGAAGGCGCGTCCTCTAACTAATGACCGTACTATTAAATGCAGTGCTAGGCAGTTAATCGAGATTGATGATTCGCTGGTCGTGCGTGCATCCATGCTTGCCTTCGAAGGACGCTCTTAATATGCGGCCCTTGCGGTCGCCGGTCCAGGTCAGGTCACTCGCAAGTGCCCGGACCATGTACAGGCCTCGGCCGAATTCGGACATATCATCGAGGTTCGGAGTTACGGGTTCCTTGTGGCTGCCCTGATCCACTAATGCGATGGTGGCACCGCCCGCGTTGCGACGTACCTCGAGGAGGAACTTGCCGTCGGGGCGCGCTGATGCGGTGTGCCGGAGGGCGTTGCTGACGAACTCGCTCGTTACCAATACCGCGTCGTCCACGTTGGGGAGGTCGGTAAGGAGGTAGGCGACGAACTCGCGGGCTCGGCTGGCCTGGTCCGGGCGGCCGGGGAAGATGCGGCGCCATACGAGTTCCTCGCCGTTCGGGTAGAGCTCCACCGATCCTCCTTGCTGTCGGCTCGTGACCGCGGTCCCGGGTTGTCCGTTCCCTGCACTCCCCGGGACCGCGACCTCGGTGAGGCCGCTCGGGGGACCGGCCCACCTGGGTGTGGCTCGCATCTTCACGTGCGGCCGCACGACATGATCCGGCAAGCGACGTGTGCGGAATCTGCGAAAACGGCGCACACGGCACTCTCCGTGGCCGTACGGTTACAGTGACTCATACGATGACCGTCCGCAAGCGGTTCTGAGCAATATGTGAGGACGCGAATGCCGTACGTGCCGACGATCGGTGGGCGGCAGCTCGCTCGGGAGCTGCGTCACCTGCGGGAATGTGCCGGAATGACCGGCGAGCAGGCGGCCAGGGCGCTCGCCTGGGAGCAGTCGAAGGTCAGCCGGATGGAGACCGGCAAGATGCGGATCACCTCCGGGGAGGTGATGGAGCTGTGCGAGGCGTACGGCGTCGACGGCGACGAGCGCGCCCGGCTCGTCCAACTCGCGCGCGAGGCCCGCAAGAAGGGCTGGTGGCACGCCTACAGCGACTACGTCAAGAAGGGCTTCATCGACTATCTCGCCCTTGAGGCGGAGGCCCATACCTACCGGAGCTACGAGAGCCAGGTCCTGCCTGGCATCTTCCAGATCGAGGAGTACGCTCGGGCGATCTTCAGAGGCTCGCAGCCACGTACTGCGGAAGAGATCGAGCGTGGCGTAGAGCTGAGGCTGGCCCGGCAGGAGCGAGTGGTCAGTTCTAACGACCCGCTCAACGTATGGGCGATCATCGACGAGTGCGCCCTCCGTCGGGTTATCGGCGGTCCGTCAGTAATGAAGGCTCAGCTGCATCGCCTCTTGGAGCTCGGTCAGCTGGCCAACGTCTCGATTCAAGTCCTTCCGTATCAGGCCGGCGTTCATCCGGCGATCGACGGTCCGTTCATCCTCCTCGCCTTCGATGGCTATCCCGACGTGCTCTACATCGAGCACCTGATGGGATGCATCTATCTCGAAAGGCCAAAAGAAACCTTGCACGGTAGCCTCGTATTCGATCACCTCCGATCTGCGGCGCTCAACGTTGCTGCGTCGGCCAAGCTGATCCGTGAGGTGGCGCAAGGGCTCGGATGATGAGGACGGTGCGTAATGACGACTATCGACGTGTCCGGTGCTCACTGGCACAAGAGCACGCGGAGCGGCAATGGCGGCGCCTGTGTCGAGGTAGCCCTTCTCGTGGCGAAAGACGACAACTCGTACAGGACGCCGTCCGCACGGCCCTGACCTACTCGCCGTAAGAAAGGTGGACCGGCATCACCGTCCGCGGTGATCAACCGATCGAACACCTCGATCTATGGTTGGCGACGAGGGTCGGTGACGGCTTCGTTCGCGTGTTCCCCGGACCGTGCGGGCGTGATAGGGGCATCGATCCGGCCCGTCGCTGGGCCGGAGCCGCCATTCACGACGCCGGCACCTTCGCCTATGCCCCGCCGTGACCTGGGCGGCCGCCTCGCTGAGCTGGGCGAGACGGTGGCCTATGGCCGGCCTATGGCCCCCAAGGCCGCCGTCTCGCCGATGAGCTGGCCGGACATCTGCGCGTTTGGGACAGCGAACGCCCGTCCACGCCGCGCATCATGGCGTTTCCGGCAGGCACACCAGATGACCGACTTCCTCCGGGACATCAGGTCGAAAAGCTCGGTCCGGATCACGATCGCCTGGTAGGCGAACAAGCCCGCCGCCGAACATGCGATCGGCAGCCGACGGCCGAGGAGGACCTGCGCAGATGAGCGCCCGATCAGGAGCCGCGACCTCGCCTAGCGGGCCGGGCGCCCGCATACGCGCCGGCGGCCGGCTGGGCGCCCGCGTACGGGGCGATGGGCGGCCGGGCGGTCGCGGAGAGCAGGGAACGTCGGCGGGGAGGGGGCTCACTCATGGCGCTCGTCATCGAGCAGCGGCAGCGCGCGTTCATCGGCCATCGGACGGGCTTCGTCGGGCGCCCGGAGTCGTTCGACACCGTCTCCTGGGACTACCGGGGCCGCCCCTGGCTCGTCATGCGGCCTGCCGGCGGGACGCCCGCGCGGCGCCTGTCGGTCCAGTGCCCGGTGTGCGGCCGGATGCTCGGCTACCTCGTGCACAGCGTGGCGGCCACGCGCCGGAGGCGTACTCGCCGGTGGGCCGGCGCTGGGCGGCTTCGCCGTCGGCCTGCTCGCGTTCGCTGCTCCCGCCGTCATGGGGACCGGTCCGGTCCGGGACGCCGTCACGATCGTGGCCTGCGCCGCGGGCCTGCTCGCCGGGCAGCTGTACGCCGTCGCCGCGGTGCGCGAGACGGGCTTCACCGGGCACGGCGCGGGCCTGCCGGTGATCGCCCGGCACGCGGTGATCCTGCCCAAGCGGGACGCCCTCGGCCTGCCGCAGGAGTTCGACGGCGGCTGAGCGGGCCGCGCGTACGGTCATACGTGCGGGGTGAACTGGTTGAGGTCGTAGATGCCGAGTTCCTTCTCGATGCCGGCGACGCGGTCGACGATGCCGGTGAAGCCGGCCGGGCCGAAGCGGCGGTGCTCCTCGTCCTCGAAGCGCTCGCCCAGCTCGGCGAACTCCTTGTCGGGGACGATATCGCGGAACGTCGGGAAGACGACGGTGTCCTCGCGGGCCTCGTGCGGGGCGTACATGCGGTCGAACGCCGCCATCGAGGCGATCACGTCCTTGCGGGTACGGGCGTCGGCCAGGCCGCGGGCGGTGGCGCCGTTCAGGATGCGGCCGGTGAGGATGCGGCCCTTCTGGTGCTGGGTCTTCAGGATCGCCACCGTGCCGACGAGTTTGCCCGCCTTGCGCAGCCGAGGGAAGACGTACGTCTCCTCCAGGTGCTCGTGGTACTGCTCGATGAAGCGGCGAATGATCCCGGCCGCCTGTTGCAGGGCGTCCGGCGGGAAGCTCGCGCCTGCGCGCAGGCGCCGCTCGGCGTCCTCGTAGATCAGTAGGATGCGTTTGAGCACGCCGTGCTCGCGCATCAGGTCCTCGGTCGGCGGAACCTCCTTCTCCGCGCGCGCCGCGTCCGTGGCCGCGGCGGCCGCGGGTGCGGAGGCCGGGCCGGCCAGCGGGGACAGCAGCGCGCCGCCGGCCGCGGCGGCCGACAGCCGTAGCAGGCCCCGGCGCCCGGCGGCTCCGTCCTGATCGGCCATGGCATGCGCACCCTTCGGTCGAGGACACCACGTTCGTGACATACCCGGTCATTGCGGGTGAGGTGGTGCGCAGTCGGCCAACGTACGGTACGGGACCGGTCAGCCGGCGGGTGATCCTTCGCCGCCGCGTGGTCCGTCACCGGCCTCCCCGCGGTCGCGCCGAAATCATTTCGGCGCGTCCGGTGATCCTTATGGTGCGAAAAAGATTCACCCGCGGTAGGCGTTCGTGTCGCTCTCGTGATCTGAGGTATTCGCTGATATCGGACAGCCGCCGTGTCGCCCAGGGCGAGGTCATCCGGGTTCAATGACTTCCTATATCCGTCAATAGGGATGGCCGGGGGCGGCCGATTCGGTCGACGTCCCGCGTCCAGCGCGTGATCGTTGGATTCCTCAGGCACACTGGGAACACGAGTCCCGCGTCCAACCGGGTGAAGGAGCGCCATGGTCAGCGTGACCGCGCATCGTGGCCGACCTCGTGTGCCGGACCGAAGGGGTAAGGGGTTGACGTCCGTATTGATGGCCTTGGTGCGGAAATTTAAGGGACGGAACACTCGAAATGCGAAGCCGGGCGTAAGCACGGCGCGACCTGAGACCATCGCCGACGACTGCATCTTCTGCCGGCGGAACGACCCCGCCATCAATCAGATCATGCGCGAGAACGCCAGCTTTTTCGCTCGCTACGACAAATTCCCGGCGAACGAGGGACACCTGGAGATCGTCCCCAAACGGCATGTCGAGTCATTCTTCGACCTGAGCCGGCAGGAGATCGTCGAGGCGTACGAGCTGCTCGTCGCGGCGCGGGACGAGCTGCACGCCCGGCATCGCCCGGACGGCTACACGATCGGCGTCAACGAGGGGCAGGCGGCGGGTCGCAGCGTCGACCACCTGCACATTCACCTGATCCCGCGCTACTACGGCGACGTGAAGGACCCGCGCGGCGGCATCCGGCGGGCGGCGCCCAACTGCGATCCGGACGACTGGGTCTCCAGCACCGCCTCCAACGCGGCCGAGTGACCGCCGTCGGGTAGCGGTCAGCGGCGGCCGGTCGCGACGAACCAGTGGTCCCGCCCGGCGAAGGCGATCCCGACGTCGCGGAACCCGGCAGCGGCCATCGTCGCGGCGAAGCCGTCCGGATCGACGAGGGTGAACCAACGCCGCCCGCGCAGGGTGCCGCCCTCGCGCCAGCCCTCGTGCTCCCCGGCGCGCATGCTGATCGCGGCGGTGCCGCCCGGTACGAGCGTCCGCACGACCTCCGACAGCCGCGCCGAACGACGGCGACGGCAGGTGCAGGAGGCTCCCGGACGCCCAGACGCCGCCGAACACCGCCTCCGCGAACGGCAGGGCGAGCATGTCGAGCCGGACCAGCCCGGGCGCCCTTGCCACGACCGCAGAGGGTCCCGGCGCGGCACCGCCGCTGCCGAGCGCGGCGCGCACGCGCCGCAGCATGGCCGCGGAGATGTCGCCGGCGACGACGTCGCGACCCAGGCCCGCCAGCAGCCGGCTGTCCCGGCCGCCACCGCAGCCGAGATCGAGGATCGGACGGCCGCGCGGGACGGATTCCTCGAATCGCAGGACCGCATCGCGCAGCGCGGGATAGGCGGCGTAGTCGGCCGTGGCACGGGCGTACTCGGCCGCCGTTTCGTCGTAGGACCGGCGCGTTTCGGCTATCGCCCGGCGTACGTCGACCGATCGCTGATCAGACATTCTGGAATCCGTCTTGGCCCAGCACGACGCACAGGGTGTTCAGCTCGTGCCACACGCGTGGACAGTTCAGCCGAGTATAGCCATGGGAGGCGTCGAAGCTGACGCATCCGATGAACGCCGACCGCCCGTTTCTCACGGGCGTGGCGAAGACGGCACCGCGATGCTTGAAACGCTGGAAATCACCCCAGCCGAATCCCATCACCGCGTCTGGACCGTCCCGTTTCCGGTACTCGTTGAACGCCTGCTCGTCGGTCAGCGTCGAGGGCGCCCAGGAGATCGTCTTAGGCTCCGACTACGTCCGCGGCCCGAAGTTCCGCCTCTACGAGCTCGGCTATCTCGACGACCATGACGTCGGCTACTACCTCGCCATGGCCAACTTCAGCGACATCGCCGCGATGGGTGGTGCTCCGCCGCCGCGACGGGGGCGTGTCGGAACTGTCCGGCGCTGCCTGGTGGCACGCCACCTGACCACCTGGGCCCTCCTGACCGTGCTCAGCACCCCTGACCGTGCTCAGTCCACCGCCCGGACCGCCTGGTCTCTGATCATAAATGGCAGGCTAAGACTGCGATATTTACTACTTCGTCGAAATATTTACTCCCGGACGCGACATGTCAGCGTGACATCCGCCTGAAAGTCCGGTGACGCGCCGTGGGCGTCCTTCGTGAGGCAGAATCTCGGTTACTGTCGGCGAGAAGGGAGTTACCCGTGGAAGCCGATCCTCCGTCCCGCCCGTCATCGAGCGGCGCCCATCCCTGCGTCGTCCGGCCCGACCTCGACCTTCTCGAGGAGGTGCTGGAGGAGATGGACGTCACCTCGGTCCGCGACCCGCGGGGGCGGCTGGCCACCCGGTGGACCTGCTTCAGCCTCTTCTTCCACATCGGGGAGGACGAAGACGTCTTCTCGGCGCGCACGATCTACGACCGCTTCTTCACGGTCGACCACAAGGCGGAGATCCGTGCCGTGCTCGACGAGTGGAACCGCGACACGACCGGTCTGAAGGCCTACTCCGCCACCGACGACGACGGCACCGTCATCATCGTCAGCGAGGCCATGATGCGCATCGACGGCGGCGTCACCCGCGAGCAGTTCGCGACCACCACCACGATCTGGCTCGGCCTGGCCGGATCCTTCCACCACTGGCTGAACCAGCGGCTCCAGCTCGCCGGCCTCACCGGCGACCTCGGCTGACCGGCGGCCGAGAGGCAAGCCCGACTTATCGATGCCCCCTGGCCGGACCGGTCGGCGCCGTGCCCGGCCCGACGCCTCCGGCCACCCGTCATGGGCCACTGCCGCGGGTCGCCTGACCGGCCACCGCACCGGCATCGGTGGATCGGCCATCGCCGGACAGGCCGTCAGACCGGCCATTGCGCGACAGATCGTCGCACCGGCCATCGGGCCGGGCGGCGCGTCGGCCGGCGGGCCCGCCACCGCTAACCTGACCCGAACCCCGCCCCCACTAGCCTGGTCCGAATGCGTCGCACTCTGATGATGTTCGCTCTGACCGGAATGCTGGCATCCGCCGCCGCCTGCGGCGGCGGGGGTGGTACGGACGCCGGCGGCGGTTCCGGGTCATCGGGCACGGGCGCCGCGACCGCCGCGCCGGCCGGCCGGTCCTCCGCGCCGCGGTCGGCCCGCACGTACCACGTCGCGCTGGAGATGCTCGGCAAGGGCCGGGTGAACGCCATCCTGTACCACCTCGGCACCGACAGCCGGGCCGCGAACGTCATGCTGCCGTGGAAGGCCGGCCGTACGGTGCGCGGCGGCGACACGGTCGCGCTGCTGGCGAGCGCCTCGTCGAACCAGAGGCTGACCTGCCGCATCGTCGTGAACGGAAAGGTTGTCAGTCATTCCACCGGCGAGGTCGCCCAGTGTAGGTATCCACTCCCGAAATAACCGGCCCGGATACTGTCGGCCACCGCTCTGTACGAAGCGCGGGTCGGCGTCCTAGCCTTCTTGGGAGCGGTCCAAAACACGGCTCACGGACTTTGAAGGAGACGGCGTGGCGCGTGCAGTCGGGCAGCTCGGCCTCCCCCGCATCCCGGTGTCCCTGCGGTGGGACGGCGACGCCGCCAGCTCGTACACGATGAGGGACGACGGCGTCGAGATCGAGGCCGGGCCCCGTACCGGCCTGTTCATCGACCCGCAGCGTACGGCCGAGACGATGCTGAACGCGCCGCACCTGCTCGCCTGCGCCGAGGGCGACTTCGTGCTCAGCGCACGGGTGCGGGTGGAGTTCCGCGAGGAGTGGGACGCCGGGTCGCTGCTGCTGTGGCTGAACGACCGCGCGTGGGCCAAGCTGTCCTTCGCGCTGTCGCCGCAGCGCGAGCCGACCGTGCTGTCGGTCGTCACCCGCGGCACGTCCGACGACTGCAACGCCTTCGTCGTCGACGGCGGCGAGGTGTGGCTGCGGGTCGCCCGCGTCGGCACCGCGTACGCCTTCCACGCCTCCACCGACGGCATGTACTGGCGGCTCATCCGCCACTTCGCGCTCTACTCGTCCGAGACCCCGTCGTACGGCTTCGCCGCCCAGTCGCCGGCCGGCGGCGGCTGCACCGCGCTGTTCGACGCGATCGAGTACGAGCCGCGGCGCCTCGCCGACCTGCGCGACGGCTCCTGACCCGCTTTCCGGTCCGGCTTCCGATCCCGGGCACGACGGCGCCTCGCCGGCCGGCGCGGTCGCTCCTGGCCCGGCCGCGGGCGGCCGTTCGCCGGCGGCGCGTGCGGCGTCGTGGCCGCGTCGCGCGCCGCCCGGGCGCTCGCGCTCAGCGGCTGCGCGCCAGCTCGGCCGGGTCGTGCGCGCAGAACACCGTGACCTCGCCGTTGCCGGCCAGCTCGCGCAGCCGGGCGACGTTGTGCAGCCGCGTCGTGCGGTCCGCCTGCACCGCGGCCTGGAAGATCCGCAGGCCGGGCGGGCAGTGGCCGGTCTCGACCTGCGCGTGGTGGAAGTACGCGTCGCCGGCGTGCAGCAGCCACCGGTCGCCGTCCCGCACGGCGACGCCGGAGTGGCCGCGCGTGTGCCCGGTGAGCGGGATCAGCAGCAGCCCGCCGGGCAGGTCACGCACCGCCTCGAAGCCGTACCAGTGCTCGCCGCCGGCGGTGTGCTCGACCCAGCGTGGCCCGTGCGACCACACGGTGGTGCGGTACCGCTCCCGCTCGAAGCGGGTCACCGGGCGGCGGGCCGCCTCCAGCTCGGTGGCGTGCAGGTGCACCTGGGCGTCGGGGAAGTCGGTCAGGCCGCCCGCGTGGTCGACGTCGAGGTGCGTCAGCACGATGTGGCGCACGTCGCCGGCGGTGTAGCCGAGCGCGGTGACCTGGCGTACGGCGGTCTCGGTCAGGTCGAGCCGGGGGCGGGTCATGGCGACGAACGCCCGGCCCAGGATCTCCTTCGGCCGCGCGACGGCCTGGGTGCCGAAGCCGGTGTCGACCAGCACGAGCCCGTCGTCGGTCTCCACCAGGAGGCAGTGGCAGACGAGGCGTGCCGGGCGCAGCGGGCTCTCGTCGGCGCCCAGGAACCGCCCGCCGAACGGCTCCATCGTGCCGCAGTTGAGGTGATGGACGCGCAAGCGAGCCTCCAGACAGGCGTCGGAACGGGGCTCATGCTAGGGCAGGGTGATCAACGGAGACGGGCCTTATCGCGACACTTTGCGCAACTATCTCAATTCCGTATCAGTGTCAACGCCCCCCTGAACGGCCCGGCGGCGGGAGCGGCAGGCCGCCCGCCGTCCTCAGGCCGCACGCCGATTCTCACTCGGCCGGGAGGGGGACGAGGCCGGCGCGCTTTCACCATCGTCCCAAGTGTCCCACTGGTTCCCAAGTGTGAGAGTGATCGCAAAATAGCCCAATAGGGATCAAACGCACAATCATGGGGAAGAAGGGGGACGTGGGAGCCTCCAGGGAACACGAGTTCGTCGTCGTCGCCAACCGCCTGCCGGTCGACCGCGTGACCGGGGAAGACGGTGCCGGGACGTGGCGACGCAGCCCGGGCGGTCTGGTCACTGCGATCGTGCCGGTCATGCAGCGCCGCGACGGCGTCTGGGTCGGCTGGGTCGGGTCACCCGACGAGGACCTGGAACCGTTCACGACAGACGGCATGGACCTGGTGCCGATCCGCCTGTCCGCGCAGGACGTCGAGCGGTACTACGAGGGATTCTCCAACGCCACCCTCTGGCCGCTCTACCACGACGTGATCGTCCCTCCGGTCTACAAGCGCACGCTGTGGGACGCGTACGTGCGGGTCAACCGCAGGTTCGCCGAGGCCGCCGCCGAGGCCGCGAGCGACGGCGCGGTCGTGTGGGTGCAGGACTACCAGCTCCAACTCGTCCCGAAGATGCTCCGCGAGATGCGGCCCGACCTGCGCATCGGCTTCTTCCTGCACATCCCGTTCCCGCCCATGGAGCTGTTCCAGCAACTCCCGTGGCGGCGGCAGATCCTCGAAGGCCTCCTCGGCGCCGACCTGGTCGGCTTCCAGAGCCCCGACGGTGCCGCGAACTTCGTCCGCCTCGCCCGGCGGTTCTGCGATCTGAAGACCCAGCGCGGCGAGGTGCTGGTCGACGACCGGATCGTCCGCGCCCAGTCCTTTCCGATCTCCGTCGACGTCAAGGAGCTCATCGAGCTGGTCGGCCGGCCCGACGTACGCCGGCGGTCCGCGCAGATCCGCGCCGACCTCGGCAACCCGGCCTCGCTGCTGCTCGGCGTCGACCGCCTCGATTACACCAAGGGCATCCGGCAGCGCCTGCAGGCCTTCGCTGAACTGTTCCGCGACGGCGAGGTCAAGAGCGGCGACGCGGTGTTCGTACAGATCGCCACGCCCAGCCGCGAGCGCGTCGAGCAGTACCGCCTGCTCCGCGACGACATCGAGCTGCAGGTCGGCCGGGCCAACGGCCTGTACTCCGAGCTCGGCTCCCCGATCATCAACTACCTGCACACCTCGTACTCGCGCGAGGAACTGGCCGCGCTGTACCTCGCCGCGGACGTCATGGTGGTCACGCCGCTTCGGGACGGCATGAACCTGGTCGCCAAGGAGTACGTCGCCTGCCGCACCGACCTGCGCGGCAGCCTCGTGCTCAGCGAGTTCGCCGGTGCCGCCGACGAGCTGCGCCGCGGCGCCTTCCTCGTCAACCCCTACGACATCGACGGCATGAAGCAGCGGCTCCTGCAGGCCATGCACGCCGAGCCGGCCGACCAGCACCGCCGTATGCGGTCCATGCGCCGCCGGGTGCTCGATTACGACGTCGACCGCTGGGCCGGCGACTTCCTGCAGGCCCTCGAAGGGCGCACGTGACGCGGCGGGCTCCGCGCCGCGGCGAACGCGGTGGCGTTCCGCGCGGGCCGGGCTATCGGACGGCCATGGGGGCGAGGCCGAGGCCGGCGAGCACGGCCGCGCCGGCGGCGGCATGCTCATCCCCGGCGAGGAGTAGCGTGCGCGCAGACTGGTAGCGGCAGCCGGCCGCGTCGAACGCCTCGGCGGCGGCGAGCAACCGCGGCAGGTCGCCGTCGAGCAGCGCCTCCGCCCGGTCCAGCTGGGCGGAGGCGACCGGGTCGCCGGCGAGCACGGCCCGGGCGGCGTCGATCCGGCCCCGGGCGTCCGGATGCCCCGCGAGCACCGCCGCCTCCGCGCGGAGCGCCACATACCAGTGCAGCCAGATCCAGCTGACCCACTTCCACACCCGCCCCGGCGCCGGCGCGACCCGCTCCAGAGCCGCGTGCGCGTCACCGTGATGGAGCAGGACCATGGCGTCGAAGACCGCGCCATAGCCCCGGCGGTGCTCCGCTGCGGTGCCCGCCTGATCGACGATCGCGAGCCAGGTCACCCGGGCGTCCTCGTCGCCGCGCAGGCCGTGGATCATCGCGACCGACGCGGCCGCGGGGCCGAGAGAGAACGAACGCCGGCGGCCACTCTGCTCCCACGCGTCGAGGAACCGCGCGCTGTTCGCGAGCACCTCGTCGACGTCGCCGGCGAACGCGTCCGCGACCAGCAGCCAGGATGTGGCGTGGTGGGCCACCTCGGCCAGCAGCGGGTGGTCGGCGAGCCGCCTTCCCCACCGGCGGGCTCCCGGCAGGTCGCCCACGCCGATGGCGGTTCCGGCGGCCATGGCGAGGGCGTCGACCAGCTCGTGCGTACCGGCGGGGGCCGGCGGGGCCGACGCCAGGACGTCGATCCGGCGCCGGGCGGCGGCCGCGGCGGCGAAGGCGTCACCGGCCCAGCTCCGGGCGCCGGAGAGCGCGTCGAGGGCGGCGGATTCGGCCACCGGGTCGCCCGCGCGCCGGGCGAGATCGACCGCTCGCTCGGCGCGCGCGACCGTGTCCGGAGCGGTGTTGTCCGCGTCTCCCTGGACCGCTCCGAACGCGTCCGCGACGACCGCCGCCTCGGCCAGCGCGATCGCGGCCTCGGCGGCCGGGTCATCCCCGGACAGCTCTCGTGCCGCCGCGAGCAGGGCGGTCACCTCGTCCACGGGGGGAATCAGCGTGAACGCGCTGGAGAAGCGGTAGGCGACGGTGGCGGCGGTCGCCAGGTCGCGCCCCGCGCCGGCGGTGTCCCCGGCCCGGCGGGCGGCGTCCGCGGCGGCGCGGTACAGGCGGAACATGTCGTCGCCGAGCCCGCGGCACCCGGCCACCGCGGCAGCGTTCCGCAGCGCCTCGGCGCCACGGGCACGGCCATCGGCGGCACCGGCCGCGGCATCCGTGGCACCCGTGGCATCGGCGGCCCCCACGGCGGCAGCGGCACCGGCGCCGGCGGCATCGGCGGCAGCGCCGGCGGCCAGCTCGGCCGCCTGCTCGTACCGCTGCTGAGCCTCGCCGAGCAGGTTACGGGTGAATGCGAGTTCGGCCAGGGACCAGGCGAGACGGCATGCTTCCGCCCGCTGCTCCGGACGGCCGGCGGCCCAGGTGAGGGCGGCCCGGAGATCGTCCGCCACGGCGTCGAACCGGGCGCGCCAGTCCGGGCCTTCGGTACCCATGAGCTCGGCCGCGCCGCCCAGGCACCAGTTCAGGTGCCGGGTCCGGACGTCGGCCGACTCGCCGGCACCGGCGAGCCGTTCGGTCCCGTACCGGCGGACGGTCTCCAGCGCCCGGTACCGGGTGCCCGCCGCGGACGGCATCACGGCCAGCAGGCTCTGCTCGGCCAGCCTGCCCAGCCCGTCGGCGACCGCGCTCGGCTCCAGCGGGGCGAACCCGGCCACCTCGGCGGCCGCTTCGGCGGTGAACGGCGCGACGAACACCGACACCCGGCGCAGCAGCGCCCGATCCCGCGGCTCCAGCAGGTCATGGCTCCAGTCCAGCATCGCCCGCACCGACCGGTGCCGGTCGTCGGCGCGGGGACCGCCGGACAGGATCCGCAGCTGATCGGACAGGCCGGCGGTGAGGCCGTCCAGCCCGAGCGTGGGCCACCGCGCCGCCGCCAGTTCGATCGCCAGCGGCATGCCGTCGAGCCGTTCGCAGATGGTCGCGACCTCGTCGCGTACCGCCGGACCCGGCGGCAGGCCGACCGCCGCCGCCCGGTCCAGGAACAGGGCCACCGCCTCCGACTCGGCGCCGCCGGCCCACGACAGCGGCGGGACGGGGAAGACCCGCTCGAACGGCACCATGAGCCGGGCCCGGCTCGTCACGAGCACCCGCAAACGCGGGCAGGCCGCCAGCAGCCGCTCCACGAAGGGCGCCACCCCGTCGCGCACCTGTTCGCAGTTGTCCAGAACAAGCAGAGCCTGGCGATCCGCCAGCGCGGCCCACACCGCGTCGTCGATGCCGCGCCCGGGCTGCTCGCCCACGCCCACGGCCGCCGCGACCGCCGCCCCCACCCTGCCCGGATCGGTGACCGGGACCAGGTCGGCGAACCACACCCCGTCGGCGAAGTCACCGGCCACCTCGGCCGCCACCGCCAGCGCGAGGCGCGTCTTGCCCACCCCGCCCGGCCCGACCACGGTCACCTGCCGGTGCACCCTCACCGCCTCGGCCAGCTCGGCGCGCTCCCGAACCCGGCCGATGAACGCCGTCAACGGTGCCGGCAGGGCGGGTGCCGAGCGCGACCGCTCAGCGCGGGCGATCTCGGCCGCGTGCCGGGAGAGCGCCCGCCGATCCGGCAGCTCCAGCTTGCGCAGCAGCGAGGAGACATGCGACTCGACGGTGCGGACGGAGATGACCAGCCGCGCGGCGATCTCCGCGTTGCTGAGGTGCTCCCCGAGCAGCGCGAGCACTTCGGTTTCCCGAGCCGAGACCACTGGGCCGGACACCGACTCATTATCCGTGGTGGTTTCCGTGGCCGGCACGGAGGCGGCTCGCGTCCTGGCCGGGAGAGGCTGTGACCACGGCGATCGGGCCCGGCGGGACGAAGCGGGTCGATCGCGACGCGACGACCACAGGAGTGATCATGACCGGCTCTTCCACCCGGGGGATCAGGACGGTGCTGGATCCCGTGCCCGACCTGGCGAAGGCCAGGGAGGTGGACGCCGCACTGCTCGGCGCGCGGCCGCAGACCGGCACCGTCACCGACCGCGACGGCAACGTCATCCTCGGACCACTCCAGGACCGATGAGCGCCGCCCCCCGCTCCCGCGCTCAGCGCCGCCGCGACACCGAGCACCGGCTCGCCCACGACATCGACGTCTGGGTGGCCAGTGCCTCGCCGGACGGTGTGCCGTACCTGGTGCCGCTGTCCTTCGACTGGGACGGCGAGGCGTTGCTGGTGGCCACACCGGCCGGCAGCCCGACCGGCAGGAACCTCGCCGCCACCCGGGCCGTCCGGCTGGGTCTGGGCCACACCCGCGACGTGACGGTCATCGAGGGAGACGTCGAGGTCCTGGAGATCGGCGCGCTGCCGCGGCAGCGGGGCGACGGGTTCGCCGCGCGCACCGGCTTCGACCCGCGTGCGCCGGCCACGCCGTACCGGTGGTTCCGCATCACCCCGCGCCGCATCCAGGCATGGCGGGAGGAGAACGAGCTGTCCGGCCGCGAGCTGATGCGCGACGGCCGCTGGGTGGTCTGAAACATCACGATTCTCACGAGGGAGACCTGCCATGAGCAGCACCGAAAGCAGCACGTACGAGGGATTCACGGCCGAGGAGCGGGCCGCGATGAAGGAACACGCCCAGGAGCAGAAGAAGGCGGCGCGCCGCGGCTCGCGCGCGGACAAGGCGGCGGAGGCGGTGCGGGACGTGCTCGCGAAGATCGCCGAGATGCAGGACTCGGACCGGATCATGGCCGAGCGCGTCCACGCCGCCATCACGGCAGGCGCCCCGGTCCTCGCGCCGAAGCTCTGGTACGGGATGCCCGCCTACGCGCTGGACGGCAAGGTCGTCTGCTTCTTCCGGAGCGCGGAGAAGTTCAAGGAGCGCTACGCCACGCTCGGGTTCAGCGACCAGGCGAAGCTGGACGACGGCCCGATGTGGGCGACCGGCTTCGCCCTGACCGAGGTGACGCCCGAGGTGGAGGAGCGGATCGCCGCTCTGGTGAAACAGGCGGTGAGCTGAGACGCGGCTGCGGCGTCTGCGCGCCCGCCGGCGGCAGGTCGTCGGCGGTTCCGGCGGAACGGGGCCCAGCGCGGGACGCGCGGTGCCCCCCGTCTCCGTTTA
>JBEHYF010000020.1:0-49547 GCA_048498315.1 Actinomycetota bacterium
GACCTCACATCTGGCGATGAAGCAGGTGAAGGCGGACGAAGGGCTGCCCATCGCCGGCCGCTGACCGCCCGGCTGCGGCCGGCCCGGCTCGGCTGCGGCCGGCACGGCTCGACGACCGCCGACCGCCCGGCGGCCGCCGGATCCGCACCGGGCAACGGATCGCCGTAATCGGGCGGAACGGCGCAATCACCTGCCGCTCTCGCCGCGATGCGGGCATCGATCGGTCATCGGCTGCCACGGCGTCCCCGCTATGGTCGGGGCACCGCCGAAGGAGACCATGCCGTGCACACCTTGCTGCCGTTCTTCGGAGTCGATCTGCTCCTCGTCTGCACCCCGGGCCCGGACTGGCTCTACATCGTCGCCCGCGGCCTCGGGCAGGGCCGCCGGGCCGGACTGACGGCCGTCGCCGGCATCTGCTCGGCCTACGTCCTGTACACCGTGCTCACATCGGCCGGGCTGGCGGCCGCACTGCGCGCCCTGCCCGCGGCGTTGCCCGCCCTGCGCTACGCGGGCGCGGCCTACCTCGTGTTCCTGGCCGTGCGCACGCTGGCCACCCTGCGCCGCGGCGGGCCGGCACCTCCGCCGCCCCCGCCGCAGCCCCCGGCCGTAATCCTCCGGCAGAGCGCGGTCACCGCGCTGCTCAATCCGAAGGCGCTGCTGCTCTACCTGTCGCTCATGCCGCAGTTCGTCGTGTCCGGCAGCGCCGTTCCCGTGGGCCTGCAGATCGCCGTGCTCGGCTGCCTGCACGTGCTGGACTGCGCCTGCGGTTACGGTGTCGTCGCGATCGCGGCGAGCCGGGCCGGCAAGGCGCTGTCGGCCACGCCGTGGGCCGCCCGGCGGATGACGGCCGTCTCGGCGACGTTGCTCCTGGGCGTCGCCGCCGTCACCCTGAGCGCGCACTAGTGTCGCGCTCAGGCCCCCTGGGCTGAGCGGCATGCTCACCTGCCCCGCCCTTGCACACACCCACGGCCGTCCGCCAAGCTGGACCACGCGGGAAGGGTGACCACTCTGTCGACCCTCAGGGTCTGACTCGATCGCCGCACAGACGGCCGTGTCGGCGCCCTTCCCGCGCCGGCATCAGGCTTCTAGGCCGGGAGAAGAGCCGGCTTCGCCCGGGCCGCGTCGCGGGCGATCGTGTCCAGCACCTTCTGCGAGGCGGGATCGGCCGCGCGGTAGACGATGAGCCGGCGGCCGGTGTCCCCGAGGGGCGTGAGCACGTCGTACGCGACCGTGAGCGGCCCCGCCTCAGGGTGCAGCAGCCGCTTCTCCCCGTGCCCGTTCACCTTGACGTCGCGGCGTTCCCACAGCCGGGCGAACTCCTCGCTCCCCGCGGTGAGAAGCTCGATGAGACCGGCGAGCGCCGTGTCGCCCGGGTCCGCGGCCCAGGCCGCGCGCAGGTCGGCGATGCCCTCGCGGATGACGCGTTCGCGGTCTCGGTAGAAGTCGCGGAAGGCCGGATGCAGCGTGCAGATCCACATGACGTTGCGCTGGTCGCGGGGCAGTTCGCCGAAGTCGAGCATGAGCGCGGCCATCTCGGGGTTCCACGCGCGGATGTCGAAACGGTGGTCGATGACCATGGCCGGCAGCGGTGACAGGGCCCGCACCAGGTGGGCGAGCGGCCCCGGCTCGCCGCCGGGCCGGTGCCGCCCCGACGGCCGGCGCCCGACGAGGTCGAACAGGTACGCGCGCTCGTCGTCGGTGAGCCGCAATGCCCGGGCGAAGGCCTCGAGCACCTCGGGCGACGGGTGCAGCCCGCGGCCCTGCTCGAGACGGATGACATAGTCGACGCTGACCCCGGCCAGCTCCGCGACCTCCTCCCGCCGCAGGCCGGGCGTACGGCGCTGCCGCCGGCGTTCGGGTAGCCCCGCGTCGCGCGGGCTGAGGCGCTCGCGGCGGGTGCGCAGGAAGACGGCCAGCTCGTGGTCGACGTCCACAGTGCTCATGCCGCCGATCCTAATTTCCCGTGCCTGGGACGGTCAGTCCCAGGAAACGGCCTCCCTTACCGCGGTCGCCGGACCACGCGCACGCTGGATCCCGGGCCCGGCCGCGACGGCCGGGCATACCGCAGGATGACCTCTGAGGAGACCGTCATGGCGGTATCTCTCGACACCTACCGGCTGCTCGGCCGCTCCGGGCTGCGGGTGTCGCCCCTGGCGCTGGGAACGATGACATTCGGCTCGGACTGGGGCTGGGGCGCGCCGAAGGACGACGCGCGGCGGATCTTCGACGCATACGTCGACCGGGGCGGCAACTTCATCGACACGGCCAACGTGTACACGAACGGCACCGCGGAGGAGTTCGTCGGCGAGTTCGCGGAGGGCCGGCGCGACGGCCTGGTCCTGGCCACGAAGTACACCATGACCATTCGGCCGGGTGACCCGAACGCGGGCGGCAACCACCGCAAGAGCATGGTCCGCTCGGTGGAGACCAGCCTGCGCCGGTTGCGGACGGACTACATCGACCTGCTGTACCTCCACGCCTGGGACGGCATGACCCCGGTGGAGGAGGTGCTGCGGGCCATGGACGACCTGATCCGCGCCGGAAAGGTGCTGTACGTCGGCATCTCGGACATGCCGGCCTGGCAGGTGGCGCGGATGCAGGCGATCGCGGACCTGCGGGGCTGGTCGCCGCTGGTCGCGCTGCAGATCGAGTACAGCCTGGTGGAGCGCACCGTTGAGCGCGAGCTGATCCCGATGGCGCGGGCGATGGGGCTCGGCGTCCTGCCCTGGTCGCCGCTGGCGAGCGGGGTGCTGACCGGCAAGTACACGCGCGCCGATCTGGACCACGGCGGTGGGGCCGCCACGGCCGAGGGGACCCGCAAGAGCGTCGCCGCGGCCAACGGCGCGCTGACCGAACGCGCGCTCGACATCGCCGGCGTCCTCGCGGACGTCGCGGCGAAGCTGGGGTTTACACCCGCGCAGGCCGCGCTCGCCTGGACGATGCGCGAGCGCGCCGTGACCGCTCCGATCATCGGCGCGCGGACGCTCGCGCAGCTGGAGGAGAACCTCGGCGCCCTCGACGTGTCCTTCGCCGACGACCAGCTCGCCGCCCTGGATGAGGCCAGCCGGATCGAGCCGGGCTTCCCGCACGACTTCCTGGCCCGGCCGCTGACCCGCAACGTGATGTTCGGCGGCGTCCGCATCGACACGCCCGCCTGACGCGCGGGAGGAACGCCCGGACGGAGGGGCTGATCGCGTGCCGACGGCCGGTCGCCGTTCCGGCCGGCCGCTCTTACGGGCGGTCGCTCGCCGGGAGGCCCGCGTGGAACCGGATCGCCGGCTCCGCGGTGTCCGTGGCCCGCGATCTGTCTCGGATGCCAGACGGGCAGACCGCTCGCGGTCCTTCGGACCGGTGCCGCCGGGTGCGATGCTGGCGCCGTGAGCACCGTCATCACGAACATCGGGGAGCTGGCCGGCGCGGACGAGGAACGGTGGCTGATCCGGGACGCCGCGCTGGTCATCGACGGTGACCGGATCGCCTGGGCGGGATCGTCCGCGGCCGCGCCGGCGGCGGACGAGTCCTACGACGCGGGCGGCCGTGCGGTGCTGCCCGGTTTCGTCGACTCGCACGCGCATTTGGTGTTCGCGGGAGAGCGCGCGGAGGAGTTCGCGGCGCGGATGAGCGGCCGGCCGTACGCGGCGGGCGGCATCCGCACGACGGTGGAGCGGACCCGGGCCGCATCGGATGACGAGCTACGCGCGAACGTACGGCGGCTGGTCGCCGAGATGGCGCGCCAGGGCACCACGACGGTGGAGTGCAAGTCGGGGTACGGCCTGACCGTCGCGGACGAAGAGCGCGCCGTGCGGATCGCGGCCGAGTTCGCCGACGAGGTCACGTTCCTGGGCGCGCACGTGGTGCCGGCCGGTGCTGACCCGGGAGAGTATGTCGCGCTGGTCACCGGGCCGATGCTCGCGGCGTGCGCGCCGTACGCCCGCTGGATCGACGTGTTCTGCGAGCGGGGCGCGTTCGACGCGGACCAGACCCGGGAGATCCTGACGGCCGGCCGGGCGGCGGGGCTGGTTCCGCGGCTGCA
The DNA here is from genome assembly GCA_048498315.1 of Actinomycetota bacterium. Taxonomy (GTDB): domain Bacteria; phylum Actinomycetota; class Actinomycetes; order Streptosporangiales; family Streptosporangiaceae; genus Actinoallomurus. Next base: position 4,034 of record JBEHYF010000020.1, read on the forward strand.
CGCGAACCAGCTCGGTCCCGGGCCGGGCGTGGCGATCGCGGTGGAGTACGGCGCCGCGTCCGCCGACCACTGCACGTACCTGTCGGACGAGGACGTCGACGCCCTGGCCGGGTCCGGCACGGTGGCGACGCTGCTGCCCGGCGTGGAGTTCTCGACCCGGCAGCCGTACCCCGACGCCCGGCGGCTGATCGACGCCGGGGCGCGGGTGGCGCTGGCGACCGACTGCAACCCCGGCTCCTGCTACACCTCCAGCATGGCGTTCTGCATCGCGCTGGCGGTGCGGGAGATGCGGATGACGCCGGAGGAGGCGGTGCGGGCGGCCACCGAGGGCGGCGCGCGGGCGCTCCGCCGGGACGACGTCGGGCATCTGCGGCCGGGGGCGCGGGCCGACGTCCTGATGGTGGACGCGCCGTCGTACATCCATCTCGCCTACCGGCCGGGCGTTCCGCTGGTGGCGAATGTGTGGCGGGCGGGCCGCGCCATCTGAAGCGGGAATGAATCACCCGGCACCGGGCTCGACAACCGCCCGGCCGCCAGCCGCGTCGCCGCGCGCCCGGGACCGCCGTGCCCGCCTGCACGGGCCGCACGGGCCGCACGGGGCGCACGGGGCGCGACGTCATATCCGGATATCCGACGTCTGCCCGATCGTGGGCGTTTCCGGCACGTCGCCGACGCCTGCGTGGCCGGCGACCGGGTCAGCAGAGCGCCGACCGGGGTGGCGGTCCCGGGTTCCGCCCGCCGTCCGGTGCGGGGCGGCGAACGCCGGGAGCCGGGACATGGTCACGGTACGCGCAGCGCACGATGCCGCCGCGCACCCCGAGCGGGCGGCCGGGCCTCCTGGCCTCCCGGGCCGTCTGCCGCCGGACGCCCGCGTCGGAGGCCGATGCCCCTACTGGCGGGGCTTGATGACCCGCTTGCCCACGTACGGCACCAGCGCCTCGGGCAGCTCGACCGAGCCGTCGGGCCGCTGCCCGTGCTCGATGATGGCGGCCCACAGGCGTGGCGTGGCGACCGCCGAGCCGTTCAGCGTGTTCACGAGCGCGGTCTTCCCGGTCCCGACGCGGTACCGGATGGCACCGCGGCGTGCCTGGAAGTCGGTGAAGTTGCCGACCGACGACACCTCCAGCCAGCGATCGACGCCCGGCGCGTACACCTCCAGGTCGAAGATGCGCGACGAGGAGAACGTCAGGTCGGCGGTGCACAGGTCGACGACGCGGTACGGCAGCTCCAGCTTCTTCAGGGCGCGCTCGCAGGCGGCCAGGAGCATCTCGAACTCGTCCTCGACCGTGTCCGGCGTGCAGAGGTGGACGAGCTCCACCTTGTGGAACTCGTGCACCCGCTGAAAGCCGCGGGTGTCCTTGCCGGCCGAGCCCGCCTCGCGGCGGAAGCAGGCGGTGTGCGTGACGTAGCGCTTGGGCAGCTCGTCCGGGTCGAGGATCTCGTTCTGGTGCAGGCCGGTGAGCGGCACCTCGCCCGTGGGGATCAGCCACAGGTCGTCGGTGGTGTTGTAGGCGTCGTCGGCGAACTTCGGCAGGTGTCCGGTGCCCTCCATCAGCGGCCCCCGCACCAGGTGCGGCGTGAGCACCTCGGTGTAGGTGTCCTGGTGCAGCTCCAGGCCGAACCGCACGAGGCCGCGCAGGAGCCGCGCGCCGTCGCCGTACAGCAGCGTGAACCCCGAGCCGCTCAGCTTCGCGGCGCGGTCGGCGTCGAAGATGCCCAGGTCGGTGGCGACCTCCCAGTGCGGGCGGTACCGGTCGGGCGGGAACTGCTCGGCCGGCGGCCCCTCATACCGCCGGATGACGTTGTCGGCCTCGGTCTTGCCGACCGGTGCGTGCGGCGACGGCAGGTTCGGCAGGCGCAGCATCTGGTCGCGGAACCGCTCCTCGGCGAGGCGGTACTCTGACTCCTGCTCTATGATCTTCTTCTTCAGCTCGCCCAGGCGGCGGCGCTCCTCCTGCAGGGACTCGTCGCCCCGGGCCGCGAGCCTTCCGACCTCCTTGGACCGGCGGTTCATCTCCGCGCGGGAACTCTCCAGCTCGGCCAGCGACCTGCGGCGGTGGACGAGCGCGTCGTGCGCGGCGCGCACGGTGTCGGGCGCCACGCCCTTCGTCTCGAGCGCCGCCACGACGGCGTCAAGGTCGTCGAGCAAGAGATTCGGGTCGATCATCCTCTGCCTCCCAAGACCTCAACCCTAGCCAGTGCGGGCCCCGGCTGCGAACGCCATATCCGGCTCGGCGGGGTGAACGTACGTCCGGCGGGCGTCAGCGGTACCGGCGGCCCACGCGGATAAGCGGTGGCCGGTCCGTTTCGATGTAGTCGACCGCGAGCACCTCGGCCACGAACAGCACGTGGTCGCCGGCCGCCACGCGCTGCCGGGTCTCGCACTCCAGCGCCATGACGCCGCCCTCGATGACCAGCGCGTCCGTGCGCTCGCCGCGGTGGTGCGGCTCGCCGGCGATCAGCAGCCGCGCGCTGGGCCGGCCCGCGGCCGCGAACCGGCCCGCGATGACCCGCTGCGGTGCCGACAGCGTGGTCACCGCCCAGCGGTCGCGCCGGTGCAGCACCTCGTTCAGGTACGACCCGGCGCCCACGCCGATGAGCACCAGCGGGGGGTCGAGGGAGACGGAAGAGAACGCGGTGAGCGTCGTGCCGATGTCGTCCCGTCCGTCATGCACCGTGACCACGACCACGCCCGTGGCGAATGCCGCGAGCGCGTCGACGAACTCCTGCTGCTCGACCTCGGCCACGGGGTCAGCGCAGGTTCCAGTCGCCGGTGAGCATCAGCGGGCCGCCCGCCGGGAGGCCGAGGCGCGCCGCCAGGCCGGACAGCGGCCCCCACGCGTCGACGCGGGCGGCCGCGGCCGTGCGGTCCTCGCTCGACTCGGCGGGCCGCAGCCGCTCCATCGGCGACACCCGCGGGTACGGGCGCAGTGGCGCGTCGGCCGGCAGCCCGGCCTTCTTCCGCGCGATCTCCGCCGCCCGCTCCATGCCGCCGAGCTCATCGACCAGGCCGCGCTCGTGGGCGTCCGCGCCGGTCCACACCCGGCCGCGGGCAAGCTCGTGCACCCGCTCGCGCGGCAGGCCGCGGCCCTCGGCGACCTTGCCGACGAAGTCGTCGTAGATGCGGTCGAGGAAGGCGTTCACCCGCTGCCATTCCTCGGCGGAGAAGTCGCGGGTGGGCGCGTACATCCGCGCGTGTGCGCCCTGTTCCACGGTGCCCAGGCCGATGCCGAGGCGGCCGAGCAGCCCGTCGACGACCGGCTTGCCGAACACCACGCCGATCGAGCCGGTCAGCGTGCCCGGCTGGGCGACGATCACATCGGCGGGCACCGCGACGAAGTAGCCGCCGGAGGCCCCCAGCCGGCCCATCGACACGACTACGGGCTTGCCGGCCCTGCGGGCGAGGACCACCTCGCGCCAGATCGTGTCGGAGGCGACGTACGATCCGCCTGGGCTGTCGACGCGGAAGACGATCGCCTTGACCCTGTCGTCCTTGACGGCCGCGCGGAACGCCGCCGTGATCGTGTCCGAGCCCATCGCCGCGACCTGGCCGGGCAGCGGACCGCCGCGGCCGCTGCGGCCGAGCCGGATCGCGCCGTGGCCCTGGATGAGCGCGACGACGTCCTGCTTCGGGCGCGGGAGCCGCTCCTTGAGGCCCTGGGCGCGCTGGTACCGCGTGACGTACCGCAGCCGCGGCTCCTCGGCCGCCGGGCCCGAGCCGTACGCGCCGTTCCCGCCGTCCGTACCGTGCGCGCCGCGCGCCGCGCCCCGGCCGCGGGCGGCGGCCCGCACCTCGGCGTATACCTCGTCGCGGTAGGCGAGCCGGTCGACCAGGCCGGCCTCCAGCGCCTCGGCGGCCGGCAGCGGAGCCCGGTCGATCAGCTCCCGGACGCGTTCCTCCGGCAGCCCGCGGCCCGCCGCCACCCCGGCCACCACCTGCTCCAGGATCGAGGCGACGATGCGCTCGGACATCTCCTCGTGCGGCGCGGTGTAGCCGCGCTGCATGAACATGTTGGCTGCCGTCTTGTACTCGTGCCGCTGCGCGAACCGCGGCGTGATGCCGGCCTTCTCCAGCGCCTCGCCCAGGAACGGCTCCTCCAGGGCGACGCCGGTCAGCGCCACGTCACCGGACGGCTGCAGGTACACCCGCTCGAACGCGGCGGCCAGGTAGTACGGCACGGTGCCGCGCCCGGTCTCGCCGAACGACTCCGCCCAGGCCACGGTCAGCTTCCCGGCGTCGCGGAAGGCGCGCACGGCGTCGCGCAGCTCCTGCGCCGTCGCCAGGCCGATCCGGCTGCCGACGCGGGCGACCAGCGCCTTCACCCGCGGGTCGGTGCGGGCCCGGTGCAGGCCGTCGAGCACGTCGCGCAGGTGGGCGCGGCGCATGGTCAGCACGGCGGACAGCGGATCGGCGGGCGGTCCCTCGACGATTCCCTCGGTCAGGTCGAGCTCGAGGACGAGCGGGGCGTGCCGCCGGGCCCGCGCCTCCTTCACCAGCGTCACCACGTTTCCGGCATCTGCCATGGCCCAACCCTATGCGCCCGGCCCCCCCGCTGGGGAAGCCCCGGCCGGCGCCCGGCGGGGCGGCGCCGGCCCGGACGCGTCGGCGGCCGGCCGTGCCTCAGCGCAGGCCGCCCATCAGCGCAGGCCGTCGTCAAGCGCCGTCATCAGGGTGCCGGTGTCCCCGGACATCTCCCAGATCATGGCGCTGAGGATGGGTTCGTGGACGTGCTCTTGGTCGTCTCGACGCACGTCAGGTTCGTCGGGTCGATGTTCTCGAAGGTGTAGTAGTTCAGCACGGTCAGCTTGCCGGCCGCGCCGGTCAGAGCGGCAACCACTACGTCGTCCGGCAGGCGGCGTCATGCCGCGTGGTGGCCGGCCCGCTTGACTACCCTCGCTGGTATGGGTGACGGGGACGGCTGGGCGATCTGCGAACTCGGGCATCGGCACTGGGGCCGCCACGGCGCGGCCGGGCTCCTGCTCTACCACCTCGACCCCGAGCCGTACGTGCTGCTCCAGCATCGGGCGCTGCTGTCCATCGGCGGCGGCACGTGGGGCCTGCTCGGCGGCGCCCGGCACAGCCACGAGAACGCCGTGGCGGCGGCGCTGCGTGAGGCGGCCGAAGAGAGCACGCTCGACCCGTCGGTGGTGCGCGTGCACGGCCTCATCGGCGAGCACCACGGCGGCTGGGCGTACGAGACCGTGATCGGCTCGGTCGCCGTGCGGCCCGACGTGCGCCGCGCCTCTTTCGAGACCGCCGCCGTCGCGTGGGTGCACGCCGACGAGGTGGCGAAGATGAAGCTGTTCGCGCCGTTCGCGAACGTCTGGCCGCGCCTGCGCCGCGCCCTCGTCCGCCCGATCCTCGTCGTGGACGCGCCGTCCGTCCTCGCCGCCATCTCCGGCACCGGCGTGCCGGATGGCGCCCCCTTCCGCGACGCCGCCGGAGGCACTGCTGCGGATCCCCGGCCGCCCGCCCTGCACGACGGTCCGAGAGGCGACGGCTCGGGGCGCGAGGGCCCGAGGAGCGACGGCTCGGGGCGCGAGGGCCCGGGGCATGAGGGAACGAGGCGCGACGGCCCGTCTCGCGACGCCGCGACCGTGCGCCTGCTGCGCGACCGGCTCGCCGTCCTCGGGGGCGTGGCGGACCTGCCTGGAACGGCGGCCGACATCTCCTACCCTGACGTCGTCCTGCTGGTGGACGGCTCCGCCGGCGGCATCGGGAGCGTTCCCGGCGTCAGCGTCGTCGCCCGCGGCGGCGGTGATCACCTCGCCGATCCGGTCACCGCCGGCGGCCCGCACGAGCACCGCGTCGTTGTCACCTCCGACCCGGTGTTGCGCGACCGCGCGGTATCGGCAGGCGTGCCCGTCCTCCCCCCATTCCGCCTCCTCGACCGCCTGCGCTGAACCGGCCGGCCTCGTCCATGGCACCGGGCCGCCCGCTGCCGGCCGGTTAGGCTCGGAGCCGTGGGAGGAGACGCGTGAGCCAGGACACCGGCGGCGCGGCCGGTCGGCCGGTACTGGTCGTCGACGCGGCCAACGTTGTGGGATCCACCGCGGACGGCTGGTGGCGCGACCGGCCCGGGGCCGCCGTGCGGCTGCGCGACCGGCTCGCCGCGCTCGGCGGCCTCGCGGGCATCCCGGGGACCGGAAGCGGGGTCTGCCACCCCGAGATCATCCTCGTCACGGAGGGAGCCGCGCGCGGCGTGCCGAGCGTGGACGGCGTCCGGGTCGTCGCGGCGCCGGGCAACGGCGACGACACGATCGCCGAGCTGGCCGTGCCCCGGTCGCCGGGGGAGCGGCGCGTCGTGGTCACCGCCGACCGCGAGTTGCGCGAACGCGCCCGAGCCGCCGGTGCCTCGGTCGTCGGCCCCCGCTGGCTCCTCGACCGCCTGCCCGGACCCCCTTCAGACGGCACGCCTGACCCGCACGGCTGACCCTCGCGCCTGCCCGGCCGCCCCCTGACGCCAGGGGCCGCCTCGGTGCCGCCGCACGCCATCGCGGCCCATCCGCACGCGACAGTGACCCGTCCCGGGCGATCCCCGATCTTCCGTCGCCGAGACGATGCGGCGCTCAACCTCGAAAAGGGACGTCACCGCCTCGACCTCACCGCCTCGACCGGTACCGCCCTGATCCACAGCGCTTCGGCGCGGCGAGCCGCTTGGTCCGGCACTGCCGTGACCCATCCGCTTTGACCGGTAGTGCGGTGAGCCGGCACCGCCCCGACCAGGACGCCTGATCGGGGCGGGACGCAGGACGCGAGGCGGCCGTGCCGGTGGTCCCAGGCACGGCCGCCTCGGTCAGCGAATGGTCAGCGGAAGTCGCGAGGCTGCTTCGGCAGCACCACGTGCTGCGGGCCGCGCCACTTCTGCTCGGCGGAGAACGTCGGCGCCTGCGCCGTGCCGCCGACGGTCACCGGGAGGGTGACCGCGCTGTGGGCCAGGTCGACCGTCACGGCGGCGCCGGTCGCGTCGTCGTCCTGGGTGTCGGCGTCGGTGCCGATGAGGGTGAGCGCGAGCCGGTGCCCCGCCTTGAACCGGTAGTCCTGCGGCAGCAGCCGCCAGCGGACCGTGTAGTACCGGCCGGGCGTGAGCGGCGCGGAGCGGCTGAGCGACAGCCGGTTCTGCGCGTCGATGTATCCGCGGCCGACCACGTTCACGTCGGAGGTCACCGTGTCGGTGACGGTCTTCTTGTAGCAGGCGTCGTCGGCCGGCGTGCTCTCGCCGTGGCAGTCCTCGGTGGTGAGCGTCCTGATGCCGGATTCGGGGCCGAGGTAGTTGACGCGCGTGTCGGTGCCGTAGTCGACGAGCAGCGCGCCCAGGTTGGCGGTCGGCCTGTCGAGCTTGATCCGCAGGCTGACCGTCGGCGTGCCGGACAGCCGGACGTCCCGCTTGAGCGGCGGCGTCACGTACGCCAGGCGGTACGGCTTGGCGGTGGTCGGGTCGGCGACGTCGTCGGCCTCGGTCTGCTTCGTGTCGGCGTAGCCGGCGGTGCCGCTCGCGGCGGGCCTCAGCCCGAGGGAGCCGTCCGCCTGGGGACGCAGGCTGACCGGGTGGGCGCCGGGGGCGGGCCAGTCGGACTGGGTGACCCACTGGTCGGGGCCGGCCTCCAGGTCGACGCGGGGCTGCGCCATCACGTCGTTCGGGATCCGCCACAGCCAGAAGTCGAACCACTTGTGCAGGGTGTCCACCCACACGTCGCGGCGGAAGTCGAACGGGTCGACGTGGCCGTACTGCGACAGCCACACCTTGCGCGGCACGCCGCGCTTCGCCAGTGCCGCCCACCAGGTGGAGAACTGGTTGGGCTTGACGTTCAGGTCGTTCAGGCCGTGCACGGCGAAGACACTGGCGCGCACCTTGCTCGCGTCGGCGATCGGCCCGGTGCGATAGTTGCGCTCGTTCCAGAACGCGTTGTAGTTCCCGGTCGCGTCGTCCTGCCCGGCGGCGAGCTTCTGGAACACGGCGGCGCACTTGGCCGGCGGGTCGGTGTCGACGTAGTCGGCGAGGCCGTCCTCCTCGCCCTTGAACCAGATGACGCCGTTCATCCGGCTGTAGTCGTACCAGGAGCTGATCGCCGAGATCGGCACGATCGTCACGAGGCCCTGGACGCCGGTGGCGGCGACCGCGTTGGCGAGCGTGCCGTCGTAGGACTTGCCGATCATCGCGGTACGGCCGTTGGTCCACGTCGCCCTGACCGGCCTGCCGTTCGCGTCATAGGCCGTGGCGCGGCCGTTCAGCCAGTCGATGACCGCCTTGCCGCCCAGCACGTCGGAGGCGCCGCCGGAGGTGGGGCAGCCGTCGGACTTCGTGGTGCCGTCCATGTCGACATTCAGTACGGCGTACCCACGCGGCACGAAGTAGTTGTCGTAGTAGAGCGGGAACTTGACCGGGTTCCCGCTCGCGTCGTAGGTCTTGCGCTCGCCCTCGTTGCCGCGGCCCGCGTTATCGTAGTACGGGCTCTCGTCCATGATGACGGGCACCTTGAGCCCGGCGTTCGTCTCCTTCGGCCGGATGATGTCGACCCGGATGAGGTCCTTCTTTCCGTCGCCGTCGGCGTCGGCGCTCGACTGCACCCGGACGTACTCCCGGATGGCGTCCTTGTAGGAGAAGACGGGCTGGGTCACCCCGTCCGTCACCTTGATCGATGGCCTGCCCGATGCCTGGGCGGGGGCCGCCACGGCCGAGAGGACGAGGACGGCGGCGATTGAAGAGGCGAGAGCGGCTCGCCCGCGTGAGATCGACACGGCACCTCCTGGAGTCGCGCGAAATCTCACATGATCGCCTCCGGTCGGCGCAAGCACGTTGCCACATGTGGCACAGCGGTTTCGCTGATCGTTAGCTATGCGTCGTTTGTCCGACTCTTCGCTGGCGCATGCTGTGTCCCTGTCGAACGGCGGCATGCATGCCGCAGGCGCCGAGGTCGATCGGCGCGCACCACTTCGTTGATCAGGGGAACGACGTGCCTCATCTAAGAACGAACAGACCGGCCACGGCGCGCGGCCGCCGCCGGCCGCCTCTGCGGTTGATCGCCACAGCCGTCACGGCCGGCGTGGCCCTCGCGTCCGGCGCCGCTTCCACCGCTCAGGCGACGACCGCGAGTACGGTTCCGGCGGCCGGGGTCGCGGTCCACAGTACGGCGGGGAGCGCCACGCCGATCAAGCACCTCGTGGTCATCTTCGGGGAGAACGTCTCGTTCGACCACTACTTCGGCACCTATCCGCATGCCCGGAACCCGCCGGGAGAGCCGGCGTTCAACGCCAAGCCCGGCACGCCGAAGGTGAACGGGCTCAGCACCGCTCTGCTGACCGACAACCCGAACCTGTCCAATCCGCACCGGTTCGACCGCAGCCAGGACATCACCTGCGGCCCGTCCAACAACTACACGCTCGAGCAGCAGGCCGACGACAACGGCAAGGTCGACAAGTACGTCCAGACCACCGGTCACAACGTCACCTTGGCCCAGTGCATGACCTCGGTGGGTCAGCCGGCGCCGGCGGCCGGCGACAGCCCCGACTACGCGGTCATGGACTACTACGACGGCAACACCGTGACGGGCCTGTGGAACTATGCCCAGCACTTCGCCATGAGCGACAACGCGTACGGCACCGTGTTCGGCCCCTCCACACCCGGTGCGCTCGCGGTCACCGCGGGCAACACCTACGGCGCCACGTGCGGTGACAGCGGCCACACGTATGCGCCGCCGGGGGCGACCGTGCCGGCGTGTCCCGCCGCACCGGGGAACGCGACGCCCGGCGTCGCCGCCCCGGCAGGGCCGGGCACGGTCTTCGGGGACAGCGACCCGTACTTCGATGGATGTTCGGCCGGTTCGACCATCGCGATGGGCGGCCGCAACATCGGCGATCTGCTCAACGCCAGGGGCATCACCTGGGGATGGTTCCAGGGCGGCTTCCGGCCCTCCAGCCGTACCGCCTCTGGAGCTCCGGTCTGCGACAGCGCCCACCCGCTGAACTCCGGCGTTTTGGAAACCGATTACAGCGCGCACCACGAGCCGTTCCAGTACTACCCGCAGACGGCCAACCCGCTGCACCTGCCGCCCACGTCGACCGCCATGATCGGCAAGACGGACCAGGCCAACCACCAGTACGACCTGTCGGACTTTTGGGCCGCGGCGGACTCCGGCCGGCTGCCGGCCGTGTCCTACCTGAAGGCCGCCCGCTACCAGGACGCCCATTCCGGCAACTCCGGGCCGCTGGAGGAGCAGCAGTTCATCGTCGACACGATCAACCGACTGGAGAAGCTGCCTGCCTGGTCGTCCACCGCCGTCATCGTCACCTACGACGACACGAACGGCTGGTATGACCACCAGATGGGTCCGCTCGTCCGGCAGTCGCAGACTCCGGTCGACGCCTTGACCGGTGCCGGCGCCTGCGGCACGGATCCGAGCAAGGTTCCGACCAGCAGCACCGGCAGTCCCGAACAGGCCCGCTGCGGTTACGGGCCCCGGGTTCCGTTCCTCGTCGTCTCGCCGTACGCGAAGGCGAACACGGTCGACCACCACGTGATCGACCAGAGTTCGGTGGTCCGCTTCATCGAGGACAACTGGCACCTGTCCCGCCTCGGCAACGGGTCGGCGGACGCCGTCGCCGGTTCGATCACGTCGATGTTCCGGTTCCACGGCCGGACCAACTCCCGGTTCTTCCTGGACCCGGACACCGGACGGCCGGTCGCCGGTCGCTGAGTTCCGCGGCCGCCGGGGGACATCCGCTCATCTCGCGATGTCCCCCGGCGGTGTTCACTCGGCCACGAGCCATACCGCGCCGAGCGGCGGCACGCGCAGGCAGGCGGACGCGGGCAGGCCGTGGCCGGGCTCGCCGACCGCCTCGACGTGGCCGAGGTTGCCCACCCCGCCGCCGCCGTACTCGTACGCGTCGGTGTTGATCAGCTCGCGCCAGCCACCGGCCCGCGGCAGGCCGATCCGGTAGTCCTCGTGCGGCACGCCGGCGAAGTTGACCACGCAGGCCAGCGGCGCGCCGTCCGGCGCGGTGCGCAGGAACGCGATGACGTTGCCCTCGACGTCGTCCGCAGCGATCCAGCGGAATCCGGCCGGGTCGGCGTCGAGCGCCCACAGCTGCGGCGCCGCCGCGTACGCGCGGTTGAGGTCGCGGACCAGCCGGCGCACGCCGACGTGGAGGTTGTCCTCGGCCTCGTTCAGCAGCAGCCACCAGTCGAGCGCGCGGCTCTCGGCCCACTCGGCGCCCTGCCCGAACTCCTGGCCCATGAACAACAGTTGCTTGCCCGGGTGCGCCCACATGTACGCCAGCAGCGCCCGCAGGTTCGCGAACCGCTGCCACTCGTCCCCGGGCATCTTGCCCAGCAGCGAGCCCTTGCCGTGCACGACCTCGTCGTGCGACAGCGGCAGCACGTAGTTCTCCGAGTACGCGTACGCCATCGAGAACGTGATCTCGTGGTGGTGGTGGCCACGGAAGATCGGATCACGGTGCAGATAGCGCAGCGTGTCGTGCATCCAGCCCATGTTCCACTTGAAGCCGAAGCCCAGGCCGCCCAGGTGCGTCGGCCGGGTGACGCCGGGCCAGGCGGTGGACTCCTCGGCGATCGTGACGATGCCGGGGTAGCGCTTGTAGCAGGTGGCGTTCATCTCCTTGAGGAAGTCGATCGCCTCGAGGTTCTCCCGGCCGCCGTAGATGTTCGGCGTCCACTCGCCCTCGCCGCGCGAGTAGTCGAGGTAGAGCATCGAGGCGACCGCGTCCACCCGCAGCCCGTCGATGTGGAACTCCTCCAGCCAGTAGCAGGCGTTGGCGACGAGGAAGTTGCGCACCTCCGGGCGGCCGAAGTCGAAGACGTAGGTGCCCCAGTCCTTCTGCTCGCCGCGCCGCGGGTCGGCGTGCTCGTACAGCGGTGTGCCGTCGAATCTCGCGAGGGCCCACTCGTCCTTCGGGAAGTGACCGGGCACCCAGTCCAGGATCACGCCGATGCCGGCCCGGTGCAGCCGGTCGACGAGGTACCGGAAGTCGTCCGGGGTGCCGAAGCGCGCCGTCGGCGCGTAGTAGGAGGTCACCTGGTAGCCCCATGACCCGCCGAACGGGTGCTCGGCCACCGGCAGCAGCTCCACGTGCGTGAAGCCCATCTCGGTGACGTAGTCGGCGAGCTGGTCGGCCAGCTCCCGGTAGCCCATCTCGCCCCGCCACGAGCCCAGGTGCACCTCGTAGGTGCTCATCGGCGAGCGCAGCGGGTCGGCGGCCTTGCGCCGTGACATCCACTCCTGGTCGCCCCACTCGTACGACGAGGTGAAGACACGGGAGGCGGTCGCGGGCGGCCGCTCGGCGTACCGCGCCATCGGATCGGCCTTGCGCCGCCACACGCCGTCGGCGCCGAGGATCTCGTACTTGTAGCACGCACCGTCGCCGACGCCCGGCACGAACAACTCCCACACGCCGGTCGAGCCGAGCGAACGCATCGGGTGGGCGCGGCCGTCCCAGTGGTTGAAGTCGCCGATGACGCGGACGCCGCGCGCGTTCGGCGCCCACACGGCGAACGACGTGCCGTGGACCTGCCCGAACGCGGAGCCGAACGTGCGGGTCTGGGCGCCGAGCGCCTTCCACAGCTCCTCATGCCGGCCCTCGCCGATCAGGTGCATGTCGAGCCGGCCGAGCGTCGGCAGGTGGCGGTACGGGTCGTCCTGCAGCAGCTCGGGCCCATCGCCGTAGGTCACCGCGAGGCGGTAGTCGGGCACGGCGGTCGGCCCCTCGCCCGCCAGGCGCGTCTCCGCCGGCAGCGTGGCCGCGAAGACGCCTTCGTGGACGTGGCGCATCGGGTGGCGGGCGCCGCCGGGCAGGACCACCTCGACCTTCGCGGCCAGCGGCCGCAGCGCGCGGACGGTGACGCCGTCGGGCCCCGGATGCGCGCCGAGCACGCCGTGGGGGTCGTGATGGTCTCCGCCGATCAACCGGTCGATCTCGTCGTGGGTGACCCGCGCCATGACGCTCCTCGGATGCCGTTGTGTGCCGCCGCTCACCTAAGCGTGCCCCATCAGTGGTGAGTGACCGCCCGCGACCGTACGACCTTCACCCGGAACGCCTTCACGGCGGGCGCGGCGACCCGGCGTTCACCGCATGTCTTCCGGCGGGAGGACGAGACGGCGAGCGCCATCGATGCCGAATTCACCGTGGCCCGCCCGAAAACCACCTGACACGTCACGCTCCGAGGCCGGTTCCCGGCTCCTGGGCTCGATCGGAGTCCCGGAGCCGGGAACCGGTGGTGACCGGAGGTTTCAGCCGGCGGCGGTGGACCGGCCCCGGAGCTCACGGCGCAGAATCTTCCCGGTGACCGTCTTCGGCAGTTCGTCGAGGATCTCGACGTGGCGCGGGTACTTGTAGGCAGCCATCCGCTCCTTGCAGAACTCGATCAGCTCGGCCGGTTCGACGGGGTGTCCGGCGCGAAGGCTGACGTATGCCTTGACCGTCTCGCCACGATACTCGTCGGGCACTCCTACGACCGCGGCCTCGCGGACGGCTTCGTGCTCATAGAGCACGTCCTCCACCTCGCGCGGCCAGATCTTGTAGCCACCGGCGTTGATCTGGTCCTTCTTGCGGTCGACGATGTAGAACCAGCCGTCGGCGTCCATGTAACCGACGTCGCCGGTGTGCAGCGCGCCACCGGGAAGCGCCTTGGCGGTCTCCTCTGGCTTGTTCCAGTATCCGGTGACGACCTGGGGGCCTTCGGTGACGAGTTCCCCGATCTCCCCGGGTGGCAGCTCTCGGCCGTCGTCGCCGACGATCCGCACCACGGTGTTGAAGACCGGGACCCCGACCGACAACGCGCCGGAGGTCTCGTCGACCGGCGCGTCAGCGTGCAGCGGCACGGCGTGGGACGGGGACGTCGTCTCGGTCAGCCCGTAGATGTTGTGGATGTAGTGTCCGAAGGCGTTCTGGAACGCCGTGACCGTGCTGGGCGGGATCGGCGCCCCTCCCGAGTAGATCTTGGTCAGAGTGGCCAGCGCCTCCCGGCTCGCGTTGGAGGCGTTCATCAGCGCGATGAACACCGTGATCGACCCGACGGTGAAGGTCGCCTTCTCGTCGCGGATCGTCTCGATGGTCGCCGCCGGGTCCAGCCGGTACATCAGCACCAGTGGCGCGCCCACCAGGAGCGCGACCGCGATGTGCCCGATCAGACCGGTGATATGGAAAAGCGGCGCGACACCCAGGATGACGTCTTCGGAGCTCAGGCCGATCCAGTCGCGATAGGTCCGGGCGTTGAACACCACGTTGCGATGGGTGGTCATCGCCCCCTTCGGGGGGCCGGTGGTCCCGGAGGTGTAGGTGAGGAAGGCGACATCGTCGGGGCGGAGCACCACCTCGGGCGGCCGTCGTCCACGGAATCGGTCGATGAGAGCGGTCAGGTCCTGGGTGCCCGGGCAGTCGACGCGCTCGACACCGGCGAAGATCCGCTCGTCGTCCCGTGCACGGTACTCCAGCTCGGAGGTGGTGATCACCAGCCGTACGTCCGTGCCGTCGACGACGCCGCTCGCCACGTCGCGGTACAGGCACTCGAGGCTCACCAGGATGGTGGCACCGCAGTCGCGCAGGATCAGCGCGAGCTCGCGTTCCTTGTTCATCGGGTTGACCGATACGGCGATCCCGCCCGCCTTCCAGGTGCCGATCATCGCGATGACGAACTGCGGCACGTTCTGCATGAACAGCGCGACGCGTTCACCCGGGGTGAATCCCGAGTCCGCGAGGGCAGCGGCGAAGGCGTCCGAGTGTTCGTCGAGCTCTCTGAGCGTGATCTCGCCGCCGAAGTACCTGATGATCGGAGCGTCGGGGGATCGCCGTACCGACGCCGCGAACATCGCGAGCACGCTGGTGAACTCCACCTCGATGTCGTGCGGCTGCCCCTCGTTGTAGCGCGCCAGCCAGGGCCGCTGGTCGTAGACGCTCATCAGTGCCGCTCCCGTCAGCGGATCACGACGGGGTTCACAGGGGCTCCGGTGCCGTTCACTACCTTCAGCGGCGCGGCGGTGTAGAGGAAGCTCCATCGGCCGTCGGCGGCGCAGGCGGCGGCCAAGTGGTCGAGCCGGCAGATCTCGGTCAGCGCGACGCCCAGGTTGCGCATGAGCGCGCAGTGCAGCGGGAGCGCCACACCGGTGTTCGGTTCGTACGTCACCTCGTTGGCGATGGTGTCGGTGACCAGGTTCGGGATCTCCTTGGCCTGGAACCACTCGACGAGCTCGCGCGAGTAGGTCAAGCCCGGCTCGTTGAACCCGTCGTAGAACTTCTCCGGCGTGGTCGAGTACCAATACTCCATCCAGCCGGTCCGGATCAGGAGGATGTCGTGGGGTTCGATCGTCACCCCCTGCGCGGCCGCGGCGGCCTCCAGGTCGGTGTGGTCGAACGTCTCGCCCTTGTCCAGCCATTTCTTGTCGCGGTGGCGGGCGATGTCGATCAGTACGCCGCGTCCGACGACGCCCTTCTCCGCGATGGGCAGCACGGACGCCTTTCGCATTCCTCCGACGGTCTCCCGGGCGTCGAAGCCGTTCCAGAGCTTCCCGTCGTACCAGACGTGTCCGAGCGCGTCATACTGTGTGGAGCCTTGGAGGAAGATCTTCGCGACGTCGTCGGCGTAGTGCAGGCCGCCCGGGAACGCCGGCGCGTCGTCGCGGTCCCAGCTCGCCTCGTCCAGGATGTTCTCCCGCTCGATGCCGGTCCGCCCGGGCCAGAGCGGGTCCCCTGGTGCCTTCGGGTAGCCCATCTGAATCTGCAGGGTGAACACCTCGCCGGTGCGGACGTGACGGACTCCGCGTAGCGCCTCGGAGGCGTCGAGGTAGTTGAGGCACCCCAACTCGTCGTCCGGCCCCCACTTGCCCCAGTTGTTCGGCGGAGTCGTGCCGAGTAGTTCCCTCATGGCGGGAGCCGGTGTCGTCTCGGTCATGCGGTCTTCCTCACTCTCGATCAACCGTCCCGGGCGCCGTTACAGTGCGAGCGCTCGCACTGTTCGGGCGGTGGACGACCATGATGTGGGCCTGTGAATATCAAGTCAATAGGGCGTCCGCTGAGACTCCTGGTATCATTCTTCGTTTAGAAAAACCAAACAGGAGAGCTGGGGGCGACATGGGAAAGGGTGCCGGCCGAGAAGAGCGTGCGGCATCCGAGGTCAGAATCGGGGCCTGCGTACGCGCCGCCAGGGCGCGACGAGGACGGACCCTGCGCGGCCTGGCCGGCGATCTCGGCGTCAGCCCGGCGACGCTGAGCCAACTGGAGACCGGCAAGGCACGGCTGAGCGTCACGCGGCTGACCCGGATCGCTGAGCTGCTCGACTTGAGCGTTCACGAACTGCTGGCGGCCGGCGTCGACGAGTCGCCCGCCACTGACGGGCCCTCGTCTCCCGGACACGATGGAACACCGGCGGGAGCGGCCGCCCGGAAAGGTGACTGGCGCCGGTATCCGCCATTGGCGCTCGACCCGGTGCTCCGGGCCGCCCTCGACGCGTTCGTCCAGAAGGGCTATCACGGAACGTCCGTACGTCACATCGCGCAGCGCTGCGCCCTGTCGGTATCCGGGATCTACCACTACCACGACAGCAAGCAGGCGATGCTCCAGGAGATCCTTCGCCTCACGATGGCCGAGCTGTCGTGGCGGGCGCGCGCCGCCCGGGCGGAAGGCCGTGATCCGGTTGAGCGGTTCAGCCTGCTCATCGAAAACCTCGTCCTCTTCCATACCTACCGCAAAGAGCTCGGATTCATCGGTGCCAGTGAGATGCGCAGTCTCGTCCCGGACAGCCGACGCCAGATCACGCAGATGCGCAACGCCCTGCAACGGATGGTGGATCAGGAGGTCGACGCCGCCGTCGCGCTCGGCCGTTTCAAGGCGAGCCGCCCCCATGAGGCCGCCCGCGCGGTCGTCACCATGTGCACCGCGTTGCCGACCTGGTTCCGCCCCGACGGACCGCGCACGCCCGAACAGATCGCGACATCTTACGTCGAGTTCGCTCTCGACCTGATGCGGAACCGCGCGTCCGACACGCCTTCGTGAGGCGGCCGCCGCCTCACGCCCACCTGCTGGCGCCGTCGTACGGACCGGCGGGACCGCGGCTCACCGCGATTCCGCGGGCCGCACGGGCTTGAAGGCCCAGCCGACGTCGGGTTCGACAACCCGGCGGACGAGCGTGCGCACCGGAGAGGTGCACAGCACGGTGGCCAGGACGACACCGATGGCGGCGGCCGCGGCGACGCCGGGCGCGGTGTGCAGCCGCCCGTACCCGTACCATCCGGCGGACCGTGCGGCCATGATCACGAAGCCGTGCAGCAGGTAGGCGTACAGCGTCGCGGAGCCGAGCCCGGTGAACCAGGTGCGCCGCCCGGGCACGAGCGCGAGGAACGCCGCCGCCAGCACCGTCGAGACGGCGAGGAGGCCGACGCGGATCGCCGTGCCGGTGAGGGGGCCGGCGTGGAGCCGGGCGTTGTCGTCGCGCCAGTACGCCCACTCGACGGCCAGGTGCGGGTAGGCGAGTAACGCCGCCGCCAGCCCGGCCGGGAGCACCGCGACCGCCGCGACGCGGACGGCGGGCCGTTTCAGCAGCGCGAAGTGTTCCGGCTTCAGGCACAGCCCGAGAACGTAGAAGGGCAGAAAGCCCAGCACGCGGTTCAGCTGAAGCTCACTCAGGTGGTTCAGGCCGGACAGCAGCGAGATCACCACCGCGACCGCGAGCGGCCACCGGATCTGCCGCCAGAGGGGAGTGGACAGGCGCCACAGGAACAGCGCCATCAGGAACCACATCACCCAGTACGGCGCGAGCAGCGTGATCTTCAGGGCGCCGCCGTTCAGCATCCAGTCGGCGATCGAGTAGAGGATCTCGAAGACGGCGTAGGGAATGCCCACGCCGGTGATCAGCTTGCGGACCCGGCCGCGGGCGGAGCCGAAGTTCCGCGACAGCTGGCCCGTGATCACGATGAACACCGGCATGTGGAACAGGTAGATGAACAGGTAGACCGCGTGCGCGGCCGGCACGTCGCGGAGCGACTCGATCGCGTGCCCCGCGACCACGAGGAGGATCGCCAGGTACTTGGCGTTGTCGAAGAAGGGGTCGCGCCTTCCGGGCGCCTCCGCGGTGCCCGGCGTGGCGCTGGTCCGGGGTGGCCGGACGACACCGATGACGCCGATGATGCTCAATGCGGATCGATTCCATTGAACGGGAGCGGTGGCGGCCCCGACACCGTGGGACCGGGACGACCAGTCGACCCTACCGTGACAGCCGGTGATCGGGTGTGCGACATCCGTAACGCCGGCCGCTGGCGTCGCGCGCCGTCCGCCGCCATCGTCCTGTATCGCCGTCCTGCGTCGTCGCCGCCCTGTGCCGCCGTCCGACGCCGCTGCTGCGGCGGACGGGACGTGCCGGAAGGGCCGGTGGCGCCCGCATGCGGCCCGGCGCTGCCCCACGTGGCCGTGCGCGGGCCGGCGGGCTCAGTAGGCGATGTACTCGGCGTCGGAGCGGGTGCTGAGGGCGGCGATGGAGCCGAGCGGGATGTGCAGCCACGACGGCCGGTTCCGCGCCTCGTACATCACCTCGTAGACGGCCTTGTCGAACTCGAAGGCGCGCAGCACCACCTCGTGCGCGGCCGGGTCGACGCCGCCGGCCTCGGCGTAGCCGCGGCAGAACGCCGCACGGTTGCGGTCGGCCCACTCCTGGGCGCGGTATTCGAGCTGGTCGGGGTCGCCGGCCACGGCCTTGCCGGTGACGAGCAGGTGCCGGGCGGCGTAGTCGAAGGAGCGGAGCATGCCGGCGACGTCGCGCAGCGGGTGCGCGGGCGCGCGGCGCTCCTCCAGGGGCCGGGCCGGCTCGCCCTCGAAGTCGAGCAGCATCCAGCCGGTCTCGGTGCGCATGACCTGGCCGAGGTGGTAGTCGCCGTGCACCCGCTGGACCGTCAGGGGCTCGTCGAGTTCGGCCAGGGCGTCGAAGGCGTCGGCGAGCCGCCCGCAGTACGGCTTCAGCCGTGGCACGGCGGCGCAGGCCTCCAGGAGCCGGGCGTGCATGCGGCAGGCCAGCGCGCGCACGTCGGCAGGGCCGATCCGGCTGGTGCCGAAGGCCGAGGCCAGGTCGCGGTGCACCGCTGCGGTGGCCGCGCCCAGGCGCTCGGCCTCGCCGGCGAAGTCGCCGCCGGCCTCGTCGGCGTGCAGGTCGGCCTCGGCGTACAGGTCGCGGACGCTGGTGCCGGCCAGCTGCCAGCCGTCGGTGCCGGTGCGCAGGAACTCCGACAGCATCGCCAGCGTGGAGGCGGTGCCGTCGAGGTCGCCGGAGATCCAGCCGTACAGCTGCGGCACGTGCTTGCTGCCGGCCCGCGCCAGCCCGAGGCTGAGCTCCAGATCCGGGTTGACGCCCGGGGTGAGCTTGCGGAACAGCTTGCAGATGTAGGCATCGCCGTAGATGAGCGAGCTGTTGCTCTGCTCGGCCGGGCTGGCGAGGCTGTCCAGCCCGGTGTCGATCTCGCCGATCGAGCGGAACGACAGCGGGCCGACCTCGGCGTTCGCCGCCATGTTGACGAGCAGCGCCCGTGTCAGTTCCGGGTCGTGCACCGCGTCGTAGACGTAGGCGTCGTCGAGCCGCCCGATCACGGCGTACTCCAGCCGGCCGGGCAGCTCGCGACGGACTCCGACGGGGACCTGGTAGCGCTCGGTGTCCCCACCCTGGCGCACGGCGATGACGAGGTGGTGCAGCGCCGGGTCGCCCGCGACCAGTGGGGTGTCGACCAGGAGGGAGATCCCGTCGATCCTCCGGTCCTTGCCCGCGAACCAGCGCTGGCGCGGGAGCCACTCCACCAACAGGTCGTCGAGTCGTTCGGACAGCCGCACTTGCCTATGTCACCTCGCCTGTGCCTCCTGCGTGTTCAATGGCTGGGCGCCATCATCCCCGCGAGTCGGGGGCAGCAGGAACCAGTAGAAACCATGCCCAGGAAGCGTCAGAAGATACGGAAGCTCCCCGATTGTTGGGAATTGCACGCCGCCCATGCACTCGACCGGGTTGACCCCCTGGAAGCGCCGTAGGTCCAGCTCGACCGGCTGGGGGAAGCGCGAGAGGTTGTTGACGCACAAGACACGATCTTGGCCGTATTCGCGGACGAACGCCAGCACGCTCGGATTCGACGCGGTCAGCTCGGTGTAGTCGCCCACGCCGAACACCGGGTGCCGCTTGCGGATCTCGATCATCTTGCGGGTCCAGTGCAGCAGCGAACCGGTGTTGTTCTGCTGCGACTCCACGTTGATCGCCTGGTACCCGTAGATCGGGTCCATGATCACCGGAAGGTAGAGCCGCGCCGGGTCGCACTTGGAGAACCCGGCGTTGCGGTCCGGGGTCCACTGCATCGGCGTGCGGACGCCGTCGCGGTCGCCGAGCCAGATGTTGTCGCCCATGCCGATCTCGTCGCCGTAGTAGATCACCGGCGAGCCGGGCAGCGACAGCAGCAGCGCGGTGAACAGTTCGAGCTGGTTGCGGTCGTTGTCGAGCAGCGGCGCCAGGCGCCGGCGGATGCCGATGTTGGCCTTCATCCGCGGATCCTTGGCGTACTCGGAGTACATGTAGTCGCGCTCTTCGTCGGTCACCATCTCGAGCGTCAGCTCGTCGTGGTTGCGCAGGAAGATCCCCCACTGGGCGTTCTCCGGGATCTTCGGCGTCTGCGCCATGATCTCCGAGATCGGGTAGCGCTGCTCACGCCGCACCGCCATGAAGATGCGCGGCATGACCGGGAAGTGGAATGCCATGTGGCACTCGTCGCCGCCGGTGGCCGGGTCGCCGAAGTACTCCACGACGTCGGCCGGCCACTGGTTCGCCTCGGCCAGCAGCACCCGGTCGGGGTAGAGCCGGTCGACCTCACGGCGGATCCGCTTCAGGTAGTCGTGGGTCTCCTTGAGGTTCTCGCAGTTGGTGCCCTCGCGCTCGTACAGGTATGGCACGGCGTCGAGCCGGAAACCGTCGATGCCGAGGTCCAGCCAGAAGCGCAGGACCTCCAGCATCGCCTCCTGGACAGCCGGGTTGTCGTAGTTCAGGTCCGGCTGGTGGGAGAAGAACCGGTGCCAGTAGTACTGGCCGCGCACCGGGTCGTACGTCCAGTTCGACGTCTCGGTGTCGACGAAGATGATCCGGGCTTCCTTGTACTTGTCGTCGGTGTCGGACCAGACGTAGAAGTCGCCGAACGGCCCGTCGGGGTCCTCCTGGGACGCCTTGAACCACGGGTGCTGGTCGCTCGTGTGGTTCATGACCAGGTCGGCGATGACCCGGATGCCGCGCTTGTGCGCCTCGTCGACCAGCTCCACGAAGTCGCCCAGGTCGCCGAACTCCGGGAGGATCTTCATGAAGTCGCTGATGTCGTACCCGCCGTCGCGCAGCGGCGACTCGTAGATCGGCAGCAGCCAGATGCAGTCGATGCCGAGCCACTGCAGATAGTCCAGCTTCTCGGTCAGACCCCGGAGGTCACCGGTGCCGTCACCGGTGGAGTCGTAGAAACCGCGGACGAGCACCTCGTAGAAGACCGCGTTCTTGTACCAGTGCGGCTCGTTGGGTTTCTCGCGCGTGAAGGTGTCGGGTACCGGCTCGACCGGACCGACTCCGGACAGGGGATCCAACTGGGTCAACTCATGCCTCTCGAGACCGTGAAGATGTGGGCGGGCCGGGTGTGCGGGTCGAGGCGCACGTAGTTCGCCTGCCGCCAGGTGTACGACTCGCCGGACAGCTCGTCGGTGACGACGAACTCGTCCGCCCAGTCGAGACCCAGGGCGGGCAGGTCGAGATGGACGGTCGCCTCGCGGACCTGATGTGGGTTGAGGTTCACGACGACCAGCACGACGTCGCCGAGACCGTCGCTCTCCGGCAGGCGCTTGGAGAAGCAGATCAGTTCTGGCTGGTCGACGTAATGGAACCGTAGGTTACGCAGCCTGCGCAACGCCGGATGGGCTCTTCGCAAAGAGTTGAGCCTGGCGATGAAGGGTGCGAGGCTGCGGCCCTCCCGCTCGGCCGCCTCCCAGTCGCGCGGCCGGTACTGATACTTCTCCGAGTCGCGGTACTCCTCGCTGCCGGGCCGCACGGGCGTGTTCTCGTACAGTTCGTACCCGGAGTAGACGCCCCAGGTGGGGGACATCATCGAGGCCAGCACGGCCCGGACCGCGAACGCCGGCGGCCCGCCGTGCTGCAGGTACTCGTGCAGGATGTCGGGGGTGTTGACGAAGAAGTTGGGCCGCATGTAGGCGGCGGCGTACCCGGACAGCTCGCGGAGGTACTCCTCCAGCTCGTCCTTGCTGTTGCGCCAGGTGAAGTACGTGTACGACTGGTGGAAGCCGATCTTGGCGAGGGTGTGCATCATCGCCGGGCGGGTGAACGCCTCGGCGAGGAACAGCACGTCGGGATCGGTGGCGGCGATGCCGCCCAGCAGCCGCTCCCAGAAGGCCACCGGCTTGGTGTGCGGGTTGTCGACCCGGAAGATCCGCACGCCGTGGTCCATCCACAGCCGCACCACCCGCTCGACCTCTTCGTATATGCCCTCGGGGTCGTTGTCGAAGTTCAGCGGGTAGATGTCCTGGTACTTCTTCGGCGGGTTCTCGGCGTAGGCGATCGACCCGTCGGCGCGCGTGGTGAACCACTCCGGGTGCTCCTTGACCCACGGGTGGTCCGGCGAGCACTGCAGCGCCAGGTCGAGCGCGACCTCCATGCCCAGGTCGCGGGCGTAGGCGACGAACGCGTCGAAGTCGTCGAAGCTGCCCAGCTCCGGGTGGATCGCGTCGTGCCCGCCCTCCTCCGCGCCGATCGCCCAGGGCGAGCCGGGGTCGTGCGGCTGGGCGTTGAGCGTGTTGTTCGGCCCCTTGCGGAACCGCCGGCCGATCGGGTGGATCGGCGGGAGGTACACGACGTCGAAGCCCATCTCGGCGATGGCCGGGAGCCGCTTCATCGCGGTTCGGAACGTTCCCGACTGCGGCGCGCGGCGGCCCATGGGGTCGTACGAGGCGCCCTCCGACCGGGGGAAGAACTCGTACCACGCGCCGTACAGGGCGCGTTCGCGGTGCACGATCAGCGGGTGCCACTCGCTCGTCGTGACGTGCTCACGGAGCGGGTGCGCCTCCAGCAGCTCCCGCACCTGCGCGGTGCCGGCCGCCTCGAACCGCACCATGGGCGGGATCGTCCGTTCCCGCAGCGTGCAGGCCACCCCGGTGAGCGTCGCGGCGGCCTCGCCGGGCACGCCCTCGGCGGCACGCTCGAACAGCCGCGCGCCCTCCTCGAGCATCAGCTCGGTGTCCTGTCTTCGCGGGATCTTGATGCCCGCGTCGTGCCACCAGTGCGCGATCGGGTCGCCCCACGCCTCCACGCGGAAGTGCCACAGGCCCGTGGAGGTGGGCGCGACCTGCGCGGCGTACCGGTCGGTCCCCGGCGCGACCTCGCGCATGCGGACGAGGGGCCCCGTCGCGCCCTGCGGGTCGCGCAGGACGACCCCCGCGCCGAGCATCTCGTGCCCCTCGCGGAAGACCGTCGCGGAGACCTCGAAATCCTCGCCGGGGACGGCCTTGGCGGGCCGGCGTCCACAGTCGATCACTGGCTGTACGTCGAGAATGGGTATGCGTCCGATCATCGCAGGCGAGAGTACAGATGCGGGTGCCTTCCCGGCGCTCTCTTCGGAAAGAAATGATCTTTCTTGACCGGTCGTGCCGCCGGGGCGAGCGGGGGTGCTCGGCGAGGGATGGGGCATGACGTCTCCGTTGCCGCTCTGCGGGTGGTGAATCTGGGTGTTTGTCGCTTTTGGGGAGGGATGTTGGGTCGTGTCCGGAGGCCGGGATCGCCGGTCGCGCCGCACACGCGTCAGGAGACGCCATTGCCTCCCGTGATACTCCGTACACCGTATGTGCCCGGAGCCTGCCCGGCGTCACACCGGGCCCCTCGCCGCGCTGCCACCATCGTCGCACTCGCCGCGCCGATTCGCATTTCCGGCCCGGGGACCGGCCGCCTCGCCGCAAAACGGAGATCAAGAATGCCGCGTGCCGGGTGGTTCCGGTCGCGAGCATGGGTGGGTAGCGATTAATGTCGCGCCACGTGAAGGCGATCCGCAGATTCACCGTACGCTCCGTCCTGCCCGAGCCGCTCCAGCCGCTCGAGGAGCTTGTTCTCAACCTGCGCTGGTCATGGCATCCGGAGACCCTGGAGCTCTTCCAGTCGGTCGATCCGGATCTGTGGGAGGCGACCCGGCACGACCCGGTGCGGCTCCTCGGGGAGGTCTCCCCCGAGAGACTGGCCGCCCTGGCCGGTGATCGGCGCTTCCTGCGGGCTCTCGGCGACGCCGTCGATGATCTCCGGGAGTACGTCACCGCCCCGCGCTGGTACCAGTCCCTGCCCGACGCTCCCGCCGCCATCGCCTACTTCTCCCCGGAGTACGGCATCGCCGCGGCGCTGCCGCAGTACTCCGGCGGCCTCGGCATCCTCGCCGGCGACCACCTCAAGTCCGCCAGCGACCTGGGCGTGCCCATCGTCGGGGTCGGGCTCCTGTACCGCCACGGCTACTTCTCCCAGTCGCTGTCGCCCGAGGGCTGGCAGCTCGAGCGCTACCCCCCGATCGACCCGGCCGGGCTGCCGCTGACGCTCCTGCGCGAGCAGGACGGCACGCCCGCGCGGGTCGGCGTCGGCCTGCCTGAGGGCCGCACCCTCCACGCCCAGATCTGGGTGGCCCAGGTCGGCCGCGTGCCGCTGCTCCTGCTCGACTCCAACGTCGAGGAGAACGACCCGGCCGCCCGCGACGTCACCGACCGCCTCTACGGCGGCGGCACCGACCACCGGCTGCTCCAGGAGATGCTGCTCGGCATCGGCGGCGTGCGGGCCATCCGCGCCTACTGCCGCATCACCGGGCACGTCGCGCCCGAGGTGTTTCACACCAACGAGGGCCACGCCGGCTTCCTCGGCCTCGAACGCATCCGCGAGTACGTCGACGAACAGGGCCTGAGCTTCGACGAGGCCCTCGAAGCCACCCGCTCCGGCACCGTGTTCACCACCCACACCCCGGTGCCGGCCGGCATCGACCGGTTCCCCCGCGAGCTCATCGAGCGGTACTTCGGCGGCGACAACGAGGCCGCCGGCGTCCCGACCGAGCGCATCCTCGCCCTCGGCGCCGAGACGTACGAGGACGGCGACCCGTCCGTGTTCAACATGGCGGTCATGGGCATGCGGCTGGCCCAGCGGGTCAACGGCGTGTCCGAGCTGCACGGCCGCGTGAGCCGGGAGATGTTCGGCGGGCTGTGGCCGGGCTTCGACACCGATGAGGTGCCGATCGGCTCGATCACCAACGGCGTGCACGGGCCGACCTGGGTGGCGCCGGAGATGATGCGGCTCGCCGAACGCGAGGTGCCCGAGATCGTCGAGGCCGGCCGCGGCTGGGAGCGCGTGCAGAAGATCTCCGAGAGCGAGATCTGGCGGATCCGCCGTACCCTGCGCGCCCGGCTCGTCGACGACGCCCGGCGCCGGCTCCGCGAGTCGTGGCGGCAGCGCGGCGCCAGCGAGGCCGAGCTGTCGTGGATCGGCGACGCGCTCGACCCCGACGTGCTGACCATCGGCTTCGCCCGCCGGGTGCCCTCCTACAAGCGGCTCACCCTGATGCTCCGCGACCCAGAGCGGCTCAAGTCGATCCTGCTGAACGCCGAGCGCCCGGTGCAGATCATCATCGCCGGCAAGGCACACCCGGCCGACGAGGGCGGCAAGCGGCTGATCCAGGACATCGTCCGGTTCACCGACGATCCCGCCGTCCGGCACCGCATCGTCTTCCTGCCCGACTACGACATGGCGCTCGGCCAGTCGCTCGTCCAGGGCTGCGACGTGTGGATGAACAACCCGCTGCGCCCGCTGGAGGCGTGCGGCACGTCCGGCATGAAGGCCGCCCTGAACGGCGGGCTCAACCTGTCCATCCGCGACGGGTGGTGGGACGAGTGGTTCGACGGCAACAACGGCTGGGCCATCCCGTCCGCCGACAAGGCCACCGACCCCGACCGCCGGGACGAGATCGAGGCGAACGCCCTCTACGAGCTGATCGAGGACCACGTCTCGGCGCTGTTCTACGACCGGTCCTCCGACGGCCTGCCGCGTCGCTGGCTGGAGATGGTCAAGCACACGATCGTCTCGCTCGGCCCGAAGGTCCTCGCCGGCCGCATGGTCCGCGACTACGTCGCCGAGCTGTACACCCCGGCGGCCGTATCGGCGCGGCGCCTCGCCGCCGACGGCAACGCCGCGGCACGGTCGCTCGCCGCCTGGAAGCACCGGGTGGCCAAGGAGTGGCCGATGGTCGTGGTCGAGCACGTCGAGTCCACCGGCGCGGGCGAGAGCCCACACCTGGGCACCAGGCTGACCGTGCGCGCCACCGTGCAGCTCGGCGACCTCGACCCGCCCGACGTCGCCGTCGAGGTGGCCTACGGCCGGGTCGACGAAAGCGACTCGCTGGTCCAGCCGGCCTACCTGGAGCTCACAATGGTCGAGACGATCGAGGGCGGGCGGCTGCGCTACGCGGGCGAGGTGCCGCTGGACCGCACCGGCCCGTTCGGCTACAGCGTGCGCGTCGTGCCCCGGCACGACCTGCTCGCCTCGCGGGCGGAGACCGGCCTGGTGGCGGTGCCCCCGGCGCCGATCGGCATGACCAGCGGCGACCTGCGCTGAGCGCGCCCGGCGGGCGCCCCGCCGTCCCACGACGGCCGGGCGCCCGCCGGCGCGCGGTGGCTTCGGCTTCATGGGACTCTGCTGCAGACGCCTCGGCAGTGAGGACCAAAGCGCGCCCTGTGTCCATGTGTGCCGTGCATCTCGGCGTTCGCGGAAGTATCGGTGCGGCGCATCGAGTTGCCGAACGTGGCCACGTTTGTGGCGTACAATGTGGCCACCGTATTGCGGCGGAAGGAACGGGTCGTGGAAGTCGGGATTCGAGCGCTGCGGGACGGCCTCAGCCGTTACCTCGCAGAGGTGCGCAACGGGCATGTCGTGACCGTGACGGATCACGGGCAGGTGATCGCCCGTATCCTCCCGGTCAATGGACCTACGTCTCTAGAACGCCTCATCGCGGAGGGGCGCGTGCACCGGGCGGAGCGGCGCAAGCGACCGGCCCCACGGCCGGTGCCCGCGGCGGGAACGGTCAGTGATCTCGTGGACGAACAGCGCCGGTGATCTGTTACTTCGACACGTCGGCATTCGTGCCGCTGCTGATCGCCGAGCCGGGCAGCGGGTTCTGCCGGAGGCTGTGGGATGAAGCGGACGATGTGGTGACCGTGCGGCTGCTTTACGCGGAGGCCGCCGCCGCCCTCGCGCAGGCGCTCCGGCTGGGTCGGCTCACGGAGGCCGGCCATGAGGCGGCCCTGCGCGTCCTCGACCGGCTGTGGTCAGAACTCGACATCGTCGAGGTGGACGACGACGTTGTGCGCCGAGCGGCGCGACTGGCGCATGCCTGCGCATTGCGCGGCTACGACGCGGTGCATTGTGCCGCCGCCGAGCAACTCGACGACGATGACGTCGTGATCGCCAGTGGCGATCGGAAGCTCCTGGAGGCCTGCGCCGCGCTGGGCATGGCCACCGCCGACACCAGCGTCCCGTGAACGCGCACGAGCCGTTCGCCGTGCCGGCTTTCGCCGACGATGTGCGGGCCGGCAGGTCCTGGACGATCAGTCGATGCGGAGGCCGTCGAGCGCGTCGTACGCGGGGCGAAGAACGTCTGTGAGGTCGCGGCGGCGGATTTTGACCTTCGGCGGGTCGAGGAGGCGCAGGAGCAGGCCGGGCGGCACCGGGGGAGCGGGCGGCCGGTCGCGGAGCGCCGCCGGCGCCCAGAAGTCGTCCATCCGCTCGGCGACCGGCGTCTCGTCGATCTCCAGCGGGTCGGGCTCGGCGGCCTCGCGGCGGCGCAGCCCGGTCAGCAGTTCGTCCTTTGTACGCCCGTTCCAGGCGAGTATCAGGAACGGGTCGTCGTCGAACGCCTCCGCCAGGAGGTAGAGCACCGCCGCGGCGTGCTTGCACGGCTCGCCCCAGTCGGGGCAGTCGCACATCACGTGCATGTCGTCGAACGAGGCCGGGAACAGGGGGATGCCGAACGTCGCGAAGACGTCCTCGATCTCCGGCGGCATCTCCCCGGCCAGCAGGCTCGCCCGGAAGATGGCCTGGCCGGCCAGCGCCTCCTCGATGGCGGCCCAGTCGGGGCCGTCGATCACGTCGATGCCGATCGCCACGCGGTACGGGCGGCTTCGTGATCCCTGCACCCGCGCCGTCACCTCGTACGCGTCGACCTTCAGATCGATCACTTGGCCCTTGCGGGCGTACGCGCGGCCCCTGGTCAGGCGCCCCCGGTCGGCGAAGGACTCCAGAACGTCGATGAACCGCCGGGACCACCAGCGCTCGCCGATCGATCCACGCGCGGACCGCGCCTTGATGCCGTCCTCGACCGGGCGCGGCGGGCGGTACTCGTGGAAGGCCATCAGTCGCTCACCGCCTCGGGGGAAAGCCGCATGATCTCGCGCAGGTCGGCGGTGGACAGCTCGGTGAGCCAGCCCTCGCCGGTGCCGATGATGTGCTCGGCGAGCGCCTTCTTGCGCTCGATCATCTCGTCGACGCGCTCCTCGATCGTGCCGACGCACACGAACGTGCGGACCTGGACGTTCTTGGTCTGCCCGATGCGGAACGCCCGGTCGGTCGCCTGGTCTTCCACCGCAGGGTTCCACCAGCGGTCGACGTGGACGACGTGGTTGGCGGCGGTCAGGTTGAGCCCGGTGCCGGCCGCCTTCAGCGAGGCCAGGAAGATGGCGGGCGCGGCGTCCTCCTGGAAGTGCCGGACCATCTCGTCGCGCCGCTTCTTGGTGACGCCGCCGTGCAGCCACAGCACCGGCCGGTCGAGGCGGGCCTCCAGGTGGGGGCGCAGCATCGCGCCGAACTCGGCGTACTGGGTGAAGACGAGCGCCTTCTCGCCGCGCTCGACGATCTCGGCGCAGATCTCCTCCAGCCGCTCCAGCTTGCCGGACCGGCCGGGCAGCCGGGAGCCGTCCTTGAGCAGGTGCGCGGGGTGGTTGCACACCTGCTTGAGCTTGGCCATGGTCGCCAGCACGAGGCCGCGGCGCTCCATGCCCTCGCTGCCCGCGATGCGGTCGAGCATGTCATCGACGGTCGCCTGGTACAGCGACGCCTGCTCGGGCGTCAGATTGCACCAGACCTTGATCACCTGCTTCTCCGGCAGGTCCGAGATGATCGTCTTGTCGGTCTTGAGCCGGCGCAGGATGAACGGGCCGGTGGCCCGCTTCAGCGCCGCGGCCGCCTCCTCGTCGCCGTACGCCTCGATGGGAACGGCGAACCGCTCTCGGAACGCCTCGCGCGGGCCGAGCAGCCCCGGGTTGGCGAACTCCATGATCGACCACAGCTCGGTCAGGTGGTTCTCGACCGGCGTGCCGGTGAGCGCGATGCGGCTGCGGGCCGGGATGCTCCGAACTGCCCGCGCCTGGCGGGTGCCGCTGTTCTTCAGCGCCTGCGCCTCGTCGCAGATGACACGCTCCCATTCGATCGCGGCCAGCGCGTCACGGTCGCGCGCCGCGGTGCCGTATGTCGTGAGCACGAGGTCGGCCGCCGCGGCGGCCCGCGCGAGGTCGTCGCCGCGATGCCGCCCGCCGCCGTGGTGCACGTACACGCGGAGCTTCGGTGTGAAGCGGGCCGCCTCCCGTTGCCAGTTCCCCACGAGAGACATCGGCCCGATGAGCAGCGTCGGCGCGGATGACCGTTTCGAATGCTTGGCGGTGAGCAGCGCGAGGGTCTGTGCCGTGTTGTGGCAGAGCATCCCCGCTGCGACATAGTTGTGGTGCTCGTCCACCTCGAAGTCGTATACCCAGCCCTCATATTCGACGTCCTCGACCGACACCACCTTCGCGTAAAATACTTCGCGGTCCGCGCGCTCTTTCAGTCGGTCCCGAATGCGGCGCAGGCCCTCATGGTCCAGGCGGTCGTAACCGGCGATCGCCGGTGCCGTCCACTTGCTTTTCTTTCCGTCTCGGTAAGCGGCGGCTGCGTCTCCGGAGAGCATGACGTCCATTGCCGCGACGGCGGCGGATGCTGTGGTCTTCGACATCTCCTGAGTGCCGCTGAAGTAAGCCGTGCCCACGCCGAAGTGTCTCATCGGAAGACCGGTGAGCTCGCGGGCGTCACGCAGTAGGTCACATGCCGGGACGCCTTCGACGTTGGTGTTGTGCGCCGTGTCGCACAACCGATCGAGCTTCTCCTGCTTGACGGTGTCCGCTATTCCGATGCTGTCCCGGAAGGTCCGCAAGAATGGGCCGCCGATTATTCCTACGGCGTACGGCCGCTTTACCTTCGTTCCGTTCGTGGCGTGCTTGCATCTGACCGTGATGCGCATCCAGACGCCATGTCGGCGCAGCATCGTCGATATCTGCTGGATCATCCACGACGACGCCGACGAAACCTCGATCACCTTCATGGCCGCGTTGACCGAACCCTCCGCGGCGAAGTAGTTCCGGAGGAACAGGGCGGTCGTCGCGTTGTCCGCCGACATGATGAACTCGGGTATCCGTTGATGTGCGGAGACGCGTCCCCACCCATAGCCGAGTTCTTCAAGGAAGTAGGCATAGCTCTTGCTCGTGAACCTGAGGTACGGTACCCGCCCGTTCGTTGGTATCACGATGGACGGATTATTGATCGCCAGTCCGTATCTTCGGCCGATCCTGAGGAGTGTCTCGTGAAGCTCTTTCAAGACCGACAGGTCCTTGTGGGTGACCGTTCCTCGGTAGTGGTCGCCTTCGTGTCCTGCGCTGATCTGCCACGCGAGGAAGGTCGTCAGGTCGGGATCGGCCGGCTCGCCTGAGACCGCTAGCTTGGCCGGTACGCAGACGTGCTCGCCGGGTTGCAGGTCCCTGATCCAGTCGTCGACCCCTAGAACGCGGTGACGTCGCGTGATCCTGATTGCGCTGCCGTCATCCAGGCGTACGGAACGGACCGTCTCTCGAATGTGTTGCCGGTAAAGGCGGGTTATCGGCGCCGGTGTTATTTTTCCCGCCTTGTCGATCGAGTTCGTGATCAGTTCGGTCGTCGGCGTCGACCATTCGCCTTCGCCATCGGGCTCGATCTCCCCTGAGAAGCGGGCCCAGGCGTCCTCGGCGCTGACCAGAGCGCCGTTGATGTAAACCGGCGTTTCGGGCAGAACGCACTTACCGAGTCCCATATCGTCCGCGAGGATCGCGCCGAGGCCGAGGTCGTCGAGGAAGGACAGCCAGGCCAGCCCGCGCTCCTGGTACGGGCGCAGGACGCCCTCGAAGCCGTCCGGGGTCTCCATCGGCTCCAGCCGCCGGTCGGCCTCGCCGGACAGCAGGTCGCCGAGCGCGCCGTCGGCGTCGATCCGCACGAGCGGGAGCGTGTCGTCGCCCGCGTGGATCGCCGCGCGGACCGCCTGCGCCGCGGTCATCTCCCCGCTGCGCCGGCGGCTCAGGAAGTCGAGGGCCGAGGCGAGCTGGTTCGGGTCGAGCTCCACCCACCGCCCGCGTAGCCGGACAAGCGGCGCCTTCAGCCGCGCCAGCTCGGCCAGCTCCTCTTCGGTGATCTCCTCGCCGTCGATCGCCAGGTCCCACCGGAAGTCGACCAGGTCGTTCATGCCGAAGCCGGACGGGACGACGGCGCCGGACCCGCTCTGGGTGCGCGTCGTCAGCTTCAGGCCCAGCCGCGCCCGGCCCGCCCACCGGGGAAGCTGCACGCCGAACCCGGTCGCCGTGAGCAGCGGCGCCGTCTCGCGCAGGAACCGGAACGCGCCCGCCGCGTCGATGGTCACGCTGGTCGGCGTCGCCGTGCGCAGCGCCTGGGCCAGGTCCGGGTACAGCCGCAGCGCCCGCCCGAGGCCGGTGAGCAGGGCCTCCTCGGCACCGGGCACCGAGGTGACCTCGCCGCTCCAGATCGCCGCGGCCGGCACGTACAGGCTCGGGTCGGCGGTGCCCTGCACGGCGAACTGCACCGACCAGGCGCCCCGGCCCTCCGATGCGGACGCCGACCTCGCGCCGTCCGGCACCTGTTCGGCCGCGGCGTCGGCGGGGGGCTCGACGAGACGGAAGCAGACGCGCAGCGGACCGGACGAGCGATGCGCGGCGGCGGCCCAGGCGTCGAACTCGGCGGCGAGCGCGTCGAGGTCGTCGCCCGGCTCGCGCGGCACCGCGGGGTCGGGCCCGGTCAGTGCGCCGGCCCAGCGCTCGGCGAGCGGCAGGCGGTCGGGCACGCGGCCGGTGCGCTCGGCCAGCAGCGGATGCGGCACGACCCCGCGGACGGCGGCGTCGGCGAGCCCGGACATGGCCTCCAGCAGGACCTGCGCGGCCGGGCGGCCGCCGTCGGCCGCGCGGCACGCGGGCGGCATCGCGCGGGCCAGCTCGCGGAACCGCGCCGCGTCGTCGCCGGTGATCACCGGACGCCACCGGGCGGTGGCCGCGCCGTCCTCCCGCACGAGGGCGGGCAGCACCCGGCCGCGGGAGACCAGGTATCCGGCCTCCTCGGCGACGTGCGCGAAGAACCGCAGGTCGGCGCCGCGGACGACGTCATCGTCGTCGTCCGCCGACTGCAGCAGTCTCATGGCCGCGAACGGGTCGAGGGCGAGCGCGGGGACCCGCCAGGAGTGCGGTCGCGGGCTCCGGCCGGACGGTTCACGGGCCAGTTCGGGGGAGGGGCACGGCCCGGTGGCCGCGCCGGGGAGCAGGAGGGTCAGCTCGACGCGGAGGGCGGCGCCGGTGATGGCGGCGTAGGAGGTGCCGGCGAAGTCGGCGGCGGCGAACGGGTGGGGCTTGGGGACCGTGCGGGCCCGGGTCGTGGCGGGCAGCCGGGAGTCTTCCGCCCACAGGCACAGCGCGCCGCCGTGCCAGGTGGCGTGCGCGACCAGCATGATCGTCCCCCTACGGCGCTTGCGACCCGGCAGACGCTACCAGCCGGGTCCGTCAGGTCCCACTCGATCGATGGCACTTCCCGTCGTTCGGCTCGGGGCGGGACTGGTCGTAGGGATCCAGCACGGGGCCCGTGCCGGGTGACTTCTCCGGCGCCGAGTCGTCATAGCTGGGATGGATGAACCCGTCGCGGACGTCGCACCGCGCCGGGGTGGGGGAGATCGACCAGGCCGCGGTGTGCGCGTGCAGGACCCCGTCGCGCCGGTAGTAGAAGACCTCACCGGTGACCCGGGCCACGAGCCGTTCGAGGGTGGCGGGCGCGCCGGGCCGCTCGATCGGGTAGACGAACAGGTAGTCGAAGCGGACGCCCACGCCGCGGACGCCCCGCACGGCCGACGGGTGCGCCGACATGTGGCCATGCACCTTGATCACGCTGCCGACGAACTCGGCGGTGTGCGGCGCGAACGTGACGACCCACCAGCGGGTCCGCTTCTTGACGTCGGGGTTGTTGAGGTTGCGGACGAAGTACGACCGCTCGTCCGGCCCGGCGGCGCGGGCGAACGCGTCGGGGCTTCCGCCGAGCAGCGTCTGCCGGTCCAGCGCGGCGGCGGAGAGCCGCCGCCGGGTGTCCGCGTAGGCCGCCGCGACGTCGTGCGCGGAGAACGGTCCGGTCGCGGCCGGGGCGGGCGGCGTGATGCCGGCGGCGCCGTCGGCGTACGACGCGGCGGGCGAGCCCTCGAACGGGTCGGCGGCCCGCAGCGTGGGCACCGCGCCCTGCTTGACCGGCGTGGTCTCCGGCGACAGCGTCCGGCCGCCCCCCGCCCTCCAGGCGAGCGAGCCGAGCACGGCCAGCCCGGACAGCGCGGCCAGCACGCCGGCCACCCGGCCGGCCGCCCTCATCCGGAACCCCCCTCGGTACTCCGGGGCACGCCGGTCCATCGCCCGGCGGGCGCGCCTCGCCCGCCGGCGGGCCGCGCGGGCCGTGTGCCACCGGACGAGGCGGCCGGGCCGCCTGGCGCGCTCCCGCGCCGACGGTTCGATGAAGGCGGCGCTCTTGACGAAGTCCTCGTCGAAGATAGGGTCCGGTTCGCCGGGCATGGGTGGATTCCGTCCATGATCGGTGGCGGGTGGCGAAACCCTAGCGATCAGCCGGGTCCTGATGGAAGTGACCGGCCGGGAGGCGTGAACCGTCGCCGCGTTAGGCTCGCCGGCGAGACAGCGCAGCCGATCGCCTGGAGGGGCAGTGGGAGAGTTCGTGCGTCTGGAGTTCTCCGGCGGAGTCGGGACCATCCGGCTGGACCGGCCGAAGATGAACGCCATCAACGCCGGGCTGCGGGCCGAACTGGCCGAGGCGGCGCGGAAGGCCGACGCCGATCCCGCCGTCCGCGCCGTGATCCTGTACGGGGGCGAGCGGGTCTTCGCCGCGGGCGCCGACATCAAGGAGATGGCCGAGATGTCGTACGCGGAGATGACCGAGCACTGCCGGGCCCTGCAGGAGGCGCTGAACGCCGTGGCCGCGATCGGCGCGCCGGTGATCGCCGCGATCACCGGGTACGCGCTCGGCGGAGGCCTGGAGCTGGCGCTGTGCGCCGACTTCCGCGTCGCGGGCGCGTCGGCCAAGGTCGGCCAGCCGGAGATCCAGCTCGGCGTCATCCCGGGCGCGGGCGGCACCCAGCGGCTGCCGCGGCTGATCGGCCCGTCCCGCGCCAAGGACCTGATCTTCACCGGGCGCCACGTCGGCGCCGAGGAGGCGCTCGCCATCGGGCTGGTCGACAAGGTCGTCCCGGACGCGGAGGTGTACGAGGCCGCCCATGAGATGGCCGCCCGGTACGCCGAGGGGCCGGCCCTCGCGCTGCGCGCGGCCAAGCAGGCCGTCGACCGGGGGCTGGAGGTCGACCTCGCCACCGGCCTGGAGATCGAACGCCTGCACTTCGCGGGCCTGTTCGCCACCGAGGACCAGAAGACCGGCATGCGCAGCTTCATCGAGGAGGGGCCGGGAAAGGCGCGGTTCAGCGGCCGCTGAGCGGAACCCGGAAACGCCTCCCGGCGTCACAGGACCACCGGGAACGGACGACGGCCCGCCGGGCCGGGGGAGGTGAGACGTGGTGGAGCAGTGGCTGCCACCGGTCGCGCGGGCCCGCGTGGACGGCGCCGCCGGCACCTGGGCGGCCGGGCTGAGCACCGGCGAGCTCGCCGGGCTGCGCTCCGTCGGGTTCGAACCGGTCGGGCAGGTCATGGGCAGCACCGTGCACAACCTCGGCTGGTGGTTCGGCGCGCCGATCGACTGCGGCTTCCGGCCGGGTTTCTTCCTCCCCGGCACGGCGACCCCCATCACGTCGGGCATGCGCGGCGTGTGGAACGGATACGGCGCCTACGTCGACACGCTGTACCGCGCCCGGCACGCCGCGATGGGCCGGATGGCGGCCGAGGCGGCGGCGCTGGGCGGCGACGGCGTCGTGGCGGTGCGGCTGACCGTCGCGCCGTTCCAGGGCGCCGCGCACCACCTGGAGTTCCAGGCGGTCGGCACCGCGATCCGCGCGGTCGGCGGCGTGCGGCCCGGCCGCGTGTTCCTGTCGCACCTGAGCGGTCAGGAGTTCGTCAAGCTGATCGAGACGGGCTGGGTGCCGGTCGACCTCGTGCTGGGCGCCTCGGTGGGCGTCCGCCACGACGACTGGTCGGTCACCCGGTCCGCCGGCTCCTTCGCGCCCGCCCAGGAGGTGACCGGCTGGACGCAGCTGGTGTCGGCCACCCGGTACGAGGCGCGCCGGCACCTGCTCGCCGACGCCGCGCGCACCGGCGCGGACGGCGTCGTCCTGTCCGAGGTCGGCCTGCGCGTGCATCACCGCGAGTGCTCCAAGCGGGACAACGAGCACGACCACATCGTCGAGACCAGCGTCCTCGGGACCGCGATCGCCGAGTTCCGTACCCCGCACCGTCCCGTCCGCCCCCTTTCGATCATGAGGTTGTCATCACGATGAGCGATCCCGTCGCCCAGGGAGTCCCCTCCGACGCCATGGCCCGCCTCGCGGAGCTGCGCCCCGGCGCGCCGCGGGCGCTGTTCACCAGCGACCTGTCCGTCAACGAGTTCCTGCTCGTGCGGGAGGCGGGGTTCCGCCCGCTCGGCATGGTGCTGGGCAGCTCGATCTACCACGTCGGCATCCAGGTCGGCCGGTGGAGCAAGAACATGGAACTCGACCAGCTGTCCGGCGCGATGTACCACGCGCGGGAGCTGGCGATGAGCCGCATGGAGGCCGAGGCCGATCAGCTCGGCGCCGACGGGATCGTCGGCGTGCGGCTGCAGGTGGAGTTCCGCGACTTCGGCAGCGACATCGCCGAGTTCATCGCGATCGGCACCGCGGTCAAGGCGGACGACACGTCCCAAACGTGGCGGAACAACAAGAACCAGCCGTTCACCTCGGACCTGAACGGCCAGGACTTCTGGACCCTCATCCAGGCCGGCTACGCCCCGCTCGGCATGGTGATGGGCACCTGCGTCTACCACATCGCGCACCGGCGGCTCGGGTCGGTGCTGGGCAGCATCGGGCAGAACGTCGAGATCCCCGAGTTCACCCAGGCGCTGTACGACGCGCGGGAGCTGGCCATGGCCCGGATGCAGGCCGAGGCGCAGGCGCTGCAGGCCGAGGGCATCGTCGGGGTGTATCTCGACCAGTTCCACCACCAGTGGGGCGGGCACACGATGGAGTTCTTCGCCATCGGCACCGCGGTGCGCCCGCTGCGCGCCGACCACGTCATCGCCAAGCCCCAGATGGTGCTCGGCCTCGACCGCTGATTCACTCGTTTCATGGACTTCGACATGGTGGCGGCCGCGCTGCGCCGCGACACCGCCGACCTGGCGACGTACGCGCGGGTGCTGACGGGCGCGCTGGCCGACGCGCTGCCCGGCTGCGTCTCGGTCGAGCGCGAGCGCAGCCTCGGCGACCGGCTGCGCGGCCGCGACGGCCGGCCGGCCCGGATCACGGTGCGCCTGGGCGACCGCACGCTGTACCTGTCGGTGGAGGGCGGCCGCCCGGTCGGCGAGATCCACCACGAGGTGCGCGGCGTGGTGCTGTCCCGCGACCGGGTGGAGCTGGACGTGTGGGTGGACACGCTGGCCCGCGAGCTGCTCGCGCGCGCCGAGGCGAACGGCCGCGCCGCCGAGGCCCTGCGCCGCCTCGTCACGGGTGCCTGAGCGGGCGCGGCCGGCCGTCCCCGCGACCACCGTCCGCGACCACAGTCCGCGGCCCTCGTCCCCGCGGCCGCCTATGAGCGACGGTCGTCCGCGACCACCTCCCGCGACCGCCTCCATGTGGCCATCGACCGGTCGCCGCCAGGGCGCGGCGGGTCCCGGCGGCATGGCGCGGGCGGTGCGCGCGGCGTGGGCGTCGTGGTCGGCTGGCCCCGGCCGGCTCCGGCCGGCACCGGTCCCGGAGCGGGCCGGCGCGGCGTCCCGC
Organism: Actinomycetota bacterium; assembly: GCA_048498315.1. Classification (GTDB taxonomy): domain Bacteria; phylum Actinomycetota; class Actinomycetes; order Streptosporangiales; family Streptosporangiaceae; genus Actinoallomurus. The sequence goes on from JBEHYF010000020.1 coordinate 41,336, forward strand.
GTTGTACGGTCGAGGGGCTGTCGCGCGGAGGAGGCGTTCGGGTGAAGGTGTTCGTGTCGGTCGACATGGAGGGCGTATCCGGTCTGACCGATCCGGAGGAGATGCGGGCGGGCGGCCGCGGGTACGAGCGGGGCTGCGAGCTGATGACCGCCGACGCCAACGCGGCGATCGCCGGTGCATTCGACGCCGGTGCCGCCGAGGTGATCGTCACCGACGCGCACGGCAGCACCAAGAATATCCGCGCCGACCTGATCGACGAGCGTTGCACCCTGATCCGCGGCCCGTACCGGCCGCTGCGCATGGGCCAGGGCCTGCGCGCCGACCACGTCGCGGCGATGTTCGTCGGCTACCACGCCCGCGCCGGCGTGCCGCACGGGGTGCTGAACCACACCTGGATGGGCTATGAGATCCAGAATCTCTACCTGAACGGAGAGGTCTCCGGCGAGATCCGGCTGATCGCCGGACTGGCCGGGTCGATGGGCGTGCCGGTCGTGCTGGTGGCCGGCGACGAGGCCGCATGCGCCGAGGCCCGCGAGGTGCTGGACGACGTCGAGACGGTCGCGGTGAAGAAGGGCATCGACCGCTACTCCGCCGAGCTGCTGCCGCCGGCCCGCGCGCGAGCACTGATCCGCGAGGCGGCGGCGCGTGCCCTGCGCGAGCCGGGCCGATTCCGCCCGTACGTCCTGCCGTCCCCGTACACGCTGGGCATCGACTGGACGTCCACGGCGATGGCCGAGTCCTGCGCGATGATCCCCGGCGTCAAGCGGGCCGGGGCCCGGTCGGTGGAGTTCACCAGCGACGACTACGCCGACATCATGGGCGTGCTCGGCATCATGGCCTCGATCGGCGGCTCCGTCGGCTGCACCGGCGCCCAGTACGGCTGACCGCACCCGCCCGGGCCGTCAGGCGAGTGCGGCGTCGATGAGGCCCAGGGGCGGCGAACCCAGGGCGAGCAGCGCCTGGTGGAAGCGCTGGTGGGAGTAGCCGGCGCCCCATTCGCGGCGGGCCCGCTCGCGCAGCCGCAGGATCTCCAGTTTGCCGAGGGTGTACCGGCCGTACGTCGGGTCGAAGAGGGCGCGTTCGGCCTCGGCGCGGGCGGCCGGGCCGGTCAGGTGGGTGTCGGCGGCGAACCGGCGGGCGCCGTCCTCGACCGTCATCTCGCCGGTGTGCACGCCGATCGCGCAGGCCAGACGGGTGACCCGGACCAGCGACTCCAACCAGACGCCGATCTCGAAGCGCGGGTCGCCGGCGCAGAAGCCCTCCTCGACGCACAGCTCCTCCGCGTAGTGCGCCCAGCCCTCGGTGAACGCCTCGGAGAACAGGGTGCGCCGGACGACGGTGGGAGCGTGCCGCAGCGCCCGGCCGTGGGAGAAGTGCCCGGGGGCGATCTCGTGCACGGTGATGCCGGGCATGGTGGTCGCGCTGAACACCTCCAGCCACGCGTCCACGTCCTCCTGCGGCCACGCGGGGTCGGGTGGCGTGACGTGGTACCACGAGGGGCCCTCCGGCTCGGCGGGCGCGGCCCACGACATCATGGCCATCCCCCAGCGCCGCGACTCCGGCGCCGGGCCGACGCGGCACTCGCCGTCGTGGTACGGCACGAGGTCGCGCTCGCGGGTGAACGCGATGGCCCGCCGCGTCCACTCCTGCGCGGTGTCCAGGACGCCGGAGGCGTCGGGATGGTCGCGGACGAGCGCGCGGCACAGGTCGAGCGGCGCCGTCGCGGGGTCCAGGCGGGCGCATGCCTCGGTCAGCCGGGCCATGAGCCGGTCGCGCTCGCGGTCGGCGCGCGCCGCCAGGCCGGCCAGGTCGATCTCCATGGCCTCGGCGGCGCCCATCAGCCGTGCCAGGGCCCGCTCGCCGAGCGCGGCGTCCGGGTCGCCGTCGGCGGCGAGCCGTTCGAGGTGGGCGACGAGGCGGGCGTGCGCGGTGCGGGCCGCGTCGCCGGCCGCGCCCGCGTCGGCGGGTATGCCGGCCGCCAGCCCGCGCACGGCTCCCAAGAGGGCGCGAGCGACCGGGGCGGAGACCAGATCGAGGGTGCGCACGGCCGTGTCGGCGACCTCGGGCCAGCGGGCCAGGTGACGCAGCCGGGCCGCGGCCCGCTCCTCCGCCGGCGCGTACTCCTTGTCGTAGCAGGCCAGTTCGAGCGCCGACAGGTGCTCCAGCGGGTTGCGACGGTGCATCTCCAGTTCGCCGAAGGCGACCCGCACGTGGTCCTCGAAGGCGCGCAGGTGCGCCTCGTCGTGCGGGTCGCCGAGGGGATCTCCGGCGCCGACGCGCGCCAGCCCGGCGCGGACGCCGGCAGCGGACAGGTCGGGCACCATCCCGTCGTACTCGTGCCGCCCGGCGTACTCGCGCACCGAGGCCATGAGGAGGTCGCAGACGGCGCGCAGCCGCGGCGGTAGATCTTCCATGCCGCCGACGTTACCCGGAACCTCCGCGCCGTCGCGCGCGTCGAATGCGGCATGAACGCTTCGGTGGTCGCGTCGCTGGACTCCTACGGCTCGCTGGAGCGTATCGGGGAGGGCGCCACCTCGGTGGTGTACCGCGCGGTCGACGGGTTCGGCCGGACCGTCGCGATCAAGGAGCCGCGCGCGGAGCTCGCCGGCGACCCGGCGGTCCGCCGCCGGCTCGGGCGCGAGGCGCGCGCGATGGCGCGGGTGCGCAGCCCATACGTCGCGGAGGTGTTCGACGCCCGCCTCGACGGCCCGCGGCCGTGCATCGTGACCGAGTACGTGCCGGGCGTGCCACTGTGCGGCCTGGTCGACCGGTACGGCCCGCTGGGCGGCGAGGCGCTGCGGGGGTTCGCCGGCCGGCTGGCGCAGGGTCTGGCCGCCATCCACGGCGCGGGCGTGCTGCACCGCGACCTCAAGCCGGCCAACGTGATGGTGGTCGGCGGCAGGCCGAAGATCATCGATTTCGGGATCGCGCGGGAAACCGCCGCCGGCGAGGCGACCCGGCCGGGCGTGCTGACCGGGACGCCGGGGTACGTCGCGCCGGAGCTGATCGACGGCGGGAACTGCGGCGAGGCGTCCGACGTCTTCTCATGGGCGGCCACGGTCGCCTACGCCGCGACGGGTCGCCCGCCGTTCGGCGGCGGCTCGCTGCACGGGGTGTGCTTCCGCGTGCTGCGCGGCGCCGCCGACCTCGACGGGGTGGCCGAGCCGGTGCTCGGGGTGCTGCGCCTGGCGCTGTGCCGTGACCCGGCCCAGCGGCCCTCCGCGGCCTGGCTGGCCCGCCGCCTCGCCGGGAATGCCGGTATTACGGGCCTTGTACGGTGTTCTGCGTGAGCGCCGTCTCGCCGCGGCCGCCCGGGTATCGTGGCGGATCCATGGGGGTACAGACGCCGGGAAGTCCTTTGGAGGGGCCGGGAGGTCCTTTGGAGGGGATGCAGACGTCCGGGGAACAGATCGGCCGTTACCGCCTGCTCGAGAAGATCGGGGAGGGCGGGATGGGCGTCGTCCACCTGGGGGTCGATCCCGGCGGGCGCCGGGTCGCCGTGAAGGTGCTGCGTCCCGGCGTGATGTCGGACCAGACGGCGCTGCGCAGACTGGCCCGCGAGGTCGACTCGATGCGCCGGGTGCACAGCCCGCACGTCGCCGAGATCCTCGACGCCGACGTGACGGCGGAGCCGCCGTACGTCGTCACCCGGTTCGTGCCCGGCCGCACGCTGGAGCAGACCGTCCGGGAGGACGGCCCGCTGCGGGGCCAGGCGCTGCAGCGGCTGGCCACCGGCCTGGCCGCGGCCCTGGCCGCGATCCACGACGCCGGCATCGTCCACCGCGACCTCAAGCCGGGCAACGTCATGTTCGCCGAGAACGGCGAGCCGGTCGTCATCGACTTCGGCATCGCCCAGGGCGTCGACGCCACCCGGCTGACCGCGACCGGCCTGCTCATCGGCACGCCCGGCTACCTCGCCCCGGAGATCATCGAAGGTGAAGACGCCGGCGCCGCCGCCGACGTCCACGCCTGGGCCTGCACGGTCGCGTTCGCCGCGACCGGGCGGGCGCCGTTCGACGGCGGCACCTTCGAGTCGATCTTCTACAAGATCATGGAAGGGCGGCCTGACCTGGAGGGCGTGCCCGAGCCGCTGCTGCCGCTGATCCGCGCCGCCATGGCCCGCAACCCCGCCGAGCGGCCCACCGCGCACGCGTTGGTCGGGCTGATGGGGCGTCTCGACGTGGCCGCCACGCTCGTCGAACCGCCGTCCGTGCGCACCCGGCGGCTCCCGGCCGTGTCCGCGCCGCCCCCGCTGGCGCCGGCCTCGCCCCGCGATTTCGTCGGGCAGCTGCCGCCCGCGCCGCCGCCGCGCCCGTACCAGCGGCCGCCCTACGGCGCGACGGCCGCGCAGCCGGCCGCGCGGCCCTACGACCCGGCGGCGGGGCGCGCGCCGGCGGCCGACGAGCCCAAGCCGTACGGGCTGTACCGGCTGCTGAGCCTGATGCTCCTCGTGGCGGCCCTCGGGCTGTCGCTGATGACGCCGTCCATCGCCGTCGTGGTGGTGCCGGCGGCGCTGCTGCTCCTGCGCACGGCCGACCGCGGCGCGCAGGCGCTGTCCGCCAAGCGCATCCGGCGCGGGCCGCGTCCCGGCGACATCGTCGCGGTGGTCGCCCGGTCGCCGTTCTCGGCGGTCCGCGCGGCGCTCGGCATGCTGCTGGTCAGCCCGGTCGGCATCCTCGCCGGCGTGGTCGTGCTGTTCGTCGCCATGGCGGCGAAGACGCAGATGCCGATCGCGCGGGCGGTGTCGCTCGGCGTGGCGGCGTTCGTCCTCGTGCTGTGCCTGGGGCCGGGCAGCGAGCCCGCGCGGCGCCAGCTCGCCCGCATCTGCGGCGCCGCGCTGCCAGGGCGCCGCGAGGCGCTCATCGCCGTCGGCGTGGTCGGGCTGCTGGTCTTCTTCCTGGTCTCGTTCGCGCTCAGCCAGGCGCCCGACCTGCGGCCGTTCGACTTCCCCGTGCTCAACCACAACCTGGTCTCCCTGCGCGGCGGGATCCGCCACCTCGTCCGCGGCTGAGTGACCGGCCGGGAGCCGTACGCGGGGATGCCGGTGCTGCTCGGCGCGCCGGAGCGGCGCGCCTCCTTCGTGGCGTGGGCGGCGGTGGCGCACGCGACACGCCGGCGGCCGCTGCGCACCGCCCCGGGGACGCTCGCGCGGCCGTCGGTCGCGCGCCACGTCGGGGGATGACCGCGGCCGCCCCGGCGCGGCGTTCACACGGGTAGTGTGACGTTGCCATGACCCGGGACGAGACAGAGCGCGCCCACAGGCCCCCGTCCGTGTCCGAGCCGTCAGGCGCGGCCGGCGCGGGCGAGCAGTCGGTCGACTTCGTCATCGAGGGATGGGCCCGGCTGTTCACGTACCTCGTCATCGCGATCGTCGCCGGATGCACCGTCGTCATGCCCTTCCCCGGCCTGCTGCTCGCCCTCGCGGGCTCGGCGTACCTGCGCGCGGGCGACGTGCATGCCCGGCGGCACCCCGGCGGGCTGCTCCGGCTCGTGGCCGGCCCGCTCACCGCTCCGCTCGACCTGATCCGCGGTTCGGTCGGGGTGCTCATCGCGGTGCCGTACGCCGCCGTCGCCGCCGTCGTGCTGCCGCTGGCGATCATGGCGGCGAGCGCGTTCGACGTCGAGGTGCATCCGCTGGTCGGCGCGGCGTGGGGGGCCGGGGCGGCGTCGTACCTGCTGCTGGCCGCGCCGGGCGTGCGGGTGCCGCGCCGGCACCTGGTCCGGGTGTTCCGTGCGCTCGCGCACGAGCCGCGGCGCATCGCCGCGATCGGCGCCGTGCTGTGCGCCCTGGCCCTGGCGGCGCTGGCCGGGGCGATCGTGCTGCGGCCCAGCTTCGCGCCGATGTACGAGCTGGAGAACTCCATCGTGCAGACACTGTCCCGCTTCCAGGACTCGGTGCACCAGCGCGTGTCATGACCCGCCGGTCCGGGCGCGCCGCCGGCGGCGCGCCACGGCCGGGCAGCACGACCGCGCCCGCACGCCCGACCGGATGCCGGGCGCCTCGGCACACGGCACGGCGGCGGCGCCGGTGCGCGCCCCACCCCGGCCGCCGGGCACGCCTGGTCGTCGCGGCGCCGGCCGCCGCGCCGGCGGTGGCGATCGGCGTGCCCGTTCCGGCGTCGTGGCCGCCTGGGATTTGCGCCTGGCCTACTCATGGGTAACATCGAGGTCCGGCACGGTCCGGGACGTCTCCGGGCTGGGGTGGCCCCGCCGCCGAACCGCCTTCGGGTATTTGGCAGGCTTGGGAAGCGAACGCGTCAGCCCGCGCTCCCCCGGGGTTAACGCCCGTTGCGCCGGCGGGGGTGGGAGGGAGAACACGCTTGATGAAGGGTGCAAGGAGGGCGGACACCGCATGAACATCGTCGTCTGCGTGAAGCAGGTCCCCGACACGGCCTCCGAACGCAAGCTGCGGGCCGACGACAAGACGCTCGACCGCGAGGCCGCGGACGGCGTCATCAACGAGCTCGACGAGTACGCGGTCGAGGAGGCCCTGACGATCAAGGAGGCCCATGGCGGTGAGGTGACCGTCCTCACCATGGGCCCGGACAAGGCCTCCGACTCGATCCGCAAGGCCCTGGCCATGGGCGCCGACAAGGCCGTCCACCTCTCGGACGAGGCACTGGTCGGCTCCGACGTGCTCGGCACCTCGTACGCGCTCGCCCAGGTGCTCAAGAAGATCGGGTTCGACCTGGTCATCCTGGGCTCGGAGTCGACCGACGCGCGCACCGGGATGCTCGCCGCGATGCTGTCCGAGCGGCTCGGCGTGCCGCAGGTGACGCTCGCGAACAAGGTCGAGGTCGACGGCTCGTCGCTGAAGGCGCAGCGCCTCACCGACTACGGCTTCGACCGGGTCGAGGCGAGCCTGCCGGCGGTCGTCAGCGTGGTCGAGAAGATCAACGAACCGCGGTACCCCTCGTTCAAGGGGATCATGGCGGCGAAGAAGAAGCCGGTCGAGAAACTCGCCGTCGCGGACGCCGAGATCGACGCCGCGAAGGTGGGGCTCGCCGGGGCCGCGACCGAGGTCGTCGACTTCGCCGACGCGCCGCCGCGCGAGAAGGGCCAGATCGTCAAGGACGAGGGCGACGGCGGTGTCAAGATCGCCGAGTTCCTCGCGTCCAAGAAGTTCATCTGAGAGGCGAGGGAGATATGGCGGAGATTCTCGTCCTCGTCGACCACGTCGACGGAGAGGTCAAGAAGGTCACGCTGGAGCTGCTGACGCTGGCGCGCCGCCACGGCGAGCCCGCGGCGGTGTGGATCGGCCCGGGCCATGACGGCGCCAAGGACGCGCTGGCCGAGTACGGCGCGGCCAAGGTCTACGTCGCGGCCGACGAGGAGCTGACCTCGTACGTCGTCGCGCCCAAGGCCGAAGTGCTGGCCCGGCTCGCGCGGGACAAGTCGCCCGCGGCCGTGTTCGTGCCCGCCACGGGCGAGGGCAAGGAGATCGCGGCGCGGCTCGCGGTCAAGCTCGACTCGGGCGTGCTCACCGACGTGGTGGACGTCGCCGAGGGGTTCGTCGGCGAGCACTCCATCTTCGGCGGCGCGATCGTCGCGCACGCCAAGGTCTCGCGCGGCACCCCCATCGTCGCCGTGCGGCCGAACTCGACCGCGCCGGAGCCGTCGCCGGCGACCCCGGCGGAGGAGCAGGTGTCGGTGACCCTGTCCGACGCCGCCAAGGCCGCGAAGGTCGTCGAGAAGGTCGTGCAGGAGAAGGGCGAGCGCCCGGAGCTGACCGAGGCGGCGATCGTCGTGTCCGGCGGCCGTGGTGTGGGCAGCGCCGAGAACTTCAAGATCATCGAGGACCTGGCCGACTCGCTCGGCGCGGCCGTCGGCGCCTCGCGCGCCGCGACCGACGCCGGCTGGTACCCGCACACCTTCCAGGTCGGCCAGACCGGCAAGACGGTGTCGCCGCAGCTCTACATCGCGGTCGGCATCTCCGGCGCGATCCAGCACCGGGCCGGCATGCAGACCTCCAAGACGATCGTCGCCATCAACAAGGACCCCGAGGCGCCGATCTTCGAGCTGGTCGACTACGGCGTCGTCGGCGACCTGTTCCAGGTCGCCCCGCAGCTCACCGAAGAGATCAACAAGCGCAAGTAGCCAGGACCCGTACGCGGACGGGCGGTGCCGCGGCGGAACCCCCGCCGGGCACCGCCCGCCGTGCGGCCGTGCGCGCCCGCCGGTCGGTGGCCGGGGCCGGATTGGGCGCCTGGTT
>JBEHYF010000021.1:0-47899 GCA_048498315.1 Actinomycetota bacterium
GCGCGCGCCGCGCCGGGCCCGGCGATCCCGGCCGCCGACCCGCTGGCCCCGACCCGCCGGCGGCCGGGCCGCATCGGACGGCGCGCATCGGACGGCGCGCATCGGACGGCGCGAGCGCCGGGCGCACGCCGGATCGACGCCCTCGCCGGTCCCCGCAACGGTGCCCGCGCTCTCGCAGCAGAACACCGCCGGAGCCGGGGCAGGGGCCGGGAAGGCGCCCGGACGGGATCAGGGTCTCGTAGTGGTCGGCACCGGCGGCCTCCGCCCGGGCAACTACCCGGCCCGGCCTGTCGCTGCGCCCGCCGCCCGCGTCCACGACCCGGGATCAGCGCTCCGGTCATGATCTCAGCCATCGTCCCCCGGGCCGTTCCGACCGGCCCGTCCTACGCGCTCGTCGGGGTCAGGCGCGCAGGCGGAGGCCGCGGGGGGTCGGGTGGAACCCCGCCGCCTCCAGCGCGGCGGCGAGCGGGGAGTCGACGATGGACGAGCCGTCGGCGCGCTCGACCGTGAGCCGGCCCAGGGCACCCTCCCGTACGGCGAGGGCCAGCGCGTCGACCGCGGGCTGCAGGTCGTCGTCACCCCACGACAGCAGTGTCTTGCCGCCGCGCTCGACGTACAGCACCAGCCGCCCCTCGACCAGCACGACCAGCGCTCCCGCCTTGCGGCCCGGCTTGTGCCCGCTCGCCACCTCGCCGGCCCGCTCCGGCCACGGCAGCGCCGCGCCGTACGGATTGGCCGGGTCGGTGGCGGCTAGTACCAGCGCGCGCGATGCGTCGGCGTCGGGACGGGGCGCGCGCAGCCGATCGACCGCCCCCGGCAGGGCGAACTGCGCCGCGCCGAGCCCCTCGACGAAGTAGCCGCGCCGGCACCGTCCGGACTCCTCGAACGCCCGCAGCACCGGGTAGACGGCCGCGAAGCCGCCGGGGGCGTGCTCGGCCGTGACCGCACCACGGATCACCACGCCGTGGCGGTCCAGCAATGTCTCGGCCAGCGCGTGGCCGCGTCGCGTCGCGTCGCCGTCGGGCTCGGGCAGCAGCCACCAGCGGCCCGCGACGGTCGGCGGGCCGGTGCGGGACGGCAGCGCCGGCCGGCGGCGGGTGCGCGGCCGGTGGGTCGTGCGGCTCGACCCGAGCCGGGCCCGCAGCGGTGCCAGCGTGTCGTTGGTCAGCCGCCCCGCCCACACGAGGTCCCACAGCGCGGTGACCAGCTCCTGGTCGTTGAGGGATCCGACGCGGTCGGACAGCGTGCGGAAGAACACCGCGCCGCCGTCGGAGAGCGCGTCGACCACCCGCTCGTGCAGCGGCGTCAGCGTGATCTCGCCCGGCTCGGGCATCAGCAGCGGGGCCGTGTCGGCCAAGTAGAGCGACACCCACCCGTCGGCGCCCGGCAGCCCGCCCCGGCCCGCCCAGACCACCTCTCCGGAGGCGGTCAGCTCGTCGAGCATCGCGGGCGCGTAACCGGGCACCCGCGCCGGAAGCACCAGCGACTCGAGCGCGGACGCCGGCACCGCCGCACCCTGCAGCTGCTCCACCACCTGCACCAGCACGTCGATCCCCGCGCGCCGCCCGCCGGACCGGACACCGATGCCGTGCCAGACGGGCAGGAATCGCGCCAGTGCCTCCGGCGCGACCGGCTCCACCTCGGCGCGTAGCCGGGCCAGCGAGCGGCGGCGCAGCATCCGCAGGACTCCCGTGTCGCACCACTCGGTGCCCCGCTCGCCCGGCGTGAAGTCGCCCTCGGCCACCCGGCCCGCAGCCGCGAGCCGCCGCAGCCCGTCGTGCACGACCGCGACGCCCAGCCCGAACCGCGCCGCCACCCTGGCCGTGTGGAACGGCCCGTGCGTGCGCGCGTACCGGCTCAGCAGATCGGCGAGCGGGTCGGCCACCGGCTCCAGGAACGCTTCCGGGACCCCGACCGGCAGCGGCACGCCCAGCGCATCGCGCAGCCGCGCGGCGTCTTCGATCGCCGCCCAGTGCTCCGTCCCGGCGATCCGCACCCGGATCGCCCGCCGCGTCTCTTCCAGCTCGGCCGCCCACCGCGGGCTTACGCCGCGCTCGGCCAGCTCGCCGGTCGTCATCGGGCCCAGCTCGCGGAGCAGGTCGGCGGCGCTCTCGACGTCGCGGGCGTGCCGGTCGGGTTCCAGACGCTGCAGCTCGCGGCCGGCCAGCGCGACCACCTCCGGGTCGAGCAGTTCCCGCAGGTCGGCCTGGCCGAGCAGGTCCGCCAGCAGCGCCGAATCGAGGGCGAGGGCCTGCGCCCGCCGCTCCGCCAGCGGCGCGTCGCCCTCGTACATGAACGCGCCGATGTAGCCGAACAGCAGCGATCGCGCGTACGGCGACGGCACCTGCGTCTCGACCTCCACCAGCCGAGCCTTGCGGCCGGCCAGGTCGCGCATCAGCGCGACCAGGCTCGGCACGTCGAAGACGTCCTGCAGGCACTCGCGCACGGTCTCCAGCACGATCGGGAAGGACGGGTACCGGGCGGCCACCGACAGCAGCTGCGCCGCGCGCTGCCGCTGCTGCCATAGCGGCATTCGCCTGCCGGGGGTGCGGCGCGGCAGCAGCAGCGCCCGCGCGGCGCACTCGCGGAACCGGGACGCGAACAGCGCCGAGTTGCCCAGCTCGTCGGTGACGATCCGCTCGATCTCCTCCGGATCGAACAGCGCCAGATCGGCAGCGGGCGGCGCCGTCGTGCCCCCGCCCTCGTCGAAGGAGAACGCGCCGGTGTCAGGAACGCGCAGCACGATGCCGTCGTCGGAGTGCACGGCCTGCGCCTCCACGCCGTACCGTTCGCGCAGCCGCGCGGCCATCGCCAGCGCCCACGGCGCGTGCACCGGCGCGCCGTACGGGGAGTGCACCACGACGCGCCAGTCGCCCAGATCGTCGCGGAACCGCTCCACTACGAGCGTGCGGTCGTCGGGGACGTACCCGGTGGCGTCCCGCTGCTCGGCGAAGTAGGCGAGCAGGTTGCCGGCCGCACGGTCGTCCAGCCCCGCCGCCCGCAGCCGCTCCCGCGCCGGCTCCGGCTCCAGCGCCGACAGCTCCCGGCTGAACGCGCCCAGCGCCCGCCCCAGCTCCGCCGGGCGCCCGGGGGCGTCGCCGTGCCAGAACGGCAGCTTGCCGGGCTGCCCCGGCGCGGGGGAGACGAGCACCCGGTCGGGCGTGATGTCCTCGATGCGCCACGAGCTGGCGCCCAGCACGAACACGTCGCCGACCCGCGACTCGTACACCATCTCCTCGTCCAGCTCGCCGACCCGGGAACGGGTCGTGCCGGAGGCGCGCGAATCGGACACATGCTCTCCGACGAGGAACACGCCGAACAGGCCGCGGTCGGGGATCGTGCCGCCGCTGGTCACCGCCAGCCGCTGCGCGCCAGGGCGGCCGCGCAGCACGCCGGACACGCGGTCCCACACCAGGCGCGGGCGCAGCTCGCCGAACTCGTCGCTCGGGTACCGCCCGGCGAGCATGTCGAGCGTCGCCTCCAGCACCGACCGGGACAGCGTGGCGAACGGCGCCGCCCGTTTCACCAGTGCCGCCAGCTCGTCGACCGGCCACTCGTCCATCGCGACCATCGCCACGATCTGCTGGGCCAGCACGTCGAGCGGGTTGCGCGGGTAGCGCAGCTCCTCGATCGCGCCCTCGCGCATGCGCTCGGCCACGACCGCCGTCTGCAGGAGGTCGCCGCGGTACTTCGGGAAGATCACTCCCTTGGACACCGCGCCGACCTGATGCCCGGCCCGGCCGATGCGTTGCAGGCCGCCGGCCACCGACGGCGGCGACTCGACCTGCACGACCAGGTCGACCGTGCCCATGTCGATGCCCAGCTCAAGGCTGGACGTCGCCACCACCGCCGGGAGCCGCCCGGCCTTCAATTCCTCCTCGATGCCGACCCGTTCCTCCTTCAACACCCACCCGTGGTGCCCCCCCACCACCTCGGCCGGCGCACCGCGCGACGCCCCCGCCTGTGCCATGACCTCCGCCGGCACCGCGAACTCTCGGCCGATCGGGGGGCCTTCGGTCGGATCGATCGACCACTCCGCTCGCTCGGCGGCTCGCCGCTCGTAGGCCAGCTCGTTCAGCCGTCCGCTCAGCCGCTCGGCCAGGCGGCGGGAGTTGGCGAAGACGATGGTGGAGCGATGGCTCTCGATCAAGTCGAGCACGGCGTCTTCGACGTGCGGCCAGATGGTGCCGCGCTGCGGCATGGCGTCGCCGCCGGCCTCGGCGCGCGGGTCGGGCGGCGGCTCGGCCATATCGTCCACCGGCACCGAGATGCGCAGCTCCACCTCCTTCTCGTGCGGCGGCTGCACGACGGTCGCGGGCCGCCCGCCGCCGGCGAGGAACGTCGCCACCTCGGTGACCGGCCGTACCGTCGCCGACAGCCCGACGCGCTGCGCGGGCCGGTCGAGCAAGGCGTCGAGACGTTCCAGGGACAGCGCCAGGTGCGCGCCGCGCTTGGTGCCCGCGACCGCGTGCACCTCGTCGACGATCACCGTCTCGACGCCGCACAGCGCCTCGCGCGCCCGCGAGGTGAGGATCAGGAACAGCGACTCGGGCGTCGTGATCAGGATGTCGGAGGGATTGGTCGCGAAGCGGCGGCGCTCGTCGGACGGGGTGTCGCCGGAGCGCACCGCCACCCGGACGTCGGGCTCGGGCAGGCCGAGCCGCCGCGACGCCTGCCGCAGGCCGGTCAGCGGGGCGCGCAGGTTGCGCTCGATGTCGACCGCGAGGGCCTTCAGCGGGGAGACGTAGACAACCCGGCAGCGGCGCTTCGGGTCGCTCGTCGTCGGCGCCGACGCCAGCCGGTCGAGCGACCACAGGAATGCGGCGAGCGTCTTGCCCGACCCGGTCGGGGCGACGACGAGCGTGTGGTCACCGCGGGCGATCGCCTCCCATGCGCCCGCCTGCGCCGCCGTGGGCGCGGCGAATGCCCCGGTGAACCACGCCCGGGTGGCGGGGGAGAAGCGGTCGATCGGCGCCACCCTGCCATGATGCCCCCGGCCGCCGACAGGTTCGTCCGGGTGCGCGGCCGCCGGGTAGCGTGGGAGACGTGCGTCTCACGGTGTTCTGGGATCGGATGAACCAGCAGTTCGGAGAGGGGTACGCCGAGAGCGTGGCCAAGGACTACGTCATGGCCGAGCTCGGCGGCCGCACGGTCGAGCAGGCACTCGCCGACGGCGAGGACGCCAAGGACGTGTGGCGGGCCGTCTGCGCCACCTTCGACGTTCCGCAGCGCCTGCGGTGAGCGCCGAAAGCGTTCCCGGGAGTGCCCGATGAGCAATGACGGTAGTGCCATCAGCGCCGCTCGGCTGCCCGCCCAGGCGTACGGGCCCGCCGCGGCTCAAGCCCCTGAAGGCCACGGAGGCGATGGCGGCCGGGCATGACCGGCCCGCCGTGCCGGGCCGTCAGATCACGGCGATGGCGGTGATCAGGCCGATCGTCGCCTGCGTCGCGCCGAGGAGCACGGCGGACGGCGAGAGGGACTCCTCGGTCATGAGCGCCGGCACGTCGACCCGCAGTAGCGCCCGGACGATCAGAGTGCCGACCTGCTGTGCCACGATCCCCACGAGCCCCCACACCAGCGTGGCGATCAGCCCCTCGCTGAGCCGTCCGCCGGAGGCGGAGATCGAGGCGGCGACGACCAGCCCGACGCCGGCCCTGCCGCAGACGGCCAGCAGCGTCGCGTTGGCGTTCCGCCCGCTGCGGATGATCGAGGTGAGTCGTCCCGGCGTCGCCACGTCGACCGCGAAGAAGCCGATCAGCAGCAGGACGAGGCCCAGGGCCGTGTACGCGGCGATCGCGCCGGCGCCCTTGCCCAACGCCGTGCCGAAATCGTGCGAGAACGCCAGGACCATCTGTTCTCTCCTTAGCCGAGGTACGGGGGCGTACGGGGAATTGGGGGCACGCAGCATTCCCCACAGGGTCAAAGGGAAGGGGCGGCCCCGCCCCGCAGCGCCGGGTGCCCGACCGGCGTCCGGGCGCGCGCCGGGACCGTGCGACGGCGGTGGACGGCCGGTGCCCGCCAGCCGGGACGCCCGGGGCGCCGGGCGCATGCGGCGGCGTGCGCAGGCGCGGGTCCGCAGCGGGCGGCGGTCATGACGGGGCCGCCCCGCCGTCTTCCAGCTCGGCGGGGATGCGGTGCGGGACGAAGGACGACGTGTCGTCGGTGATCAGTCCGGACGTCTCACGGATGCCGAGCCCGGCCGCCTCATCGCCGACGACCCAGGCGCCGAGCACCGGATGCTCGCCATCGAACTCCGGCAGCGGGCAGAACTCCTGGAACACATAGCCCTCGGCGCCGTACTCACCCGCCGTGGCCGTCTGGACGCCGTCCGGCGTCACGATCCGCATGCTCGCGCCCTCCCGTCCCAGCAGCGGCTTCTGGACGTAGGAGGTCAGGGCGGCCGGGGCGTCCAGGTACGCCGGCAGCAGGTTCGGGTGACCGGGGTACAGCTCCCACAGCACCACGAGCAGCGCCTTGTTGGACAGCAGCATCTTCCAGATGGGCTCGACCCACGCGGCGCGCTGGACGTATCTGCCGAACGGCTCGCCGACGATCCACTCCCAGGGGTAGAGCTTGCACAAGGTGGTGATGTCGCGGCCGTTCAGATCCACGAATCGGCCGCGTTCGTGGTGCCAGCCGATGTCCTCCATGGCGATCGCGATGCCGGGGATGCCCGCCTGCTCGGCGGTCTCCTGCAGGTACGCGATCGTCATGACCTCCTCGCCGGTCTCGTCTTCGCTCGTCCAGGCGAAGTGCACGGCGGATCCGCCGGGGACGCCCGGCGGGCCGGACAGGACGGCCGGGCCGATCTCCTTCCAGCGGTCGACCAGCCGCTCGTGCACGGAGTTCCACTGGTCGTCGTCGGAGTGCGTGTCGCGCAGCCAGTACCACTGGATGATCGAGCTCTCCAGCAGCGAGGTGGGGGTGTCGGCGTTGTACTCCAGCAGCCGGGCCGGGCCGGAGCCGTCGTACCAGAGGTCGAACCGCCCGTACAGGTGCGGGTCGCGGCGCCGCCACGACGCCTCGATCAGCGGCCACACCCACGGCGGGATGCCGAACACCGCGTACCGGCGGGTGCTCACGACGTGTTCCACCGCCGCGAGGCACATCCGGTGCAGCTCCTCGACGGTCTCCTCGAGGGCGAGCACCTCGTCCATCGTGAACGTGTAGTGCGCTGACTCGTCCCAGTACGGCCGGGTCAGGTGCTCGGGGTGGGACGTGCGGTGGTAGGCCAGCCCCTGTGACTCGACGATCCGGTCCCAGCCGTCCCGGGGCGCCGAGTGCGCGCGGCGCACCGCTCAGCCTCCCCGCGAGCCGCTGCCGTGGTGGCCGAACCCGCCGCGAGTGATGGAGCGACCGCCGCTGCCGCGGGAGATCACCCGGCCGCCGCGCGAGACGATTCGGGTGCCGCGCGGGCGGATCGTGGTGCCGTGCCGGACGTACCCGCTGCTATAGCTGCCGCCGTAGTACCAGTAGTAGCGCCCGTACGATCCGCCGTTGTCGCAGAAGTAGTCCGGGACGACCCGGTAGGAGCTGCCGACGGGAGCCCAGCCGTCGACGCAGTATGCGGTCTCGCTCCGCGACGAGCAGCCGACGAGCGACAGCGACAGCAGGCTCACCGCGCTGAGCCGCACCGCGCCGGAGCGCATCATCCGGCGGGCGTCCTTGGGGGCATGTGCGGTCTGTTCTCCAACTGCGGGGGCTGCCGGGCCAGTGTAGAGGCAGGATCGCGGCTGTCGCACCACCCGGCGACCTGATCGCGGACTTCGCGTGCCGCGCGCCCGCTCTCGCCGGAGGCCTGAGGGTGGCCGGGCCTGGAGCCGACGGGGCAGGGGTCATCTGGGCAGGGTGACTACCGGATCGGGAAGCTCAGATACAGGTCGGCGGGCTCGGCCACCTGCGGCAGGTCGCTGACCTGGCCGTCGCCCACCTCGACCACCCGCCACGCGCCGTCGGCGCGCAGGGCCAGGTCGGTCGTGATGAAGCGGCAGCCCAGCGCACGCACGCAGGGGGCGATCGGGTCGGTGCGCGGGTGGGGATGCCGGTCGGGCGTGTCGGGGTGCGGGCTGATCAGGACCGGCTCGCCGTCGACCCACCAGACCCGCGCCTCGCCGCCCTCGTACGGCTCGTGCTCGCGGATGACGACCCCGCCCGCCAGGTAGTCGCCCTGACGTTCGACGAACCGGGCGACGACGGCGTGCAGGCGCGCGACGTCGGTGAGGTCGGGGATGAAGCAGGCGTCGTCCCACTCGTGCTTGCGCGACTTGACGTAGTCCTTCACGATCGCCGGGCCGGGCCGCAGCGGGCGTACGAGCTGCGCAAGCTTGTCGGGGGCCGGGGTTGCCCCGGGCGGGATGGGCAGCCAGACGCTGGCGGGGGTGACGCCGGCGAACGTGTCGTACCAGCCGGGCAGCTCGTGCGCCTTCTGGTAGCCGTCGGGAGGGACCGCCAGCGTGACGTCGCGCGGGGACAGGGCGGCGGCGAGCGCGGCGTAGCGGACCGGCGAGATCACCCAGCCGCGGTACCACGCGGTCCCCAGGCCCCGCGGCACCCGGGCCACGGCCGCGTCGGTCTCGCCTCGCTCCAGCGCGTCGTGGTCGATGAGCGCGATGGACCCGCCGAGCGCGCGTACGGCCTCGGCCTCCCGGGCGAAGTGCTGGTCGACCCGCCGGGGGTTCAGCGGATCGGCGCACATGAGGATGGTGACCGGCATGATTCTGGGTTCAGCGTAGGGCAACGGCGGCCGGGTTTCCGGGGTGAATCGGTGCGTTCCTCCATGATCGAACACATGTTCGGCTAGAGTGAGATCATGTGCGACACCGTCCACAGAGACGGCCGGAGCCTCGAAAAGTGTCGCCGGGTCCCCGTAACGTCGCACCCGACAACAGCAGCATCGACCCGACAGGGACACCTCACATGGCAGCAAACGATCGCGAGAAGGCCCTCGAGGCGGCGCTCGCCCAGATCGAGCGGCAGTTCGGCAAGGGCTCCGTCATGCGGCTGGGCCAGGAGGGGCGCCCCCCGGTCGAGGTGATCCCGACCGGCTCGATCGCCCTCGACGTCGCCCTGGGCATCGGCGGTCTCCCGCGCGGCCGCGTCGTCGAGATCTACGGGCCGGAGTCGTCCGGGAAGACGAGCATCGCGCTCCACGCCGTGGCGAACGCGCAGAAGGCCGGCGGCATCGCCGCGTTCGTCGACGCCGAGCACGCACTCGACCCCGAATACGCCAAGAAGATCGGGGTCGACATCGACCAGCTCTTGGTCTCCCAGCCCGACACCGGCGAGCAGGCCCTTGAGATCACCGACATGCTGATCCGCTCCGGCGCGATCGACGTCGTCGTCATCGACTCCGTCGCCGCCCTCGTGCCCCGCGCCGAGATCGAGGGCGAGATGGGCGACAGCCACGTCGGCCTGCAGGCCCGCCTGATGTCCCAGGCCCTGCGCAAGCTCACCGGCGCCATCAATTCCACCAAGACCACGGCGATCTTCATCAACCAGCTTCGTGAGAAGGTGGGCGTGATGTTCGGTTCGCCCGAAACGACCACCGGTGGCAAGGCGCTCAAGTTCTACGCCTCGGTCCGGCTCGACGTGCGCCGCATCGAGACGATGAAAGACGGCACGGAGGCGGTCGGCAACCGCACCCGGGTCAAGGTGGTGAAGAACAAGCTGGCGCCGCCGTTCAAGGTCGCCGACTTCGATATCCTCTACGGCGTCGGCATCAGCCGTGAGGGCGGTCTGATCGACATGGGCGTCGAGCACGGCTTCGTCCGCAAGTCCGGCGCCTGGTACACCTACGAGAACGACCAGCTCGGCCAGGGCAAGGAGAACGCCCGCAAGTTCCTCAAGGACAACCCCGATATCGCGGACGAGCTCGAAAAGAAGATCAAGGAGAAGCTCGGGGTGGGGCCGAGGCTCGACGCGGATGCGGGTGCGTCCGACGCGGCCGCGACGGCTGCGGCCGCCACCACGGCGGCCACGGTCGCGGTGGCGGGGAAGGCGACACCGGTCAAGCGGGGTGCCAAGGTCCCGAAGCCGGGCGACGTGTGATCCACGGTCGCCCTCTCGCGGGAGATGCCTCATGAGCCCTCCTGGCGGGCGACGGCGTCGCGCTCGGCGCCGGGCCGGTCCCGGCGCGGAGTTCTTCCCTGGCGACGCCGTCTCCCCTCAGGAGACCGGTGGGCCCGCTCCGCCGCCCGGGCCAGGGCGTGACGGCCGTCTTCCCCACGGCCAAGCGCTTGGCGGCCCGGCGGAGCGGTCCCTGCCCGCCGATCCGGACGCGGTGGCGCGGGAGATCTGCCTGCGGTCGCTCTCCTTCGCCCCGCGTACCCGCGCCCAGCTCGCCGACGTCCTGCGCCGCAAGGGCGTGCCCGACGACGTTGCCGAGCGGGTGCTGGGCCGCTACTCCGAGGTCGGCCTGATCGACGACGAGGCGTTCGCGCGGGCCTGGGTCGAGTCACGGCATGCCGGCCGTGGCTTGGCCCGCCGTGCGCTCGCGGCCGAGCTGCGGCAGCGCGGCGTCGCCGACGAGACGGTCGACGTCGCCGTCGGCGAGCTCGACCCCGAACGCGAGGAGGCGTCGGCCCGCGCGCTCGTGGCCCGCCGGCTGTCCGCCACCCGCGGCCTCGACCCGGTCAAGCGCACCCGGCGGCTGATGGGCGTGCTCGCCCGCAAGGGCTACTCAGGCGCGCTGGCCTACCGTGTCGTCCGCGAGGCTCTGGAGGCCGAGGGCATGGCCGACGACGGCGCGGACGACCCCTTCGCCGACCTCTCCGGCGCCTTCGACGACCCGGTCGCCGACTGACGGTGATGATGTAGGTGAGTACCTCCCGCCTGGGTCTGACCCAGCGACTGACCGACTCCGGGTCCTCAACGGGATCTGTCGGCCCGGGCCGGGAGGTGGTCATGTGCACTCACCGGACGTGGCGTTGTGACCTCATACAAGCCTGGCCAAAGGCCCCGTCACTGTCTTGTCCGTCGCCCGGCTGGTGCGTGCCCGCCCTGCCCGATCGATGAGAACTGGACGGCCATGCCCACCACGCGCCTGGAACGGTCCCATGAAGCCGCTGGTCGTAACCGTGGTCGAGCTGCTCGTCCCTTTGGGCGGTATGTGGGGTGAGGTGCGAAATATTTAGCGAATCGTCCGGAACACATGGTCTTTTCTTGCCCATCACCTCTTGGCCGCTTACGGTTACGGCAGTGAGGTGTTACTCCGCGCAGTGCGGATTGCCATACGACTTGCCATACGACCGAGTACGTCCGAGCAGCTGAAGGGTGTGGTATCCGGCTTCCCAGGCCGGTGGTTCGCATAGCAGGGTTCTGGATCACTCCGGAGCCCTCCCGGTCGTGCCCGCCGGCGGCCCCATGTCGCCGGCCGTCGCCGCGACTGCAGCGGTGGCCCGTACGGCGCGCCTGTAACCCTCGCGTCCGCATCGCCGCCATCAGGTGACCACTGATGGCGCCGCGTCGAGGAAAGGGGTCAGCGCCGTGGTCGTCGTGGTGGTAGGTGCGGCACTGCTCGTCGTCCTGGCGCTCGTCCTCGTGCTCGTCGTGCTCCGCCGCCTCGACGCCGCCGCGCGCGTCGTCGCGGCCAGGGAGGAACAGGCCGAGGCCCGGCGCGGCGCCGAGGAGATCGTGGCGCGCGCGCGGTCCGACGCGCAGGAGATTCTGAACGCCGCCCAGGTGCGGGCCAAGGATGTCGCCGCGGAGGCGCGCACCGAGGTCGAGGACGAGATCAAGTCGCTCAAGGACGACCTCCGCGCCATCAGGGAGGACCTGGAACGCCGTGAGGTCCGGCTGGCCGAGCGGGAGCAGCGGCTCGACGAGGAGGTGCGCCGGCTGGAGGAGCGCGCCCGGGAGCTGTCCGAGGCCGAGCAGGCGCTTGAGGAGCGCCGTGCCGAGGTCGACAACCTCGACCAGGAGCGCCGGCGCGTCCTCGAACAGGCCGCCGGCCTGACCGCCGACCAGGCCAAGGCCGAGCTGGTCGCCTCGATCGAGAACCAGGCCAAACGCGAGGCCGCGCTGATCGTCCGGGACATCGAGACCGAGGCCCGCGAGGAGGGCGAGAAGCGCGCCCGCAAGATCGTCACGCTGGCCATCCAGCGGGTCGCCGGCGAGCAGACGGCCGAGTCGGTCGTGTCGGTGCTGCACCTGCCCGGCGACGAGATGAAGGGCCGCATCATCGGCCGCGAGGGCCGCAACATCCGCGCGTTCGAGACGACGACCGGCGTGAACCTCATCATCGACGACACCCCCGAGGCCGTGCTGCTCAGCTGCTTCGACCCGGTGCGCCGCGAGGTCGGCAGGCTGACCCTGGAGAAGCTCGTCCTGGACGGCCGCATCCACCCGCAGCGGATCGAGGAGGTCTACGAGCACAGCAAGGCCGAGGTCGAGCAGCTGTGCGTGCGCGCCGGCGAGGACGCCCTCGTCGAGCTGGGCCTCACCGACATGCACCCGGAGCTGATCGCCCTGCTCGGCCGGCTGCGCTACCGCACCTCCTATGGCCAGAATGTGCTTGCGCACCTGATCGAGTCGGCGCACTTGGCCGGCGTCATGGCGGCCGAGCTGAAGCTGCCCGTACCGCTGCTCAAGCGCTGCACGCTGCTGCACGACATCGGCAAGGCGCTCACCCACGAGGTCGAGGGCAGCCACGCGCTGATCGGCGCGGAGATCGCCCGCCGGTACGGCGAGGAGGAGGACGTGGTCCACGCCATCGAGGCGCACCACAACGAGGTCGAGGTCCGCACCGTCGAGGCGGTGCTGACCCAGGCCGCGGATGCGATCAGCGGGGGCCGTCCGGGCGCGCGCCGCGAGTCGCTGGAGGCGTACGTCAAGCGTCTGGAACGGCTGGAGCGGATCGCCACCGAACGCGAGGGCGTCGAGAAGGTGTTCGCGATGCAGGCGGGCCGGGAGGTGCGCGTCATGGTGCGGCCGGACTCAGTGGACGATCTGCAGGCGCAAGTGATCGCGCACGACATCGCCAAGCAGGTCGAGGAAGAGCTGACCTACCCCGGCCAGATCCGCATCACCGTCGTCCGCGAGTCCCGGGCGACCGAGTTCGCCCGCTGACCGCCGCGCCGGAGCCGCGCGCGGGAGGCACCCGGTCGCGGCTGCGGCGGCCGACGAGGTGCCGACGGCCGGCGAGGCGACGTGCGACAGAGGGCCATGAGCCGTTGGGCGCCCCCTCCTCCCGGGTGCCGGAGTTCGCCTGGCGGCACCGGCCGGTGATGACGCTGGGCGACCGCGGACGGCGGAATGGTGCGCGCGGCCGGTCCAGCGCGCCAGGCCGGGTGCGTCGCGACCGCCGCGGCCGCGCGCCGGAGAGATGGATCGGCGGGCAGCCGTCCGCCGCGTCCGCCGCGTTCCGCCGTCCCGCGTCCACCGCGCCGCGTCCGCCGACGGCGCGGTGAGCCTCACCGGCCATCGACGCGGCCGGTCCCCGCCGGGTCAGCCTGCGGGTGCCTCGTCACCCGCAGGCCCGGCGTCCTCAGCCACCTCGTCGCCGGCCGCGGTCGCCGGAGGGCGGCCGACGGTCAGCTCGATCGGCGGCACGTCCTTCGGCTCGAAGCCGAGCGTCCGTCCGTAGAAGGCCAGTTCGGCCTCCAGGCAGGCGGTGACCGTGTCGGCGCGCCGGAACCCGTGCGATTCGCCGGCGAAGGTCAGGTACGCGTACGGGATCTCCCGGCTTGCCAGCGCCTCGGCGAACCGTTCCGACTGCGGAGGCGGCACGATCGGGTCCTCCAGCCCCTGCAGGAGCAGGACAGGACAGGCGGTCTGGGCGGCCCGGGCGATCGGCGAGCGCTCCTCGTAGGTGCGCTCGAATCCGGGGATCGGGCCGATCAGGCCGTGCAGGTACCGCGACTCGAAGTCGTGGGTCTCTTTCATGAAGACCTGCGGGTCGGAGATGCCGAAGTAGGACGTGCCGGCCTTGAACAGGGAGGTGCGGGTGACGGCGCACAGGGTGGTCCAGCCGCCGGCGCTGCCGCCGCGGATCGCCAGCCGTTCGATGTCGGCGACGCCGGCGCGGGCCAGCGCCGCGGCCGCGGCGATGCTGTCCTCGACGTCGACGACGCCCCACTGGCGGCGCAGCCGCTCCCGGTAGACGCGCCCGTACCCGGTGGAGCCGCCGTAGTTGACGTCGATGACGCCGATGCCGCGGCTGGTGAAGTAGGCCTTCTCCAGATCCAGCACGCTCGTCGCGTGCCCGGTCGGCCCGCCGTGCACGAACACGATGTACGGCGGCAATTCGCCCTCGGGCCCCTGGAAGCCCGGGTTGGACGGCGGGTAGACGAAGGCGTGCACCGGACGGCCGAACGGGCCCTCGAGCTCCTGGGCGCGCGGCAGCGGCAGGTACGCGGCGGCCGGCGGCGTGTCGAGCTCGCTGCGCAGCACCTTCGCCTCGCCCGTGTCCGCGTCGACCATGACCACTGACCACGGGATGTCGGGGGCGCCCGCGATGCCGACGATCGTGGTGCCGTCGGCGGACAGCGCGTCCTTCCAGTCGGTGTAGGGCAGGTCGAAGTCGGTGAGCTCGGCGGTCTCCGGGTCGTACAGCCCGAGCCGCTGGTCGCCCTGGCCGTGCAGCACCGCGATCCGGCCGTCGCCGAGCAGCGCATAGGGGCGGCCGCCGAGCTGCCACAGCGGCCCGGCGAACTCCTCTTCGGCCGGATACAGCGCCTGCGGCGACTCGCCGCGCAGCCCGACCTCGTACAGGTTCCACCAGCCCGGCCAGTCGGAGACCACGTACAGCCGGGAGTCGGTGAGCCAGGCCGGCGCGAGCGCGGACTCGTTCAGGCCGCCCTTGACCGGGCGCGACTTGCCCAGCGCGCCCTGCTCGTCGAAGGCGGCGACGCGCAGCTCGGTGCCGTCCCAGGGCATCCGGGGGTGGCTCCACTGCACCCAGGCGAGGTGGCGGCCGTCGGGGGACGGGGTCGGGAAGGCGTAGAAGTCCGCGCCGGTGACGAGCTCGCCGATCGCGTCGGGCGAGGAGGCGGCCGAGCCGTCGAGCGGGACCGCCACGACCGCACGGCGCACGCCCTCGTCCGCGTGGCTCTCGCGGACGCACCACACCTGCAGGCCGTCGGGGGAAAGGGAGAAGTCGGCGTAGCGCAGCCCGGCCGGCCGCGCCGGCTCGGGGGTCAGCGGCCGCGGCGTGTCGCCCGGCGTGAGCCGGTACAGGCGCTGGTCGGCGAAGTTGGCGAAGACGACGTCGCCGTCGGGCAGCGGCAGGTAGGACCGCCCGCCGTACTCGATCACGCGGGTGCGTGCGTCCCACGGCGCGGGCAGCAGTTCGACGCCGGAGAGCACGATCGTGGTCCGGCCGCCCTGCTCCGGATGGGTCTCCTGCCACCACACCCGGTCCCCACGGACGGTGGGGAAACTGAGGCGCAGCCGGGCACGGGCCACCGCGGCCGCGGATATCGGGGAGGACCAGGATCCATAGGGGGCGGTTACACGATCGGTCATGTCCGAATCGTCTCGCAAACCGGGAGCCAATGGCACCTCGACTGATGACTTGACACGCCAAGATCGCCTCGCCCGGTCGCGTCAGGTCGCCGCGCTGTCCATGCCCGCAGCGGGTGGCACGCCGGTCGCGGTGCCGAGCGGATGGGCGCTGCTCTTGCGGCTGCGGCGGCTGCGCTGTTCGAGCCAGTGCGCGAACCGGCCGAGCGCCAGGTTGATCACGATGTAGATCACCGCGATCACGATCGCGGACGGGATGATGTTGCCGAAGTTCGTCGACACCACCCGCAGGCCGGCGTTGAGCAGCTCGTTGTAGGCGACGATGTAGCCGAGCGCGGTGTCCTTGAGCAGCACGACGAGCTGGCTGACGACGGCCGGCATCATCGCCGTCACCGCCTGCGGCACGAGGATGCGCATCATGACCCCGCCCTTGCGCAGGCCGATCGCGTACGCCGCCTCCGACTGGCCGCGCGGGATGGCGTTCACCCCTGACCGGAAGATCTCCGCCAGCACCGACCCGTTGTACAGGGTCAGGCCTGCCACCAGCGCCATGAAGGCCGAGACCGGCGCGATGGTCCGCCCGAAGGCATCCATGATCGTCGGCGGGCCGGCCTGCGCGAAGAAGATCATGATCAGCAGCGGGATGGCGCGGAAGAACTCCACGACCGCGCTCGCCGGCAGCCTGATCCACCGGTGGTCCGACAGCCGGCCGAGCCCGAAGACCACGCCGAACACCAGCGCGAGCACGGCGGCCACGGCGGCGGCGCTGAGCGTGCCCTCCAGGCCCGGCACGATCTGCTTGAACCAGACGTCCTTCTGCGCGAACGGCTTCCACAGCCTGCCCGCGAACTGGCCCTGGTCCTGCATGCGCGCGACGACGACGTACGCGATGCCGAGCAGCACGACGCACGCGACCAGCGTGATCATGTTGTTGCGCATGCACGCCCGCGGGCCGGGCGCGTCGTACAGCACCGAGCCGCGCGGCGTCCGCGCCCGGCGCGCCGGCGCGGGACGCGTTCCGGTGACGGCGCCCATCAGGTGCCCGCCTTTCCATCGTCCGCGGCGCTCACCGTGCCACCGCCAGCTTCCGCGACAGCCAGCTGAAGAAGAAGCCGGTGGGCAGGGTCAGCACCATGAAGCCGATCGCGAAGCCCAGGAAGATCGGGATGGTGCCGCCGTACTGGTCGAACATCTGCTTCATCTGCGCCGACGCCTCGAAGTAGCCGGCCGCCAGCACGACCGTCGTGTTCTTGATCATGGCGATGAGGGTGCTGCCCAGCGGGGCGATCACCGACCGGAACGCCTGGGGCAGGACAACGAGGCGGAGCGTCTGGGAGAAGGTCAGCCCGAGCGAGCGGGCCGCCTCGGCCTGCCCGATCGGCACCGTGTTGATCCCGGCCCGCAGCGACTCGCAGACGAACGACGCGGTGTAGATCGACAGGCCGAGCACGGCGATCCAGAAGCCGTTGACCGACGGGTCGTCCGACACGCGGACCTTGAGGGTGTCGGATAGGCCCAGGCTGCAGAACAGCAGCACGAGCGTCAGCGGCGTGTTGCGGAGGACGTTGATGTACAGTGTGCCCGCGGCGCGCAGGACCGGCGCGGGCGCCACCCGCATGGCGGCGAGCACGGTGCCGAGGATCATCGCGACGATCCCGCTCACCACGGACAGCCGGATCGTCGCCCAGAACGCCTTAAGGACAGGGCCGATCTGGTCGATCAGCGGCCCGAAGTCGAAGAGTTGACCGAGGTTCATGGCACTCCACCGGGTCGGTGCGCGTGCGCCGGCGGGCGGGGCCCGCCGGCGTCGCCGCGCGGCCTGTGCTCAGCTGCAGCCCTGGAAGGCGGGCGGCTTGGAGGTGTCGAACTGCAGGTGCTCCGGCGTGAACCACTTGTCGATCAGCTTTTTGGCGGTGCCGTCCTGGTACATCTCGGTGATCGCCTTGTTCACCGCGTTGCAGGTCTTGATGTCGCCCTTCTTGATGCCGACGCCGTACTTCTCGTCGGTGAACGGGACGTTGTCCACCTTGACCGCGCTGCCCTCGCGCGCGGCGTAGCCGGCGAGGATCGTGTTATCGGTCGTGACCGCGTCCAGCGAGCCGCCCTTGAGCTTGGTGATGCACTCCTCGTAGGCGTTGGCGGGCACCAGCTTGACGGCGAGCTTCTGGTGGTACTTGTTGGTGCCGTCGGTGATGTTCTTCCAGGAGTTCGACCCGGCGACCTGGCAGATCCGCTTGCCCTTCAGGTCGGCGAACGACTTGATCGTGGTGTCGTTCCCGCGCACGAGGATATCCTGGTGGGCGACGATGTACGGGCCGCCGAAGGTCACCTGGGGGAGCCGCGCCGGCGTGATCGAGTAGCTCGCGATGACCAGGTCGTCGGTGCCGTTTCGGAGGAACGCCTCGCGGTTCGCCGAGATCGTCTCCTTCCACGTGATGTTCTTCTTGGGCACGCCGAGCTTCCCGGCGATGTAGGTGGCCACGTCGACGTCGAAGCCCTCAACCGTGCCGTCGGGCTTCTTCAGGCCGATGCCGGGCTGGTCGAACTTGATGCCGATCGTGAGGTGCTTGGTGGTCTTGGCCTTGTCGACGACCGAGCCGGCCTTCTTGGTGCCGCATCCGGCCATGCCGGTCGCCGCCACCGCCAGCGCGGTCGCGGCGACGCCGAGGTGACGTACTCGCATCCTGTTCCCCTGCTCTCGTCTTGGGAACCGCGCCCCGCGGTCCCGTAAGTGCGGTCAGTGCGTGGTGCGTCGAGGGCCGCCGGCCCGTCAGTGCGTGAGGATCTTGGAGAGGAAGTCCCGGGCGCGGTCGCTGCGCGCGTTGGTGAAGAACTCCCCGGGGGTGTTCTCCTCCACGATCTGGCCGTCGGCCATGAAAACGATCTTGTTGCCGGACGCCCGGGCGAACCCCATCTCGTGGGTGACGACGACCATGGTCATGCCCTCGGCGGCCAGGTTGGTCATGACGTCGAGCACTTCCTTGATCATCTCGGGGTCGAGCGCCGACGTCGGCTCGTCGAACAGCATCACCTTCGGCCGCATCGCCAGCGCCCGCGCGATCGCGGCGCGCTGCTGCTGGCCGCCGGAGAGCTGTGCGGGGTACTTGTCCGCCTGGCTGGCGATGCCGACCCGTTCCAGCAGCTCCATCGCGTGCTGCTCGGCCTCCGCCTTGTCGATCTTGCGTACCTTGATCGGGCCGAGCGTGACGTTCTGCAGGATCGTCTTGTGCGAGAACAGGTTGAACGACTGGAAGACCATGCCCACGTCGGCGCGGAGCTGGGCGAGCGCCTTGCCCTCCTCCGGCAGCGGTCTGCCGTCGATCAGGATCCTGCCCTCGTCGATCGGCTCCAGCCGGTTGATCGTGCGGCACAGTGTCGACTTGCCGCCGCCCGACGGCCCGATGACGACGACCACCTCGCCGCGGTGGATGGTCAGGTCGATGTCCTTGAGGACGTGGAGATCGCCGAAGTACTTGTTGACGTTCTCGAGCACCACCAGCGGCCCGCCGCCGCCTGTGTCGGCCCGCGGGTCCGCCCTGCCGCTGTCCGCCATGCCCGCAAAGCGTACGTGATCAATGTCGGAGCGCCGAGACGCAGAGGTACCGATCCGATCACGTTATGCCGCGAGCCGCCGGTATCGTCGGGATACGGGGTATCCGGCCGCGCGCGGTCCGATCCCCTGCCCCGCCGCGCGTACCCTTTCTTCTTGAGATGAACACGACGACGTCCGCCGACGGGCGGCCCCGCACGTACGAGATCCGCACGTACGGGTGCCAGATGAACGTGCACGACTCCGAACGCCTCGCCGGGCTGCTGGAAGACGCCGGCTACATCCGTGCCACCGACGGGGCGACGCCCGACGTCGTCGTGTTCAACACCTGCGCCGTCCGGGAGAACGCCGACAACCGGCTGTACGGCAACCTCGGCCACCTGCGGCCGGTCAAGGACGGCCACCCCGGCATGCAGATCGCGGTGGGCGGCTGCCTGGCCCAGAAGGACCGCGACGCGATCGTCGAGCGGGCGCCCTGGGTCGACGTCGTGTTCGGCACGCACAACATCGGCTCGCTGCCGGTGCTGCTGGAGCGCGCCCGCGTGCGGAACGAGGCGCAGGTCGAGATCAAAGAGGCGCTGGAGACCTTCCCCAGTACGCTTCCGACCCGCCGCGAGTCGCCGTACGCCGCGTGGGTGTCGATCTCTGTGGGCTGCAACAACACCTGCACCTTCTGCATCGTGCCGTCGCTGCGCGGCAAGGAGCAGGACCGCCGGCCCGGCGAGATCCTCGCCGAGGTCGAGGCGCTGGTCGCCGAGGGTGTCCTGGAGATCACGCTGCTCGGCCAGAACGTCAACGCCTATGGGTCGGGCTTCGGCGACCGGGCGGCGTTCGCCAAGCTGCTGCGCGCCTGCGGGCAGATCGAGGGGCTGGAGCGGGTGCGGTTCACCTCCCCGCACCCGCGCGACTTCACCGACGACGTGATCGCCGCGATGGCCGAGACGCCGAACGTCATGCCGTCGCTGCACATGCCGCTGCAGTCCGGCTCCGACCGCGTGCTGCGGGCGATGCGCCGCTCCTACCGCCAGGACCGCTACCTCGGCATCATCGAGCGGGTCCGCGCCGCGATCCCCGACGCCGCCATCACCACCGACATCATCGTGGGCTTCCCCGGCGAGACCGAAGAAGACTTCGAGCAGACGCTGCACGTCGTGCGCGAGGCGCGGTTCGCCGGCGCGTTCACGTTCCAGTACTCCAAGCGGCCCGGCACCCCGGCGGCCACCATGGACGGGCAGGTGCCCAAGGAGGTCGTGCAGGAGCGGTACGAGCGGCTGGTCGCGCTGCAGGAGGAGATCTCCTGGGCGGAGAACAAGAAGCTGCTCGGCGCCACCCTCGAGGTGCTGGTCGCCGAGGGCGAGGGCCGCAAGGACGGTGCCACCCACCGCATGTCCGGCCGCGCGTCGGACAACCGGCTCGTCCACTTCTCGCTGGGGTACGACACGGCCGGCGGCGCCGCGCCGGAGACGCCGCGTCCCGGCGACATGGTCACCGTCGAGGTCACCTACGCGGCCCCGCACCACCTCGTCGCCGACGGGCCGATCCGCGCGATCCGCCGCACCCGGGCCGGCGACGCGTGGGAGCGGCGCACCGCGCCGCCGCAGCGGGCCGCGGGCGTGCCGCTGGGCATGCCGGGCATAGGCCGCCCGGCCTCCCCGCCGCCGGTCACGTCCTGCCCGTAACCGGCGGGCGCGGCGACCGCCGCGCCAGGGCGTGCTGGTGTGCCGACCGCGTGCGTCGGCCAGTGCGGCCGGGGTTGCCGTGTGGTTTCTCCTTGAGAGGCGGATTTCCACCAGCGCCTACAGGCCGTCCGGCTCGCCCCGCTCGGATATCCGCGCGAGTGTCTTTTCCGATACCTGGAACGAACGACGCGCATGCTTCGCCAGTTCTTCAACCCGCGCTTTCGCCTCTTCAGAGCGCACGTGGCGATTCAGCGCAACAAATACCCTGCCGGCCGCCGCGTCAGGGGGGCGGTTCCGTGCCGGCGGTACCGCCCTCGGGCGGACCGCCGCGCGGCCGTCCGGCCTCGTCGACGGCCTTCTTCACCTGCCGCTGCGCGGCGTCGATCTGGCCGGAGTACTTCCCGCCGGTCTTGCGGTCGGCCATGTCGCCGGCCTTCTCGATGGCCTCGTCGATCTTGTCGCCGTGCTTGCCGAGCAACGTCTTGATCTTGTCGGCGAACGACATGTCGATTCCCCCCATCGCGCCGGGTGCCGGACCCGGCGGCCCGTGGATAGCCCTACCCGCGGCGGCGCCGGAACTAAGCTGGGGACCGCGATGATGTTGATCGGTGTGGTCGGGCCGACCGCCGCGGGAAAGTCCGACCTCGCGGTGGAGATCGCGCTGCGGCTCGGCGGTGAGATCGTGAACGCGGACTCGATGCAGCTGTATCGCGGCATGGACATCGGCACCGCCAAGCTGACCGAACGCGAGCGCCGCGGCATACCGCACCACCTTCTCGACATCTGGGACGTCACGCGCGCGGCGAGCGTCGCCGAGTACCAGCGGGCCGCCCACCGGGCCATCGAGGAGATCAAGGGCCGGGGCAACGTGCCGCTGCTCGTCGGCGGCTCCGGCCTGTACGTCCGCGCGGTGATCGACGACCTGGACTTCCCGGGCACAGACCCCGCGCTGCGGGAGCGGCTGCAGGCCGAGCTCGACGCGCACGGCCCGGCCGCGCTGCACGGCCGCCTCGCCGGGCGCGACCCGCGGGCGGCCGCGGCGATCCTGCCCACGAACGGGCGGCGCATCGTCCGCGCGCTGGAAGTGATCGAGCTGACCGGCCGCCCGTTCAGCGCGTCCCTGCCGACCTACCCGGACACGCCCGACGCCGTGCAGGTCGGCCTGGAGGTGCCGCGGCCGGAGCTCGACGAGCGCATCGCCGGCCGGGTCGAGCGCATGTGGGCCGCCGGGTTCGTCGACGAGGTGCGCCGCCTGGAGCCGCTCGGGCTGCGGGACGGCTTCACCGCGAGCCGTGCCCTCGGCTACGCCCAGGTGCTGCGGTACCTGGCGGGGGAGTGGACCGAGGAGCGGGCGAAGGAGGAGACCATCCGGGCGACCAGGCGGTTCGCCCGCAGGCAGGAGGCCTGGTTCCGGCGCGATCCCCGCGTCCGCTGGCTGCCGTACGACACCCCGGTCGAGCGGGTGCTCGATACGATCGGCGTATGCGCTTCGTGAAGGGGCACGGCACGGAGAACGACTTCGTCATCCTGCCGGACCCCGATGACTCGCTCGATCTGACGCCATCGCTCGTCGCGGCGCTGTGCGACCGCCGCGCCGGCATCGGCGCAGACGGCGTGCTGCGGGTCGTCCGCTGCAAGGCCCTGGGCCGCGACGACCTGGTGAGCGGGTACGGCGCGGAGTGGTTCATGGATTACCGCAACGCCGACGGCGGCCTCGCCGAGATGTGCGGCAACGGCGCCCGGGTGTTCGCCCGCTACCTGGTCGACGCGGGCCTGGCCGCGCCGGGCGAGCTGCCGATCGCCACCCGGGCCGGCGTGCGGACGGCGCGGCTGGGCCGCGCCGGCGACGTCACGATCGACATGGGGCCGCCCCGCGTCGAGGGAACGGGCCGCGTGTCGGTCGCCGGCCGGGCATACGAGGGGCTGCGGATCTCGGTCGGCAACCCGCACCTGGCCTGCCCCGTCGAGGCGCCGGTGGCCGGCCTCGACCTGTCCCGCGCCCCGGAGGTCGATCCGGCGGCGTTCCCCGAGGGCGTCAACGTCGAGTTCTTCCGCCCACTCGGCGACGGCGCGGTGGAGATGCGGGTGTACGAGCGGGGCTCGGGCGAGACCCGCTCGTGCGGCACCGGCACGGTCGCCACGGCGGTCGCCGCGGCGCGCGCCGCCGGTCGCACCGAGGGTGCCTGGGAGATCGTCGTCCCGGGCGGCACCGTCACCGTGACCCTCGACCGCACGACCAGCCTGCTGCGCGGCCCCGCCGTGCTGGTGGCCGAGGGCGACCTGCGCGCCGACTGGCTCGCCGCCCGCTGAACGGTTCCTGACGCGTCGCGGCGGTGCGTCACGCGCCGCCGGTCAGTGCCCGGATGCCGTCGCGGAAGGTCGCGGCGTCGACGTCGCCGGTGACCAGGCGTTGCAGGACGAATCCCGGCACCAGGCAGACGAGCGTCGCGCCGACGGCCTGCGGGTCGGCGTCGGCGGGCAGCCGCCCGGCGTCGCGCATCCGTGTGGCGATCTTCGCCCACCATGACCGCGTGTCGGCGATCAGATCGCCGACGACCTCGCCGAGCTCGGGGTTGTACGTCGCCTCGGCCCAGCCCTGCGGTGCGACGCGCAGGATGCCGTCCTCCGCCAGGGCCTCCTGGATGTGTTCGGCGAAACGGCCGACGATCTCGTGCAGCGGCGGAAGCGGGTCGGCGCTCAGCACGGTCTCCAGCTCGTGCGTGATCCGGCTCTGGTGCTCGGTGGCGATCACCCGGATGATGTCGCTCTTGCTCCGGAAGTAGCGGTAGACGGCCCCCGCGGACAGGCCGGCCTCCCGGAAGATGTCCTGCATCGACGTCTGGTGAAAGCCCTTGCGGATGAAGCACCGCCGGGCCGCGTCGATGATCTGGCGCCGTCGCTGCTCAAGGTGCTGCTCGCTCACTCGGGGCATGGTTCCAAATTAAAACGAACGTTCGTTCTTGACAAGCCTCGGGGCTCGTGTCACGGTGAGCGCGAATAAGAGAACGAACATCCGATTTATGGAGCAGTGATGACCTCGAATCACCTGGGCCGTCACGCGAGTCATGTCCGCCGCGCCGATCCGCGCACGGGACCGTCGCGTTCTGAGGCCGTCCACGACCCCGACGCGTCGGCGGCGGGCGGTGTCAGGCCCGGTGCGGGCGAGGAGGCCGCCGCCGCGGCGAACCCCCGGCGCTGGCTTGCGCTGGTGTTCATCGGCCTGGCCCAGCTGATGATCGTGCTGGACGTCACGGTCGTGAACATCGCGCTGCCCTCGGTGCAGCGCGACCTCGGGTTCTCCGACGCGAACCGGCAATGGGTGATCACCGCCTACAGCCTGGCGTTCGGCGGTCTGCTGCTCCTCGGCGGCCGTATCGCCGACTACACCGGCCGGCGGCGCGCGTTCGTCATCGGCCTGCTCGGGTTCGCCGGGGCGTCCGCGCTCGGCGGCGCGGCCCCGCGCTTCGACCTGCTGCTGGGGGCGCGTGCCCTGCAGGGCGCGTTCGCCGCGCTGCTCGCGCCGACGGCGCTGTCGCTGCTGACCGTGAGCTTCACCAGCGCCCGGGAGCGGGCAAAGGCGTTCGGGGTCTTCGGCGCCATCGCCGTCGGCGGTGGCGCGATCGGCCTGCTGCTCGGTGGGCTGCTCACGAACTACCTCGACTGGCGCTGGTGCCTGTACGTCAACGTGGCCATCGCGGCGATCGCCGTGTGCGGATGGTTCGTGCTGCCGGCCGGCCGGCGGTCCGGCGCGCGGCCGCGGTTCGACGTTTTCGGCGTGCTGCCGGCCGTCGGCGGGCTGGTCGCCATCGTCTACGGATGCAGCCGGGCCGAGTCGGACGGCTGGAGTTCGGTGCCGGTCGTCGGCCTGCTCGTCGGCGGCACCGTCCTGCTCGCCGTCTTCGCCTTCGTCGAGACCCGCGTCGCGGCGCCGATGCTGCCGCCGCGCGTCGTGCTCAGCCGCACCCGCGGCGGCGCGTACGTCGCCATCGGCGTGGCGATCACCGCGATGTTCGGGATGTTCCTGCTTCTCACCTACTACCTGCAGGTGGTCAAGGGCTACTCGCCGATCCGCACCGGCGTGGCGTTCCTGCCGCTGACCGCGGCGGTGCTGGCCGGCGCGGGCGGCATCGCCGCGCGCCTGCTGCCCAGGGTGCCGCCGCGCGCGCTCATAGCGCCCGGCCTGCTGCTCGCGGCCGGCGGCCTGACCTGGCTCGTCCGGCTCGGCGCCTCGTACGCGTCGGGCGTGCTGCCCGGCCAACTCGTGACCGGCCTGGGCATGGGCCTGGTGATGGCGCCGGCGATGAACTACGCGACGCACGGCGTCGGCGCGCGGGACGCGGGGATCGCCTCGGCGATGGCCAACACCGCCCAGCAGATCGGCGGTTCGATCGGCGTGGCGCTGCTCAACACGATCGCCACCAGCGCCACGGCGGACTACGTCGCGGCCCGCGCGAAGTCGCCGGCCGTGCTGCGGGACGGCATGGTGCACGGGTTCACCACCGCGTTCGGCTGGGCGGCCGCGTTCCTCGCGGTGGCGGCGGTCGTCGTGGCGGGCGTGATGAACGCCCGGCGTCCCGACCACGGCACCGGCACCGAGGGCGCGCCGCCCGTGGAGAGCCCGGCCGCCTGGTGACTGACCATGACGGCCGGCGAGCGGTACGAGGACGACCTCCCGGAAACCTCGTGGGAGGTCTTCTTCGTGCTGAGCGGTGTCCGCGTGCTGCCCGCCCGCGGAGCGGGCGGGCGTGCGGCGCTGGAGGTGTACCAGGGCGCGCGGCTGCTCGACGTCGCGGTCGCGCACGACCTCGCCCCGGCCCTGCTCCGGTGCGCGCTCCGCGGCGGCCGGGGGACCGGAGCGTGGGCGCTGGCGTGGGGACGGCTGCCGGCCGGCGGCGCGGAGCCGGCGGTGGGGTTCGCCGCCGGGCGCGAGCGGCGTCCCGCTGTTCCGACCATCATCGCGGGCGCCTTCTGGGTGGCCGAGGTCCGCGGACGGTTCCGGACCGTCGCGGTGACCGCGGGGCCGGAGCGGGTCGCCGGGCGGCTGCGGCGGGCGGACGTTCCCGGACGCTGAACACGACGACCGAATCGGTTTCGGTTACGATGGCGGCATGACCCCCGTCAAGCGCCAGGCCCGCGCGGAGCGGACCCGCGGCGCCCTGCTGCGGGCCGCGCGACAGGTGTTCGAGGAACGCGGCTTCCTCGACGCCAAGATCAGCGAGATCTGCGATCGGGCCGGCGTCGCGTACGGCAGCTTCTACACGCACTTCGCCGACAAGGAAGCGATCTTCGCCGAGCTGATCGACGAGATGCTGGAGGGGCTGCTGGCCGTCATGCGGGCCGAGCCCCTGCACGGCGACGGGCCGGCGGCGCGCATCGCCCGCGCCAACCGCGCCTATCTGCGCGCCTACCGGAGGAACGCCCGGCTCATGGCGGTCTTCGAGCAGGTCGCGACCTTCTCGCCGGCCATGCGCGACACCTACCTGCGCGCCTGGGGTGTCTTCTACGACCGCCAGGAACGCGCCATCCGCGGCTGGCAGCAGGCCGGGTTCATCCCGGGCGACGTCGACCCGCGCACGGCGGCGGTCGCCCTGGCGACGATGATCGGCCGGACCGCCTACACGTGGTACGTGCTCGGCCACCCCCACGACGAGGACGACGTCGAACAGCTCACCCGGCTGTACTGCCGGGCGATCGGCATGTAGGAGGCAGTGTGGACTTTCGCGACACGCCCGAGGAGGCCGCGTTCCGGGCGGAGCTGCGCGCGTGGCTGGAGGCCAACTCGCCCGGCCGCCCGATCGAGGGCGGCCGGGGCGACTTCGAGTCGCTGCGCGCCTGGGGCGGCCGGCTGTACGAGGCCGGTTACGTCGGGCTGACCTGGCCCGCCGAGTACGGCGGGCGCGGCCTGCCCCCCACCTACCAGGCCATCTACCTTGAGGAGTCGGCGCGGGCCGACGCGCCCGGCCACCCGGGCGTGATCGGCCTGAACATGGCCGGACCCACGATCATCGCCTGGGGAACCGACGAGCAGAAGCAGCGCTACCTCAAGCCGCTGCTGTCCGGCGAGGAGATCTGGTGCCAGGGCTTCTCCGAGCCCGGCTCCGGCTCCGACCTGGCCGCCGCCCGCACCACCGCCGTGCTCGACGCCGACCACTGGGTGGTCAACGGGCAGAAGGTCTGGTCGTCCTACGCGCACAAGGCCGATTGGTGCATCCTCGTCGTGCGCACCGACCCGGACGCGCCCAAGCACGCCGGCCTGTCCTACCTCCTCGTCGACATGCACGCGCCCGGCGTGACGGTGCGCCCGCTGCACCAGATCACCGGCGACCCGGAGTTCAACGAGATCTTCTTCGACGACGTGCGGGTGCCGCGCGACTCCATCCTCGGCAAGCCCGGCGACGGCTGGAAGGTCGCCATGACCACGCTCATGCACGAGCGCGGCACGCTCGGCTTCGCCCTGTCCGCCGAGCTGGAGCGCATGGTCAACCACCTGATCGATCTGGCCCGGCAGCCCGGCCTCGACGGCCGGCGGCCCGCCGACGACCCGCTGATCCGCGACGCCGTGGCGACCGAGTGGATCGAGATGCAGTCGCTGCGCTTCACCAACTACCGGTCGCTGACCACGCTGCTGGAGACCGGCATCCCAGGCCCGGAGGGCTCCGGCGTCAAGCTCGCCTGGAGCGAGGCCAACCAGCGGCTGACCTCCCTCGCCCAGTCGGTGTTCGGGCTGCACGCCCAGCTCACCGGCGACGCCGCGCCGTGGAACGGCTTCTGGCAGTACTGGCAGCTGCGGGCGCGCGGCAACACCATCGAAGCCGGCACCTCCGAGATCCTCCGCAACATCATCGCCGAGCGTGTCCTCGGCCTGCCGAAGGGGCGGTGACCCATGGACTTCGCGTTCTCCGAAGAGCAGGAGCAGCTGCGCGGCTTCGCCCGCGACTTCCTCGCCGGCCGGTACGACGACGTGCGCCTCGCCGAGATCGCCGACTCCGAGACCGGTCTGGACCCCGAGGTGTGGCCCAAGCTGGCCGAGATGGGCTGGCTCGACGCCGAGCTGACCTTCCTCGACCAGGCGGTGCTGTTCGAGGAGACCGGATACCGGCCGCCGGCCGCGCCGTTCTTCTCCACCCTCGCGCTGGCCGCGCCCGCGCTGGACGACGAGTCGGTCAAACGGATCTCCGAGGGCGCGCTCACCGCGACGCTCGCCTGGGCCGAGCCGGGCGTCCCGCAGGGCCTCCTCGACCCGGCGCACGCCACGGCCGGCGGGGGGCGGCTCACCGGCGAGAAGGTGATCGTGCCGGACGGCGCGGCCGTCGACCTGTTCGTCGTCACGGCCGCCGACGGCCTGTACGCGGTCGAGGCGTCCGACGCCCAGGTCACCCCGCACCGCACCATCGACGGCACCCGGCGCCTCGCCACCGTGCGCTTCGACGGTGTACCCGCCCGGCGGCTGTCCGGCGGCGAGGAGGCCCGCGAGGCGCTCACCCGGGTCCGCGACCGGGCGTACGCGGCGGCCGCACTGGAGAGCGTCGGCGTCGCCCAGCGCGCCCTCGACCTGCTCGTCGCCTACGCCAAGGAGCGGCGGCAGTTCGGCAAGCCGATCGGCGTCTACCAGGCCGTCTCGCACAAGGCGTCCAACGTGTACGTGCGGCTGCAGGAGGCGCGCTCCCTCGCCTACTGGGCGGCGTGGTGCGTCGCCGAGGGCGACCCGATGGCCCGCCAGGCATGCCTGGCCGCCAAGGCGTTCGCCGCCGACACCGCGGTGTTCGCCTGTGAGAACGCCATCCAGGGCCACGGCGGCATCGGCTTCACGTGGGAGCACGTGCTGCACCGCTACTACAAGCGCGCCCAGTGGCTCGCCGCCTTCGACGGCCCGTCCCGCGCCCAGCGCGCCGAGGTCGCCGCCTACCTCCTGGACTGAGCAGGGGCCCCGCGCTGCCCGCCGCCGGGGAGGCGTCCGCCCGCGCTGACGCTTCCCGGCGGGAGACGCGGGGGCACGCCTCGCCGGTGAGCCACGCGAGCCGAGCCGGCCACGTCGTCGGCGAAGCGGCCGTCCGGCGGCGGGATGCATGCGAGCACCGCCCGGGGGCGGCGCCGGCGGGCGTGATGCCGGCGGGCGCACGGGCGAGACGGAAGAAGACCCACGCCCCGTTCCGGGATCCTCTTTCGGAAGCGGACGACGCGCGGAGTGATTATGCGATAACTTTACGTAGTCGAGTTTCCTGACCGGGGAGAGCGAGTGGCGGGTGTCCTGCTTCGCGGCGTTGCGAGCCGGGTGATCCTCGGCGCCGTGGCGGTCAGCCTCGCCTACGTGCTGGCCGGTGGGGCGCTCGATCCGCGCGCCGCGCTGGAGGCCGGCACGCCGCCCGCGCCGCGGGCCGCCGTCGACGCCCGGCTCGACCGGCTCGGCGTGAACGACCGCACCCCGTTGTTCGCGCGCTACCTGCGCTGGGTGTCCGGCCTCTGCCGAGGCGACTTCGGCATGACGATGGACGGCACGCCCGTGGGCGCGGAGCTCGGCCGCCGGATCGCGGTGAGCCTCCGGCTCGTGACCGCTGGCGCGATCGCCGGTACCGTCCTCGGCCTCCTCGCCGGCGCCGCCAGCGCGATCGCGCCGGATGGCATCGTGGACCGCCTCACGGTCGCCGGGGCGTTCACGCTCGTCGCGGTGCCGGTGGCCGTCCTCGCCCTCGTCTTACAGGCCGGCGCGCAGTGGGTGGACGACCGGGCCGGCGTCCAGATCTTCGCCTGGACCGGCGAGGCGGCGCCGGTGCCGGTCGGCGGGGCGCTGCACCGGCTCGCCGACCACGCCCGGCACCTCGTGCTGCCGACACTGAGCATCGCGCTCGGCCGGGCGGCGGTGGTGAGCCGCCACCTGCGCGCCGCCATGGCCGATCTGTCGGACGCGGCGTTCGTCCGCGCGGCGATGGCGCGGGGCACGACGCGCCGTCGCGCCCTGGTCCGGCACGCGCTCCCGGTCGCGGCGATCCCCGTCGTCCCGGTGTCCGCGTACGGCTGCGCGGGGCTGCTGGCCGGGTCCGCGGTCACCGAGAAGGCCTTCGGCTGGCACGGCATGGGCGAGTGGCTGGTCGGCTCGATCCAGCGTCAGGACGTCAACGCCGTGGCCGCATACTGCTGCTTCGCCGCGCTTCTCGTCCTGCTCGCGGGGCTGTCGTCCGACCTGCTGACGGCGATCATGGATCCGCGGCTGCGGGTGCAGGGGAGCGGCGGATGAGGGTCCCGCGGCACCTCCGGCATCTCCCGGCGGTTCCGGCGGCGCTGCTGGCCGGGCTCGCGATCGCCGGGCCACACCTCACCCGGTGGCGCTGGACGGCCGTCGACGTCACGGCGTTCGGCGCGCCGCCGTCGGCACGGCACTGGCTGGGCACGACGCCGACCGGCCGGGACGTGTACGCCCTCACGCTGCGCGGGATGCGCACCTCGCTGCTCGTCGGCGTGTCCGCGGCCCTGGGCTCGACGGTGCTGGCCGGGGTCGTCGGGGCGGTCGCCGGTCACCTCGGCGGGTGGATCGACCGGGGGCTGATGCGGGTCGCCGACCTACTGCTCGTGTTCCCGCCGTTCGTCATCGCCGCCGTCCTGGCCGCACCGCTGCGCCGCGGCGGCCGCCCGGCCCTCGCCGCCCTGCTCGCCGGGCTCATGTGGACGGTCACGGCGCGCGCCGTCCGCGCCGTGGCCGCCTCGCTCCGGGACGCCGGGTACGTGCTCGCGGCCCGGCAGATGGGCCTGCCCGAGCTCGTGATCGTCTTCCGGCACGTGCTCCCGAACGCCGCCGCCCCGCTCGTCGCCGACGCGGCGCTGAACACCGGGGCGGCGATCGGCGCGGAGACCGGCCTGTCGTTCCTGGGGCTCGGCGTACGGCCGCCGGACGTGTCGCTCGGCACGCTCATCGCCGACGGCGCCCCGGCCGCGACCGTCTTTCCCTGGCTCTTCCTGCCGCCGGCGGCCGCCCTCGTCGCCATCATGCTCGCCGTCCACGCCGCCGGGGCCGGCCTGCGCGTCGCGTACCGGTCGGGGCGGGAAGGTCCGCCCGCATGACCCGCCGCCCGGCACCCGCCGTCCGGCCCGCGCCGGTGGCCCATCTTGTGCCCGCCACGCGGCCCGTCGCTCCGGACAGGTCCGCCGCCCGGTCCGGGCCGGTGGACCGTCCTGTGTCCGGCGGTCGGCCCGGCACCGCGGGCCGGTGTGCAGGCGGCTCCGGCACCGCACGCCGGTCCGCCGCGACCGCGCGGCGGGCACCCCGGCGCAGGGTGCGCAACAAGCGCTCAGCCTCCGGGATCCGCCGAGCGTGGCGGGCGGCCGCCATGCCCTCGCTCGCGGCGCTGGTCGCCGCCTGTTCCGCGTCCGGCGGGACGCCGGCTTCCGGCGGTGGGCGGGTGCCCGGCGCCGTCCGGCCGGTGGCCGCGTACGACATCGCGCCGGCGCCGCGCGACCAGGTGCGCGACGGCGGCACGCTCACCCTCGCGATCGGCTCGTTCCCGGCGCAGTGGAACTGCTGGTACCTCGGCGGGGCGAGCGCCGACACGGTCGCGGTGCTGCGGACGATGCTGCCGACGCTGTTCCGCAGCGACCAGAACGGCACGGTCACCGCCGACCGCGACTACCTCGCCGGCGCCCGCGTCGTCCGCACGAAGCCCGAGCAGGTGGTGGTCTATGATCTGAACCCGAAGGCACGCTGGTCCGACGGCAGGCCGATCGGGCCGCGCGACTTCGCCGCGCTCTGGCACGCCGCCGCCGGCCGCGACCCGGCGTACCCGACCGCCGCCGCGACCGGCTACGACCGCATCCAGAGCGTCGCGCGGGGCGCCGGCCCGCACCAGGTGGTGGTGACGTTCGCGCGGCCGTTCGGCGAGTGGCGCGGGCTGTTCAGCCCGCTGTACCCGGCGGGCGCGATCGGCACCCCGGCGCAGTGGAGCCGGGGCTGGCTGAACCATATTCCGGTCACCGCCGGCCCGTTCCGGCTCGAACGCATCGACCCGGTCGCGCAGATCGTCTCCGTGGTCCGCGACCCGGCCTGGTGGGGGCTGCGGGCGCGGCTCGACCGCGTCGTCTTCCGGCACCTGGCGCCCGAGGCCATGCCGGGCGCGCTGCGCAGCGGCGAGATCGACGGCTTCCAGGCCGGACCGGACGCCGCGACGTACCGGCGGCTGACGGGAGCGGCGGGCGTGGCGGTCCGCATGGCGGCCGGGCCCGACTTCGTGCAGCTCACCTTCAACGGCGCCGGGCCCGCCCTGGCGGACCCGCGGGTGCGGCGCGCGGTCGCGGCCGCCATCGACCGGAGCGTCATCGCCCGATCCGCGCTCGCCGGCCTGCCCTGGCCGGTCCGGCTCATGAACGACCACGTGTATGTCAACACCCAGCGCGGTTACCGCGACAACGCGGGCGGGGCCGGCCGGTACGACCCCGGCCTCGCGGGGCGGCTGTTCGACGCGGCGGGATGGCGCCGGGCCGGGCCGGTCCGCCGCCGGAACGGCCGGACGCTGACGCTGCGCTACGTGTATCCGGCGAGCGTGGCGGTGAGCGGGCGGACCGGCGAGCTGGTCCAGGCCATGCTCGCCCGGGTCGGTGTCGCGGTGACCCTGCGCCCGGTGCCGGACGCCGGCTTCTTCGACCGTTATCTCGTGCCCGGCGACTACGACCTCGCGCCGTTCACCTGGCATGGAACGGCGTTCCCGATCTCGGCGATGCAGCCGGTGTACGCGCGGCCGGCCGGCGGCGGCGTGCGGCAGAACGTGGCGCGCATCGGATCCGCGCGGCTCGACGCGGTCCTCGACCGCGCGGTCGGCCGGCTCGACCCGGCCGCCGCCTGGCGGGACGCTGCACTCGCCGACCGGCTGATCTGGGCGGAGACCCATTCCCTGCCGCTCTACCAGCGCCCTCAGATCGTCCCCGTACGGCGATCGGTCGCCGGCTGGGGAGCGTTCGGTCTGGCCGACCCGGTCTGGACCGACATCGGCTTCCGGAAGCGGGCCGCTCCGTGACCGGGCGGAACCCGGCCGCCGGGAACGTCCGGGGACAGGCCTCCACCCCCGGCCGGGCGAGGCCATCGCGGACCATGGCGCCGTCCGGCAACGGCAGGACAGCCGGAACGCACGGGACGGAGACCGGCGTCCGGTGGCGCGGGACCGATGCGGCGGGCGGCCGCGGCCGCACACGGGCGCGGTGCGGCCGCGCCGACAAGACCGGACCCGGCCGCGGCCCGATGAGGGGGTTCACGGGCCGCGGCCGTGTCCTCGCCCGCGGCGGTGCCGCCGGTGCTTCCGCCGAGCCAGGCCAGGGTGCCGCCGCCCGGTGCGGAGCCGAGCCGGACGTCGCCGCCGGCCTCGCGGACGGCGCGTGCCACGATCGCCAAGCCCAGCCCTGAGCCCGGCAGGCCGCGGGCGGACGGTGACCGCCAGAACCGGTCGACCACGTGCGGCAGGTCCTCCGGCGGGATGCCTTGGCCGTGGTCGCGCACGGTCAGCTCGCCGCCGCGCAGCCGCACCGTCACGGTTCCGTCGGGCGGGCTGAATTTCACCGCGTTGTCGAGCAGGGCGCGGGCGATGAGCAGGCCCGCGGTGACCGCGCCGAGCACCCCGACCGCGGCGACCGCGACGAGCAGCACGGTGAGGCTGTCGAGCGACTGGTCCACCTGGGCGAGCGGCCGGGCGATGGGTGATGGACACGGCCACGCCCGCGGACCGGTCGGGGCGGGTGAACACCCGCACCGGGGTGCCATCGGTCAGGGTGCCGTCCCGGTACAGCGCGGGCCGCTCGCCGCGCGCGACGGCCCGGTCGGCGTCAGTGCTCACCAGCGGTGCGGTCGTGCCGGGCGGGCTGCAGGCCGTGCCGTCGGCCCACACGACCCGCATCACCGGCAGGAACTCGCTGAACCGGCGGTCCGGCGGCGCGTCCTGGCAGATGGCCCCGGGGGAGTCGTGCTGGTCCGGGCCGGGGCGCGGGCCGGCCGCCATGGGGCCCGACAGCGACTGGTCGAGCTGGTCGATCAGGCGCCCGCGCACGATGAACCAGCAGCCGACCGCGCAGGCGGCGACCGCCACGGCCACGGCGAGGCTCGTCGGCACCGCCAGCCGCGCCCGCAGCGACAGCCGCCGGGTCATCGCGCCCCGCCTCGGTTCACCCCACTGCCGCCCTGACCGGGTTCCGTACGGGACGGGGTCCGGTCAGGGCACCGCCGCGGACCGGCCGTCGTCAGGGCACCATCCAGGACAGCACCGCCGTCGATTGCAGGAACGCGAGAAGACACATCCCCGCCAGGAAGACCAGACTCCACATGATCGCCCGGCGGAAGATGTCGCCCTCCCGGCCGTGCTGGCCGACCGCCGCGGCGGCGATCGCGAGGTTCTGCGGAGAGATCATCTTGCCCAGCACGCCGCCGGAGCTGTTGGCGGCGGCCAGCAGGATCGGCGACAGGTGCGCCTTGCCGGCCGCCGCCACCTGCAGCGCGCCGAACAGCGAGTTCGACGAGGTGTCCGAGCCGGTCACCGCGACGCCGAGCCAGCCGAGGATCGGCGACAGGAACGCGAAGAACCCGCCCGCCCCGGCCATCCACGTGCCCAGCGTGATGGTCTGGCCGGAGGCGTTCATCACGAAGCCGAGCGCCAGCACGAGCATCACGGTCAGGATCGCCCAGCGCAGCTGCACCAGGGCGTCGCGGTAGGCGCGCAGCGCGCGGCCGGCCGAGATCCGCAGCGCGATCACCGTGAGGATCCCGGCGAACAGCATCTGCGTGCCCGGCGTCGTCAGCCAGTTCAGGGTGAACGTCACCAGCGACAGCGGCTTGCCCTTCGCACTCTCCAGGTGCAGGCCCGGCCACTGGAACGCCTGCGTCGCGTCGTTCAGCGCGTTCTTGACCACCGTGATCTGGCAGACGACGAACACCACGATGATGATCGCGTACGGCAGGTAGGCGCGCACCACGTCGGCGCGGGAGTCCGGGTTCGCGATACGGCCCGCGAACTCCGGCGTCGGCTCGTCCGCCGCGCCGCCCGCGACAACCGCCTGCCGCCGCGTCCCGAGGCCCGGCCGCACGATCGCCACCACGGCCGCCGCCGACGCCAGCGAGGCGATCACGTCTGCGAGCGGCACCGAGATGAAGTTGGAGGTCACGTACTGGGCGAGCGCGAATACCAGGCCGCAGCCGAGCGCGGCCGGCCACGCCTCGCGCACGCCACGGCGGCCGTCGACGATGGCCACGAGCACGAGCGGCACGAACAGCGCCAGGATCGGCGTCTGCCGTCCGACCATCGCACCGAGCGTGTCACTGGACTGCGAGGTGACCTTGCCGAGCGTGAGGATCGGGGTGGCCATCGCCCCGAACGCCACCGGCGCAGTGTTTGCGGTCAGCGCCAGCACCGCCGCCTTGAGCGGCTTGAACCCCAGCGCGATCAGCATGACCGACGTGATGGCGACCGGCGCGCCGAACCCGGCCAGCGCCTCAAGCAGCGCGCCGAAGGAGAACGCGATGACGATCGCCTGGACGCGCTGGTCGTCGCTGATCCGCGCGAACGACCGCCGCAGCACGTCGAAGTGCCCGGTATCCACGGTCATCGTGTAGACCCAGATCGCGTTGATCACGATCCACAGGATCGGGAAGAAGCCGAAGGCCGCGCCGTCGGTGCCGGACAGCACCGCCTGCCCGACCGGCATGCCGTACGCCCAGACCGCCACCACGAGGGCGACCACCAGCGCGATGACGGAGGCGAGCCAGGCCCGCATCCGAACGATGCCCAGCAGGACGAACAGCGTGAGCAGGGGCAGTGCCGAGACCAGCGAGCTCCAGCCGAGGGAATGGCCGACGGGATCGAGGACTTGGCGGTACACCGGTCACCTCCTGGTGAGTGACTCCTTACCGATCCCCCGAATGGACGCGTCGAGCACCTCGGCGGTGTGGGCCACCGGGATGCGCTCGCCACGGCGCCGCATGGCCGTGGCGATCTGCAGCGAGCAGCCCGGGTTGGCGGCGACCAGCAGGTCCGCGCCGGTGGCCGCGACGTTCGCGGCCTTGCGGTCGCCGAGCTCGTCGGCGGCCTCGGGCTGCAGCAGGTTGTAGACGCCGGCCGACCCGCAGCAGATCTCCGGGTCGGCGATCTCCCTGACCTCCAGGCCGGGGATGCCGGACAGCAGCGCCCGCGGCTGCGCCCGCACGCCCTGCGCGTGCGCCAGGTGGCAGGCGTCGTGGTAGGCGACCGACAGCTCCAGCGGATGCCGGGCGGCGCGAGGGCTCAGCTCGGCCAGGAACTCCGCCAGGTCGCGCGTCTTGGCGCTCAGCGCGGCGGCCCGTTCGGCCCACTCCGGGTCGCCGGCGAACACCGCGCCGTAGTCCTTCATCGCCGACCCGCACCCGGCGGCGTTGACGACGATCGTGTCGACGCCCTCGAACGCCTCGATCGTCGCGCGGGCGAACGCCAGCGCCTCCTCCACCCGCCCGCTGTGCAGGGACAGCGCGCCGCAGCAGCCCTGCGCCTTCGGGACGATCACGTCGCAGCCTTCGGCTGCCAGCACCCGCGCGGTCGCGGCGTTCACGCCGGGGAAGAACTCCCGCTGCACGCAGCCGGTG
Organism: Actinomycetota bacterium; assembly: GCA_048498315.1. Lineage (GTDB taxonomy): Bacteria > Actinomycetota > Actinomycetes > Streptosporangiales > Streptosporangiaceae > Actinoallomurus. The sequence continues at coordinate 36,263 of JBEHYF010000021.1, forward strand.
AGCATGCCGACGACCGCGCGCCGCTCGCCCCGGGCCGCGATCCGTTCGGGCAGCCGCGTGTGCCGCGCGGGCGGCGGCGCGAGGCGCTCCATCGCGGCAAGCGTGGGGGATATCCGCCCCAGCAGCGGTGCCACGCTGATCCTCGACGCGCGGTACGCCCGCAGCGGCCCGCGCAGCAGCCGCAGCCGCCTCGGGTACGGGAACACCGCGAAGATCGCGTTACGCAGCAGCCGCTCGCGGCGCGAGCGCGGATGCTCCTCCTCGACCCGTGCCCGCGTCATCTCGATCAGCCGGTCGTACCGGACGCCGGACGGGCAGGCCGTCACGCAGGCCATGCAGCCGAGGCAGCGGTCGAAGTGCTCGACGGTCGAATCGGACAGCCCCGCACCCGCCTCGGCCTGGCTCATCAGGTGGATGCGGCCGCGCGGGGAGTCCATCTCCTCGCCCCACAGCACGTACGTCGGGCACGTCGGCAGGCAGAACCCGCAGTGCACGCAGTCGTCGAGCAGTTCCCGGAACTCGTCCACTCAGATCCCCCCGGCGAAACGTCCCGGCGATAGGCGGTGGTCCGGGTCGAACTGGTCCTTGACCCGGCGCATCAGCGGCAGCGCAGGCGGCCCCCAGCGGTCCACGTCCAGGCCCGCGGGCGCGGCCAGCACGGCGGCGGTGCCGTGCCTGCGCAGCCGGGCCAGCGCCTCGGCGGCGCCGCCGGCCGGCAGTGCCACGTGCCACACGCCGCGGCCCGCCGAGCCCCGGATCTGTGCCCCGGGAACCTCGCCGACGACGGCGAGCAGGCCGGTCAGCGCGGTCGGCTTCGCCCGCACCTCGGCGAGCACCTCGCCGCCGCTCCCGCGTCCGGCCACCGCGCCGGCGGCCACTTCGGCGGACGCCGCGTCGCCGGGCGAGGAGCCGCGAAGCGCGGCGGGCATGGCCTCGCCGCGCACCGCGTCTCCCGGCGCCTGCCCTTCGCCTGCCGGGTCCGCGGGCGCGGCGCCGCCGAGCGCCGTCCCCGCGGCGTTCGTCCCCGCGGCACCGGCGTTCGGGCGCGGAGCGTCGCCGGGCGCCGGGAAGGCGGCGTTCGCCGCGCCCGCCGCGGCGCACGACGGCAGCGTGCCCCACCAGGCGGGCGGGGCCGCTGCGATCCGCCCGCCGATGAGCTCCCGCGCCGCCTCGGCTCGCGGCCGGACACCCTCCGGGACGCCTTCGAGGAGCACGGTCACCGTGATCGGGTCCGGCCCGTCCAGCTCGATCGCGGCGGGTGCGAGCGGCGAGTGCAGCACGGCCTGCACCATCTCCAGCGCCCGCTCCGCGTCGGGGGCGGCGGCCGTGATGTACGCGGCGGCGGCCGGCAGCGGGTGCAGGCGGAACGCCGCCTCCACGATCAGGCCGAGGGTGCCGTACGAGCCGGTGAACAGCTTGCCCAGGTCGTAGCCGGCGACGTTCTTCACGACCTTGCCGCCGGAATGCGCGACGACGCCGTCCGCACGGACCACCGTGATGCCGATGAGCAGGTCGCGGGCCGACCCGTACAGGAACCGGCGCGGCCCGCCGGTGCCGGTGGCCAGCGCGCCGCCGACCGTCGCGCCGGGAAGCGGGGAGTCCAGCGCGAGCTGCTGGTTCGCCGACGCCAGCGTCTCCCGCAGGGCGTCCAGTGGCAGGCCGGCCTCCACTCGGACCACCAGGTCGCCCGCGGCGTGCTCGATGACCCGGCCCAGCCCCCGGGTGTCGACCACCAGATCGCAGCGCTCCGGTGGGAGGCCCCAGAGCAGCTTGGTGCCGGCGCCGCGCGGCACGACCGCCAGGCCACGCTCGGCCGCCACCCGCATGACCGCCGCGGCCTCGGCCACCGTCGCCGGGGAGGCGACGTACGACGGGACCACGCCGGCCACCGCGTCACCGGGCTCGCCCGGCCGCGCCCGGCACACTGTGGCGAGCGCGTCCAGCACCGGCGCCGTCACGCGACCTCCCGATCGACGACCGGACGCTCCGGCGCCGCCGGTGCGGTTCCGTGCGGGCCTGGCATCAGAACAGGTCCGCCTTCCCGGTCTCGACCAGCGGATGGACGCCCTTGCGGCGCCCCGGCACCTCCCCGCACAGCCGCGGCGTCGGGTACACCTTGCCGGGGTTGCACAACCCCGCCGGGTCGAAGGCACAGCGGACCATCTGCATGGTGTCCAGGTCCTCCTCGGTGAACATCCGGGGCATGTGCTTGGCCTTGTCCAGGCCGACGCCGTGCTCGCCGGTGATCGAGCCGCCGTGCTCGACGCACAGGTCGAGGATGCGTCCCGACACCTCCTCGGCGCGCTCGCCCGCGCCGGGCTCGGCTTCGTCGAACAGCACGAGCGGGTGCAGGTTGCCGTCGCCGGCGTGGAACACGTTCGCGACCCGGATGCCCTTCTCGCGCGACAGCGCCTCGATGTCGGCCAGTACCTCCGGCAGCGCCGTGCGCGGCACCACGCCGTCCTGCACGATGTAGTCCGGGCTGATCCGGCCGACCGCCGCGAACGCCGACTTGCGGCCGCGCCAGATCAGCGCGCGCGCCGCGTCGTCGGCGGCCACCCGGATCTCGAACGCCGCCCCGCACAGTTCGCGCACGCGGGCGAACTGCGCCTCGACCTCCGGCTCCGGGCCGTCCAGCTCGACGATGAGCACGGCACCGGCACCTGGCGGGTACCCGCAGCTCACGGCGGCCTCGGCGGCCTCGATCGACAGCGCGTCCATCATCTCGATCGCCGCCGGGACGACGCCGGCCGCGATGATCGCCGACACGGCCTCGCCGGCGTGCTCGATCGTGTCGAACCCGGCGAGCAGCGTGCGCACGGTCTCCGGCAGCCGCGTCAGCCGTACGGTGACCTTGGTCGTGATGCCGAGGGTGCCCTCGGAGCCGACGAAGGCGCCGAGCAGGTCGTAGCCGGGGCCCTCGGTCAGCTCGACGATCTCCCCGTCGGGCGTGACGACCTCGCACGCCAGCACGTGGTTCACGGTGAACCCGTACTTCAGGCAGTGCGCGCCGCCGGAGTTCTCCGCGACGTTGCCGCCGATCGAGCAGATCTGCTGGCTGGACGGGTCGGGTGCGTAGTAGTAGCCGTACGGCCGCGCCGCCTTCGACACGTCCAGGTTGATCACGCCCGGCTCGACGACGGCGCGCTGGTTCGCCGGGTCGACCTCCAGGATGCGGCGCATCCGGGAGGTCACGATCAGCACGCCGTCGCTGCGCGGGAGCGCTCCTGCGGACAGGCCGGTGCCCGAGCCCCGCGCGACGTACGGCACGCCGTCCGCCGCGCAGGCCCGGACGATCGCCGCGATCTGCTCGGCGGTCTCCGGCAGCACCACGATCGCCGGCGTCGCCCGGTGGTAGGTCAGCCCGTCGCACTCGTACGTGCGTAGCTCCGCCGGGTCGGTGATGACGCTGTCCGCGCCGGCGATCTCCCTGAGCCGCCGCGCGAGCGTGTCGAACCGGGTCATGCTCCCCATAGTCGTCCTTTTCCGGGCGACGGGAAACAGGGTGTTCGACTGAACGAGACGGGTTTCCGCCACGCGGTCAGGGCATGCGCTCGTACGCCGGGAGGGTGAGGAACTCGGCGTAGTCGTCGGCGAGCGCCACCTCCTTGAACAGCGACGCCGCCTCGGCGAAGCGCCGCTCGTCGAACGCGTCGCCGTAGGAGTCGCGGATCTTGCCCAGCTCCTCCTCGATCAGCCGCTCCACCAGCTCGATCGTGACCTGCGGGCCCTCGGCGAGGTTCACGTCGTTGTGCAGCCACTGCCAGATCTGAGAGCGGGAGATCTCCGCGGTCGCGGCGTCCTCCATCAGGTTGAAGATCGCGACTGCGCCGTTGCCGCCGATCCACGTGGCGATGTACTGCAGGCCGACACTGATGTTGTTGCGCAGCCCCGCCTCGGTGATCTCGCCCGGGGTCTTGTCGACCGCCAGCAGGTCCGACGCGGACACCGAGACGTCCTCGCGCAGTCGGTCGAGCTGGTTCGGCTTGTCGCCGAGCACGCCGTCGAACACCTCCCGGCAGAGCGGCACCAGGTCGGGGTGGGCGACCCAGGAGCCGTCGAACCCGTCGTTGCTCTCCCGGGCCTTGTCCGCGCGCACCTTCTCGAAGGCGGCCCGGTTGACCGCCTCGTCACGGCGGGAGGGGATGAAGGCGGCCATGCCGCCGATGGCGTGCGCGCCGCGCTTGTGGCAGGTGCGCACCAGCAGCTCGGTGTAGGCGCGCATGAACGGCGCGGTCATTGTGATGGCGTTCCGCTCGGGCAGCAGGAACTGCCGGCCCCGGGCCCGGAACTTCTTGATCATCGAGAACAGGTAGTCCCAGCGACCCGCGTTCAGGCCGGCGGAGTGGTCGCGCAGCTCGTAGAGGATCTCCTCCATCTCGAACGCCGCCGGGATGGTCTCGATGAGGACCGTGGCACGGATCGTGCCGCGTGGGATCTCCAGCAGGTCCTGGGCCAGGTTGAAGGCGTCGTTCCACAGGCGCGCCTCCAGGCGACTCTCCATCTTGGGCAGGTAGAAGTACGGCCCCTTGCCCTTGGCGAGCTGCCGGCGCGCGCAGTGGAAGAAGTACAGGCCGAAGTCGAACAGGGAGCCGGACATCCGCTCGCCGTCCACCAGCACGTGCTTCTCGTCCAGGTGCCAGCCGCGCGGGCGCACCACGATCGTGGCCAGCTCCTCGTCCGGCTTGAGGGTGTAGGACTTGCCGCCGGTCTCGAAGTCGATCGTGCGGTCCAGCGCGTCGCAGAGGTTGAGCTGGCCGCCGACCATGTTCTCCCACAGCGGGGTGTTGGCGTCCTCGAAGTCGGCCAGCCACACCTTCGCCCCCGAGTTGAGGGCATTGATCGTCATCTTCCGGTCGGTCGGGCCGGTGATCTCCACCCGGCGGTCCACCAGGCCCGGCGCCGGCTTGGCCACCCGCCACGAGTTGTCCTGGCGGATGCCCGCGGTCTCGGGCAGGAAGTCGAGCGTGCCGCCGCGCGCCAGCTCCTCCTGTCGCTCGGCGCGCTTGGCGAGCAGTTCCTTGCGGCGGGCGCCGAACTCGCGCTGAAGGGTGGCGAGAAAGCCGAGCGCCTCCGGCGTGAGGATCTCCTCGAAACGATCGAGCATCGGGCCGTTCAGTTCCACGCCTTCGGGCATCTGCGCCTCTCTCTTTCGTATAGTGAAATTGTACTTCTGCTTAGTGAAATAATAGTAACAGCGGGCGACGCCGGGTCAATGCGGGGGGTATTCCCCTGGTTGCCGGAAATCAGACCCCGAACCGGGGCGACCGTCGCATCCGGCTCGCGGGGCGCGTACGGGTCCGGGCATGACCGCCGTGCCGGCTCCGCCCCGTACGGCTCCGCTCTGTGTACGGCCGCCCGCGTAGGGGCCCATACGGCCGCCCGTGTATGCCCACCCGTGTACGGCCCCGCGCCGGGCGCGCCACCCGGTGAGCGCCACATCCTCTGCGGCGCTCCTGCACGTGCCGCCCTTCCCCCGGGCCGTCCGTGGCCCGCCGCGACGCCTTGCGGGCGCCCGCGCCCGGCGGCGGGCCGGAGTCCCGTGGCCGGGCGCCGGGTACGCCCCGCGATAACCGGGTGTGCGGCGAGCCTCGACGTGGCAGCATCAGGGAAGATCCGCCGGCCCGCCGGTGTTGACATGGAGGAACATGACGAACTTTCCGCATGAAGAGCCCGAGGCCACGCCGCTGACCGGCGAGCTGGACCTCGAGGACCGCCAGGCCCTGCGCCGGGTCGCCGGACTGTCCACCGAGCTGCGCGACGTCACCCAGGTCGAGTACCGCGCGCTGCGGCTCGAGCGCGTCGTCCTCATCGGCGTCTGGACGGACGGCGACGAGGCGCAGGCCCAGAATTCCCTGCGCGAGCTCGCCCTGCTCGCCGAGACCGCCGGATCCCAGGTCCTGGAGGGCCTGATCCAGCGGCGCTCCAAGCCCGACCCGGCCACGTACGTCGGATCCGGCAAGGCGAACGAGCTGCGCGACGTCGTCATCTCCACCGGTGCCGACACCGTGATCTGCGACGGCGAGCTGACCCCTGGCCAGCTCCGCCGCTTGGAGGAGATCGTCCAGGTCAAGGTCATCGACCGCACGGCCCTGATCCTCGACATCTTCGCCCAGCACGCCAGCAGCCGCGAGGGCAAGGCCCAGGTCGAGCTGGCGCAGTTGGAATACCTCCTACCGCGTCTGCGCGGCTGGGGCGGCAACCTGTCCCGGCAGGTCGGCGGCCGCGCCGCGGGCGGCGTCGGCATCGGCGGCCGCGGGCCCGGCGAGACCAAGATCGAGCTGGACCGTCGGCGGATCCGGTCCCGCATGTCCAAGTTGCGCCGGCAGATCGGCGAGATGGGCAAGGTCCGCGACACCAAGCGGGCGCGGCGTCGTAGCCGGCAGGTCCCGGCGGTGGCGATCGCCGGGTACACCAACGCCGGCAAGTCCAGCCTGCTCAACCGGATCACCGGCGCCGGGGTGCTGGTCGAGGACGCGCTGTTCGCCACCCTCGACCCGACCGTCCGCCGGGCCGCGACGCCGGGCGGGCGCGCCTTCACGATCGCCGACACGGTCGGCTTCGTGCGCCACCTGCCGCACCAGCTCGTCGAGGCGTTCCGCTCGACGCTGGAGGAGGTCGCCGACGCCGACCTGATCCTCCACGTCGTCGACGGTTCCGACGCCGACCCCGAGGCGCAGATCGCCGCGGTCCGCACCGTGCTGCGCGAGCTGGGCGCCGACGACGTGCCCGAGCTGGTGGTGATCAACAAGGCCGACGTGGCCGAAGAGATCACCCTGGCGCGGCTGCGGCGGCTGGAGCCGCGGAGCGTCGTCGTGTCGGCGCGCACCGGCGCCGGCATCGACGAGCTGCTACGGGCGATCGAGGAGAACCTGCCGCGCGGCGACCGCGAGCTGCACGCCCTGCTGCCGTACGAGCGCGGTGACCTGGTGGCCAAGGTGCACGACCTCGGCGAGGTGCTCGCCCAGGAGCACACCGCCGAGGGCACGGCGCTGCACGCCCGGGTGCCCGAGCGGGTGGCCGGCGAGCTGGCACCGTACGTCACGGCGCGCGTCTGAACCGTCGCCGGAAGGCGAGGTAAGGGGTTGGCGTCTCCCGGTGGCGGATCGGTTCGCCCGATCGGTTCCGCCATTGGGGCCTGTCGGCCCCTCGACCTGAGGTATCGTCTAGAACAACCTGTGGCAGTCGGTCGCCGGAGCGGTTTTGGGTGCGGTGTGCCGTGAAAGGCTGTACAGCATGGCCTTTCGTGCACTACGGTGTCGAAACCGATATTTCCGGGCTCGTTTGCTCCAGGTGGTCGGCAGATCACCCCGTTTACCGCACTTGGGTCCGTCGGCAATGTCGCCGGCGTAATCGAGCGAGAGCAGGTGACCCGCTGCATGGCGTCCGGACACCCTTCACCGGCGCGCGACCGCAGATTGGGGCGGTGACGCGATGACCGTGCGTTTGCTGACGAATATCGGCCGGCTGTGGACCGGTACCGATGTATGCAGCAACGCCGCCGTTCTCATCCACGACGACCGCATCGTGTGGGCCGGCCCGGCGTCGGACCTCCCGCAGAGCGTCCCGGGCGTCATCGACGACATCGTCGACGTCGACCACGTCGAGAACCTCGGCGGCGGGCTGGTGACGCCGGGTCTCATCGACGCGCACTCGCACCCGGTCTACGCCGGCAACCGCTGGGCTGAGCTGGCCATGCGCACGAGCGGCACGAGCAACCGGGAGATCATCGCGGCGGGTGGCGGCGTGGCCTCCACGGTCACCGTGACCCGCGGCACCGATCCTTGGACCCTGTGCAACAACGTCCGCGAGCGCCTGCGCCGCTGGATCTGCGACGGCACGACCACGATCGAGGCCAAGACCGGGTACCACCTCACCCGCGACGGCGAGCTGGCCGACGTCCGCATGCTCCGCTCCCTTGAGGAAGAGCCGTCGATGCCGCGCATCCACGCCACCTTCCTCGCCGCGCACATGCTGCCGCCGGAGTACTTCGGCCGCCGTCGCGATTACATCGAGGCCGTGCGTCTCTGGGCCGGCGACGCCGCCGCGGCGGGCGCCGACAGCATCGACGTCTACTGCGACGAGGGCCACTTCACGCCCGACGAGGCGCGGGTGCTGCTGATGACCGGCCAGCGGGTCGGCCTCAAGGCGCGCCTGCACGCCTGCGCCAACGAGCGCATCGGCGCCGCGCAGGTCGCGGCCGAGGTCGGCTGCGCCTCCGCCGACCTGCTCACCGAGGCCAACGACGACGACATCAAGGCGCTGCACCACGGTGGTGTCGCGGCGGTCGTCTGCCCCGGCAGCGCCCTGCACAACGGCCGCACCCCGCCGGTGCGGGCCATGCTCGACCGCGGCGTGACGCTCGCGCTCGGCACCGACCACAACCCCGGCCAGTGCGGCATCACGTCGATGCCGCTCGTCGTCGGCCTGGCCGTGGCGATGTTCGGGCTCAGCGTCAACGAGGCGCTGCGGGCGGCCACGCTCGGCGGCGCCACCGCCCTGCGGGCCTCCGACCGCGGCGCGCTCGTGCCCGGCATGTACGCCGACATGGTGCTGTGGGACGCTGACCACGAGGGCGCGTTCGCCTGGGCGTTCGGCCTGCGCGCGCTGCGCGTCTGGCGCGGCGGCGTGCCCGTTCAGGGCTGACCCGCGCCGTTCCATATCCGTCCGCCCCCGCCCGCGCGGACCGGCCGGTCTCGCATACGTTTTCGGATCGGTGACCGCTGTCGGGTCGCGCCGTTTGGGGAGGCACACGGGTGCAGAGCCGGTCACGGTGCGCGAGATCATGCGACAGCGAGTGATACCAACTTGTAACATTACTCGGCCTTGCTAGGATCTGTCAGCATTGATATAGCTGAGAAAGCGCTTACTCGAACGGCGGGGAGCGTGCTCGGCGGTGTCCTGGCGGCATCGTGATCGAAACGGTCGATGATCCATGTACAACGGCTGGATAGGCGAATGCGCCCGCCGCAGTGGGTGCTGAAGAACAGCAGGCGGCTCGATCTCGATGAGTTCGGGTGGCGATTCTCGATCGCCTGGGCGCGCACCCAGACCAGATTCTTCAAAGTGGAATGCTGGCAGACGTACGAAGAATTCGTCGGTAACCGTTCCTGGAGCGCCTATGGCCAGGGCGATCTCCGTCTGGCACAGGTTCTGATGCGCAAGGAGGCGGAGGCCGACCGGTCGCTGTACGAGGACATCAAGAACCGTGGGATCGATTATTCGAGAATTCGGCTCGTCCAGGAGCCGCTGTCGCGTTATCTGCGATATGAGATGGAGACGTACCGCGTCCGGGCCGGACTCGGAGAGAACATCGAGATCGTCGGCTGCCATTCCGGTATCCGGCTGCCCAACGCCGAACACTTCGACTTCCTGGTGTTCGACCGGCATACCGCGCTGATCCACGACTACGACTCCAGGGGGCGGCAGACCGGCGGATGGCTCACCCGCGAGCCCGACGTCATCTCCCTGTTGGAGCGACGCGCCGTACGGCTGCGCCGCGCCGCGGTCCCGCTGCACGTCTACACGCCCGCCGCCCTCCACTGACGTGGACCGCCGTCCGCCCGGGCGGCGGCCCCGGAGACCGGCCGGCCCGGGTGACCCGCCCCACCCTTCGTGCCCGAGCAGCCGGTGGCACGCGCCCCGCGCCCCGCCGTGGCGGCTCGCGGCGGACGTCGCGGCGGACGCCTGGCCGCGTACGATCGCACCGTTGCCCGGAGACGGATCCGGGACCCCGGGGTTGATCGTCCGCCGGCCGCGTCCCGTACCGCTGGAGCCGGCTCGCCGGTGCTGGACGGCGGTCTCATCCTGTCCCTTCGTCGCCGGCCCCGGATCACCCGCCGCCCGCGTCCAGCGCGTCGCCGCCGGGGAGACCGCGGCGTGCGGTGCGGCGTGCGGCCGGCGCCGTAGGTCTCCGTGGTGGGCGGGCGGGGGACACGGCCCATCGTGAGCGACCCGGCACCGCGGAAAACGGGTTGAGCCGGGTCCGGCGGCCGTCCAGGATGAGCGGCCAGGGGTGAGGCGACCGATGACCACGCTCACGGCGGAGCAGGTCGAGGAGTTCATCGCGAACGGCTTCGTGCGCGTGCCGGCGGCGTTCCCCCGTGCGGTCGCGGACGCCGGCCGCGTGATCCTGTGGCGGATGACCGGGCTCGACCCCGGCGATCCCGCGACATGGACCCGGCCAGTGATCCGTATCGGGGGAACCGCCGAGAAGCCGTTCCGGCAGGCGGCCAACACGCCGCGGCTGCACGCGGCGTTCGATCAGCTCGTCGGCGCGGGCCGCTGGGTTCCGCGCGGCGGCCTGGGCACCTTCCCGATCCGCTTCCCGCACCCGGACGACCCGGGCGACGCCGGCTGGCACGTGGAGGGTAGCTACCGGACCGACGGCGAGACGTGGCCCTGGCTCAACCTCCGGTCGCGCGGCCGCGCGCTGCTCATGCTCTTCCTGTTCTCCGACGTCGGCCCCGACGACGCGCCGACCCGTATCAAGGTCGGCTCGCACCTGGACGTGCCGCCGTTCCTGGTCGCCGCGGGGGAGGAGGGCAGAAGCATGCTCGCCCTCTGCCAGGAGATGGACGCGGCGGGCCGCCTCGACGCCTTCGACCGCCGCACCGCGCTCGCCACCGGCCAGGCCGGCGACGTCTATCTGTGCCATCCGTTCCTGATCCACGGCGCCCAGCCGCATCGCGGCATGGTTCCGCGGTTCATCGCCCAGCCGCCCCTCGACCCGGCCGGCCCTCTGGAGCTGGATCGCGCGGACGGTGCCTACTCGCCCGTGGAGATCGCCGTACGCAGGGCTCTCGGCGTGGGCACGCCCTGACCGGACGGTCCGTGGAGCGCCCTCCGCGGTCCTGCGTGTGCCGGCGCGGCTACGCGGCGGCCGAGGACCGCGATGACTTCGGCACCGGCCCGCAGAGCAGGTCGATGCGCGTAGCAGTGGAGGCGGAGGTCGCGGATCCACCGGGCGCCGGCCGACCGGGCCGAGTGGGCGCAGACCGTTCCGCCCGCGGTTCCGGCGGACGGACGACGGTCCTGGCCGGGAGCCGGCACCGCAGCGACCGCCGTCGCCCTGCCCCCGGGCCGTCCTGAACCGGGGCCTGCCCGATCCCGGGCCACCCGGATTCAGGGCAGCCCGCCCGATCACGTGACAGAGGCGGGTCTCCGGATCGAGGCGCGGTCGAGCGCACTACACTCCCGGCATGGCAGGAGCGGTCGCCGTCGTCACCGACTCCACCGCCTGCCTGCCCGACGATCTGGTCGCCGAGTACGGCGTCGCGGCGGTGCCGCTGCGCGTCGCGATCGGCGGAGCGCCCCAGGAAGAAGGGCACGCGCGTACGGCTGCCGACGCCGCCCGGGGCGTCCGCGACTGGCGGCCGGTCACCTCGCGGCCGCCGCCAGCCCGGTTCGCGCTCGCCTACCGGGACGCCGCCGCGTCGGGGGCCACGGGGATCGTGTCCGTGCGTCTTTCCGGTGCGATGTCTGGAACCGTGGAGTCCGCGCGGCTGGCCGCGAACGACGCACCGGTTCCGGTCCGCGTCGTGGACAGCCGCGCGATCGGCATGGGCCTCGGCTTCGCGCGCTCGCCGCGGCCAGGGCCGCGGCGAGAGGGGCAGTGTTCGACGAGGTGGCCGCCAC